>JAWQFW010000185.1:0-11446 GCA_035968095.1 Oscillatoria sp. PMC 1068.18
TCCTAGAACTAATAGTTAATTATTAATCATACATAGTTGAGGTTGAGTTTTCCGGATTGATGAGCAAGGAATTATTTTTTTAGGGAAGAAAAATTCAAGTTAACAATTTTAATTGAGAACCAGCTTGAGTTTTGTAGACTTCAACGCGAGTTTGAAAAGCTTCTTTAAATTGAGGCATATGAGTAACAGTTAAGATACACTGAAAATCGGCAGCGATCGCGTTAATCGCCGCAATCAATCTTTCACATCCTTCCGCATCTTGAGTGCCAAAGCCTTCATCGACGATTAACATTTGTAAAGCGGTTCCGGCTCGCTGGGCTAACAATCTGGCTAAAGCTAAACGAATGGCAAAATTGATCCGAAATGATTCACCACCGGAATAAGTTTCATAAGGGCGAGTACCCTGAGCATCAGCAATTAAAATTTCTAAAGTATCAATTGTCTTAGCGTTTTTCTTCGAGCGACTACTACGTCCGACTTTTTGGGTTATAAATTGGACGTGTAACTGATTGCCTGTAAGTCGAGCTAAAATTTGGTTTGTTTGGGCTTCTAATTGTGGTAAAATATTTTCAATCATCAGCGCTTGAATACCCTTTTTCCCAAAAGCGATCGCCAATTCTTGATAAACTCGATATTGCTTACCTACTGCTTGTAAACGCTGTTGAGATTGTGCGTATTGTTGCTCTAAAGTTTCAATTTGAATTAGAGCTTGTTCTAAACGTCCTTGCTGGGCGATCGCGCGATCCAATTGTTGCCTGCGTTGGGAAATTTGCTGTTCTAAAGTGCTAATTTCTGGTCGAACATCTGATATTTCCTGTCTTTGAGCGAGTAAATTATCTAACTCTAACTTGAGATTTTCTTGATCAGCAAGTCGAGCTTGCAACATTTGCTCTAATTGTTGTAAATCTGCTGTTAATTTAGGATACTCTTGCTTTCCTTGTTGCAAATTTTGGTAAGGTAATTCCCAAACTTGTGCTTGACGACGCTGTTCAATAATCTGATTATGAGTTTGTCGATTGTAACCTAATTCTGCTAAATGGCGATCGAGGCTTTCAATTTCTTGTTGAATTTCTGAACTTTGACGTAACTGGGTAATTTGGTTTTCTAAACCGAGAATATTTTGCTTGAGTTGCGGTTTTCGCGCTTGTAAACCAGCTAATCTTTTTTGTGCGTCATCTAACTTAGCTTGACGAATTTCCGCCCAACGCCAATTATTGACTTCTCCTCTGTGCAAAGCATGAGTTTGTTCATTATAATTTAACTCTGCTAACTGGCGATCGAGTGCAGCTAATTCCGCTTGTAAATTAAGAGCATAATTTCCCATGTTGAGCGATCGCTCAATTTCTTCCTTTTGCGTCACAATTTGTTGCATTCGCTCTCGCAAACCCACTTTACTATCCAACTGCGCTTCCAGTTGTCCCAATTGCTGTTGCAAAGAATCATAACCAGCTAATTCTTCAGATAACTTGGCATATTCTGCCCGTAATACTTGTAATTCTCGTTCGCACACTGCCATTTGTTCGCGAATCGCCCAAAATTGCTGCTGAATCTCTTCTTGTTGAGTTTGAGTTTTGTTAATTACATGGTTGCGATAATGTTCATCCAAAGGGCGATCGCATAATGGACAAACTGCACCCGGAGCTTGCAACATTTCCAGTTTTTGCTGAATTTCGCCAAGTTGTTTTTCGTAAACTCGTTGATTTTCTTGCAAACGTTCTTGAAACTTGCCTCTTTCTTGTCCTTTTTCCAACACTCGCTGTCGATAAACTCGCTTTTTATCTAACTCCCCAATTTCCAGATCTACCGCCACCACTTTTGATTGCATTCCCGGCACTTCTGAAGCTTCTAATTTTAATTCTTTTTCGGAACTATGTAATTGTTCTAACTTCGCCGTTAAGGTTGCTTGGACTTGATTAATTTGGTTGACAAGTACGTTGCGTTGCTGTAACAAAGGCGCTACTTGCAATTGCACTTCGTCAAGTTTTTGTACAGTGCGACGATGGTGAGCTAATTTTTCTAAAGCAACAGCTATTTCATCTGAATGAGTCAAAACTTCTTCAATTTCTAACTCTTGGACTTCTAAAGCTGCTAATTGCGTTTGAGTTTGTTTAATTTCTAGATTTACTTGATTAATTTTTTCAGTTAACTGTTGTTGTCGCTGCTGTTTTTGTTGTTGAGCATCTTGATAAGCTTGAAATTTATTACTTAAACTCGCTTCTTCGGTTTGCAAACTTTGTAAACTTTGATATCCAGTAACAATTTCTGTTTCTTGCGCGAGGAACTTTTCTAATTCCGACAAACGACTTTGGGACGAAAGACGGTCTTTAGTTAAGCGATCGCAGTCTTGGGTATAATGACGATAGCGATCTTGATGCCAATTTAGCTGTTGTTCCCAAGTTTTGATTTCATTCGCCACCAATTGTAACTCTTGGAGCCGTCCCAAATCGCGCTCGTGCAACTTTTGCAACTGCTCTAATTCTCGATCTAAGTTAGCACGTTCAACAATTAAATCCTCTTTTTCTTGAAGCTGTTGCGCCAAAATTTGTAAGCTTTGCTGCAACTCTTCAGTTTGTCCCTTATACTGCTTCGATAAATCCTTCGCTTTTTCTGCCAACTTTTCGTATTGACTTAACTTCAGCAAATCTGCCAAAATTTGTTTACGCTCATTGGGACGACGAGACATAAATTCATCGGCTCGTCCCTGACGCAAGTAAGCCGAATTAATAAAAGTATCGTAATCCAACTTAATTTGGGCTAAAATTTTCTCCTGGGTATCTTTAATACCTTTACCGCTAAGAGAGCGAAAACCGCCACTACTTTCTACTTGAAACTCCAGCGCTGCACTGCGTCCTCTTGTCCGACTGCGAATTATTTTATAAACTTGACTATGATTACTAAAAGTGAAATCTACTCGGACATTTTTTGCCCCAGTATTAATGACATCATCTTCTGTCGCGGCTCGACTTTGACCCCAAACTACCCAAGTAATTGCTTCTAGCAGGGAAGACTTACCAGCACCATTAGAACCACAAATACAAGCTGTATGCAACCCGCGAAAGTCCAAAGTTGCGTCTCGATAGCTCAAAAAATTTTTTAGAGTTAATTGCAACGGAATCATGCAGTTAGATAAGTAGAGTTTTTTGCTGCTGGACAACAGCAGAATCTTGTTATACTTTGCTTAGTTTATCGGTCTACTAGCAAAAATTGTAGCATCAAGGGACAAATATTTACAATTCTCAAGTAATGGATGATAAATTTTGAGGGGATCGCGTCATCGATGCAGATTTTGAGACTAAATCCTAACGATTGTACCTTAAGCAAGAGATCTTTAGCTAGTGTTATCTCTGACGTAGTAAAGTGAATTTATCTGGGAAGAAAGAGTGAGGAAGAGAATTGCGAAGTAGCAGAAAGTAAAAAGTAGGTAAAATACGGTTGAGAAGAAAAAGCTTTTGAATCAGAAAATATTTTTCTTAACAGGAGTATAGAGATAGTGATTGCAAAAATTAAACCTGCGATCGCGAGATTTCGCAATTATTCAGATTGCCCAAGCTACTCCAGTGATAACTTTGGCGCGATCGCTGTTGAATCTTCTCAGCTACCCCTCCGAAGAGATAAACTAAGGCTATCCTACAGACTGATGAAGATACCTGAGCAAAATTGAGACAATGGTCGTGTTCACAAAAGTACAAAAATGATTAATTTTCCTTTTGTGCAATATGCAAACAGATCTCAAAAATTAACAGAGGAGCAGAAAATGAGTATTAAACGTGCAGTGGGAATTTTTGCTACTCGCGAAGAGGCACAAAAAGCTTTGATGCAACTTAGAGATAATAACTTTGAAATGGATCGAGTTTCCGTGATTGCTCAAGATGCCAGTCAATACGAACACATGAGCGGTGCAAATGTCAACAACACTCCTGACGAGCAAGCAAAAGAAGGTGCAGCCGCAGGTGCGATCGCAGGTACAGCTACCGGAGGTTTACTCGGCTTAATTGGTGGTTTAGGGGTCTTAGCTATTCCTGGAATTGGTGCTGTCGCGGAAGCAGGTATCGTTTTGGCGAATACTCTCTTGGGTAGTGGTTTTGGTGCTGCTGGTGGTAGTTTGGCTGGCGCACTCATCGGTTGGGGAATACCGGAAGATCGGGCAAATTACTACGATAATCGGGTTTCTGAAGGCGATTATTTAGTGATCGTTGAGGGAAGCGAAGCGGAAGTTACGACGGCACAAACAATTCTTAACAATAGAGGAATTCGCGACTGGGCGATGTACCATGCACCGGAAACTACCCCTTATAGCCGCAGTATGATGGGCATTTAGCAATTAATACTCTCAGTAAAAGCTCGTAAAAGAATTCCTCATCTCGACGAAGTGACCGAGCAAAGATAAATTGGCATTAGAGCTATTGCATTTATCAGGGGTATTTATCTAATGCAAAATCTTTGGCATTCGGTCACTCATTATTGGGTGAAAGTAATTCCGATTCTCAAGTTGAGGGAATCTCTCGTTAAAGACTCGCAGCTAACTCTTAACTATATTGTTTTGATAGTCAGTTCTTGTTTAATCGCTACTTTTGGACTGATTCTTAATAGTACCGCCGTGATTATCGGTGCGATGATTATTGCACCTCTGATGTTACCTTTACGAGGCTTTTCCTTTGCTACGTTAGAAGGAGATTTAGTTTTGCTGCGAAGCAGTTTTGCTTCGATCGCGGCAGGTACTTTGATTGCTTTTGTGAGTTCGTCTTTGGTTGGTTTACTTATTGGGATACCTGAATTTGGGACAGAAGTTTTAGCACGTACTCAACCGAATTTAGTCGATCTCTTGATTGCAATTGTGGCGGGGGGAATTAGTGCTTATGCGAAGATTCGTCCGTCTTTAGGAGATGCTTTACCGGGAACGGCGATCGCGGTTGCGTTGATGCCGCCAATTTGTGTGATTGGGCTAACTTTTTCCCAAGGTTTATGGCAATTAAGTTTTGGTGCTTTTTTACTTTATTTTACTAATTTGATTGGCATTAATCTTGCTTGTATTGGTGTTTATGTGATTAGTGGTTATGCTCGCAAAAGTCAACTGGGACGTTCAGTTTCGTGGGGAGTTAGTTTGTTTCTAATTGCTTTGTTAGCAGTACCTTTAGGAGTTAGCTTTATTGAGTTGGTTCAGCAAGCTCAAGTTAATGATTCTGTACGGCGAGTTGTGGCTAATAGTCCTTTATTGGTTGAAGAAAATATGCAACTGGTTAATACGGAAATATTTCGCGATCCGGAGCCGCCTGTAATTAAAATAGATGTTCGTTCTACTCAAGCAATTAGTTCCGAACAAGTGGCATTATTTGAAGAGTCGCTGAAAGAAGAATTGGGAGAAACATTTAAAGTGATTTTCGATGTGACTCAATCAAGTCAAGTGGAGGCGGTTGCACCTGCGGCGGCTAATTAGTTAGTTTCGTTTCAGGTTTTTTGAGGCTGATTTGAAGTTATGGTGGCGCGATCGCCAAAATTGAAAGAAAAGAACAAGAATTAAGGCGAAGGCGACGATAATTGCGGTTGCGGCGATCGCTACTATCTCCCGATGACGAACGGCGATCGCAATTAGCGCCCAAATTAAGACTAAACCAAAAGCTCGATCTCGCCGTTGTTTAATGACTGTAGCACCAATTATTCCGGCTACAGCGATCATTACTGCTGTCCAGACTACCGGGCTGATTCCCCAACCATCCCAGTTTACACTCGAAAGCGCGATCGCCACGTTTAAAATTGTCGCTACACTAATCCAACTTAAATAAATACTAAGCGGAATCACAATCCACCAGCGTTCCTGACGAGAAAATTTAGCTTCAACAGTTCTCAATTTTAAGTAGCCAGTAATTAAAGATAGCAAAATCCCGATCATTGCTCCCAACGAAAGCACAAACCAACGGGATAAAAAGAGAAATACCCAAACAATTTGCGCCAAACTTGCGAAAACTAAACTATAACCGAGGCGACGTAATTTTTCTTGAGAACGCTGGGTAGGTAAAACTTGATAAACGGCAAAACTAATTAAGCCTAAGTAAATTACTCCCCAAATCACAAAAGCATAACTGGCTGGAGTTATTAAGACATTACCAAATATTTGCTGGGAAATTTCTCCAATCGTCAAACCTTTGATTGGTGCGAGATTCGCCCAGATATTAATGCCAAAAGCACTGATAATCGCGGTTAAATTAAATATTTGTCTCAGCAAATCTCGGTCAAATTTCATAAAATTTCTAACCCAACTAAGCTTTATTTTAAGCTTAAGTTAGAAAATTGTGCGGCGAAAAGCCACTGCCTAGAGAAGGAAAGTTCTCACAATGATTGCTAACAGACAAAACTGGAACGCAGATTTGGCGAAATCGTTCTCGATCTGCGTTCACCAGCGTGAGTCTGTGCTTGAGTATTGCTAATAGCGATCGCTCTCATTTTGTAGATTTGTACCTGCTCAAAATTATCATCTCACTCATTTGCCAAGAAACTCCTAATTGTCATTGATTGTCTCAAACTAGATTGGCATCATCGCGGCAATTTGCGCGAGAAAATCTTGTAAATCGATCACTGGTTTGGGAATATAACCATCAGCACCGCTTTGTTGCAAAAACGCTTCGCGATCGCCCTCTCTGGCGTGGGCTGTGACTAAAATAACTGGTAGCCTTGCTGTCGTGGAATCTGCTTTTAACATTTGGGTGATTTTAATCCCATCTACTGGCTTACCCTGATAAAAACTCCGTGCTAGGGAGACATCCATTAAAATAATATCCGCTTGTCCTGATTGAGCTAGTTGCATGACTTCTTCAGGATTTTCGCTGTGTTTAACGGCAAATCCTCCTTGCTTAGTGAGAATTTTGGAGAAAACTTTTACATTGATTACTTCGTCTTCAACTATTAAGACTGTTTTCATGACTACCTCTGGGTATAATTAATTAGAAATCAGTACATTCCAGCATGACAAAGGCAAGTTAGCGTAATGTATAAGTTAAGTAAGCGCAAGGTAAAATTACGGTAATTTGCCCAAAAAATTTACTAAAATTCACAAAAGTTGATTGAGTAGCAATGGCAAAGCGATCGCTCAAACTATCGAAATTAGGCAAACAAAAAACAAGCCGAGCATTCCAGCGCACGGAATTAACTCAGCAACAGTTAGCGGAGGAGGTGGGTTGTACTCGTCAAACTGTAGGTAAATTTTTCGCAGGGAAGCCAGTAGAAAAATGGATTTTTCAAGAGATTTGCTTTCGTCTCAATCTCGACTGGGAAGAAGTTACTGAATTTGAGGACGAACCGAAAATAACCCAAGTTAAAAATCTTGATACTTTAGTTAACAATATTTGTACGAAACTACGCCCCAGCCTCCAAAATCAGTGTGGGACAATTCGGGCTTTAGATATGTCTCGTCCGATCGAAATTAGCGATATCTACACAGAGGTGAATATTTTAGAAAAAATTCCCAGACGCAAAACAGTAACGATCGCCCAACTCTTACAACAGTTTAGTCCGGAAGCCGAAAACTTCGATCCTCTGGGAATTAATCGACTTAATGAAGAACGTTGTTCTGCCGAAGAAGCCGTGTTACGCTATCCGAAATTGACGATTCTTGGTAAGCCCGGAGCAGGAAAAACCACATTTTTGAAATATCTTGCTCTCCAGTGTAGTTATCGGGATTTTCTGGGCGATTTAGTCCCAATTTTTATCGTTGCTAGATCCTTTGCGGAAGCGAAAAATCAACCGACGCTGAAAGAATATATTAGCAAATTGTTGTTAATTTTCGATGTTGATGAAACTCAAACAACTAAGTTGCTTGCAGAAGGAAGAAGCTTAATTTTAATTGATGGGATCGATGAAGTTAAAGGTGAAGATGTTCAACGAGTCTATCAAGAAATTCGCGATTTTTATGATCAATATCATCGCAATCGTTTCGCGATCGCCTGTCGCACCGCGATCCGAGAATCTACTCTCAGTAATTTCACGGAAGTGGAAATTGCTGATTTTAGTTACCAGCAAATTGAATCTTTTGTGCAGAAATGGTTTTTGGCTAAATCTTGTGCTTATTTAGGTCGTAGTGAAAGTCATTTGCAGGTAAGTTGTTGTCAAGATGAAGAAACAGCAGGTAATGTCACTTGTTTAACTAAAAACGGTGATAGTGAAACTGTTTATGAAGCAGAAGAATTTTTAGCACAGTTGCAAGCAAATCCCCGAATTCAGGAACTCGCAACTAATCCGTTGCTGCTAACTTTGTTATGTTTAGAATTTGAAGATTCAGGTGATTTTCCTAGCGATCGCGCCGAATTATACCGTTCGGGGATTGCTACTTTAATGAGAAAATGGGATGCGAAACGAGGAATTGTGCGCGATCGCGTTTACCAAAAACTTTCAGTACAGCGTAAAAAAGATTTACTTGCTAATCTCGCTCTTGCAACCTTTGAGCGTCAAGAATTTCTCTTTAAACAAAAAGAGATTGAAAAATATATTGCTGATTATCTTTGCAATCTTACTGAAAGCGAAACCGACTCTCGCGCTTTACAACTTGACAGTGCTGCTGTCGTGAAATCAATTGAAACTCAACATGGAATTTTAGTCGAACGAGCTAAAGGAATTTATTCTTTTTCTCATCTGAGTTTTCAAGAGTATTTTACTGCTCGCAAAATTATTACCAGTTCCTCTCCCCAAGAATTAGAAAAGTCTCTCAACAACTTAGTGGCGCGAATTACCGAAAAAAACTGGCGCGAAATCTTTTTGTTAGCAGTGGGAATGTTACCAAAAGCTGATTGTTTATTATTATTAATGAAAGCAAAAATTGATAGTTTGTTAGCAAAAGATGCTTATTTACAAGAATTTTTAGCTTGGGTAAATGAGAAAAGTCATTCTCTGGAAATACCTTTTAAACCAGCCGCAGTCAGAGCATTTTATTTCAATCTTGCCCGGATTCAACAAACTAATCGTCATCCCAAAAATTACCGTAATTGCGAATTAGTCCGCGCCCTCGATCGCAACTTATTTATCCTGGTGATGTTGGGGAATATTCGCGCCCTGGATATCGGTTTCGACGAAATTTTGACTATTGCGTGCGATCGCGCCCAAGATTTGCAGAGTACAGATCGTCCCTACGCCTTTGCAGGTGCATTCGCCCTAGCGTGCGATCGCGCGATCGCAGGTTGGTCGATTCCCGATCGTCCCCATAATTATCAATTAGGTCAAGCTTTACAAACTCTCAAACAACAATTACCCGACCCGAATAAATCTGAATCTGAATTTCAGCAATGGTGGCAGCAAAACGGTACAGCTTGGACAAACCAACTCCGAGCTATTACAATCGAATCTCGCAATCTTGGTCACAATTGGCAATTTACCCCCGAACAAGCACAAACACTAAAAAATTACTATGAAGCTAATCAGCTATTAGTAGAGTGCCTCAACAGTGATTGTTATATTACTAGGGAAATACGCCAAGAAATTGAAGCTACTTTACTCTTATTTAACTAAAATAATTCTCCCCAAAATACCATTAGTAGTGTTCCTCCGATTCGACTATTTTTTCAATTAAATTACATGAAATTAAAACAGAAAATCAAGCAAAGTATTCGTATTTTTCCCGCTTTACGCTTAGTTTGGCGAAGTAGTCCTCGTTGGACAACGCTGCGCGTTATTTTGTTAATTATTCAAAGTATTCTTCCCTTAATTAGCTTATATTTAACTAAACTAATCGTCGATACTATTACGGCTAGTTTAACTACTACAAACAAAAACTTAGCTTGGGAACAAGTAATTTTTTTACTTATTTTAACTGCCTTTATTACCTTAGCTACCAATTTTTGTAACTCCTTAGCAGAATTAGTTAATATTGCTCAAACACAAAAAGTTACCGACTACATGGAAAATATTCTTCATGCCAAATCGGTAGAAATAGACTTAGAATATTACGAAAATCCTCAATATCATGATACTCTCCAACGCGCCCAAAGAGAAGCATCTTACCGACCAAATCAAATTTTAAATCGTTTGGTACAAATCGGTCAAAATGGTTTATCTTTAATCGCAATGGTAGGTTTATTGTTATCTTTGCATTGGGGTGTTGCTAGCGTACTTTTTCTCGCTGCTATTCCGGCGATGTTAGTCAAAATAAAATATGCTGGAATTATGTATAAATGGGAACGTCAACGCACAGCTTTAGAACGAGAAGCTTGGTATTTACGTTGGTTATTAACCGCAGATATTTTTGCAAAAGAAATACGTTTATTTAGTTTAGGAAAGCTTTTACAAACGAGGTTTCGGGGTTTGCGCGAGCAAATTTATCGCGAAAAAATTGGAATTACAACTAAACGTACTTTCGCTAACTTCTTTGCAGTGAGTATTGGAGGTATTTTTATCTTTGGAGTTTATGCTTTTATCGTTTATCAAACGATTCAAGGTGTACTTAAGTTAGGTGATTTGGTTTTGTATCACCAAGCTTTAAATAGAGGAGAAAATGCACTAAAAAGTCTTTTGAGTAGTTTGTCTGGTTTGTACGAAGATAACTTGTTTATTAGCAACTTATACGAATTTTTGGAACTAAAACCCCAGGTAACTCAACCTTTGCATCCGATAGCTTTTCCTCAGCCGATGCAAAGAGGAATTGTTTTCGAGCAAGTTAACTTTAAATATGGCAATACTACTCGTCAAGCGCTCAAGGATATTAATTTAATTATACGACCCCAGGAAACGATCGCGTTGGTCGGGGAAAATGGTTCAGGGAAAACTACTTTAATTAAGTTGCTTTGCCGCTTATATGACCCCACAAGCGGTAAAATCACGATTGATGGGGTGGATCTGCGTAATTTCGATTTAGCGACTTTACGGCGCAAAATTGGGGTAATTTTTCAAGATTATGGTAAATATCACATCAGTGCCAGAGATAATATTTGGTTAGGAAATATTGACATATCTCGAACCGATGAAAAGATTATCGCTGCTGCTTGTCAATCTGGAGCCGATCGCGCGATCGCCAATCTTCCCCAAGGCTACGATACCATTTTAGGTAAATTATTCCACCAAGGCGAAGAACTCAGCATCGGACAATGGCAGAAAATTGCCTTAGCTAGGGCATTTTTACGCGAGTCACAAATAATTGTCCTTGATGAACCTACCAGTGCAATGGATGCTCAAGCAGAATCGGAAGTATTCGCGCAATTTCGCCAAATTTGCCACTCTCGCGCCGCTATTTTGATTTCTCATCGCTTATCCACAGTGAAAATGGCAGACCGGATTTACGCGATCGCCAACGGCTCTATTATTGAAAGTGGTACTCATGCAGAACTTATTGCTTTAGGTGGTACATACGCTCAAATGTTTGAAACCCAAGCTCAAAATTACCGTTGATAGTAAGTAACAATTACGCATCTTTTTTGAGGAAATAAAACAAACTTAGATTAATTTTTATTGATATCTATTGACACTTTTAAGC
>JAWQFW010000186.1:0-11404 GCA_035968095.1 Oscillatoria sp. PMC 1068.18
CCTTGAGAGGTAGATAAATATTTTTCGCTTAAAAGATAAGAAACAATTTTAGATAAATTAGCTAAAAACTTTTCTGCTGGAAAAGGATTTTCGTGAGTTCCTTCATGTAGTCGTATCATCGGAAGAAAAAGATTATTTGGAGCTTTTTCTAGTAAAATACTTAGGCAAATATAAGCTAGTAATGTCCAAGTAAAGCGATAAATAAAAGCTTGTTCGGAATTTAAGTTATCATCATTTAGCCTTGTATTGTTATAAGGAAAAATAATTGCTTTTTGTTGACTAAAGTGACGTAAGTAAAGTTTCCAGCAAGGATTAGTTTGGGGAGAAGGAACCCATAAAATAGGTAAAGTTGGAATTTCTTTGATATTATATTGCCAACTAAATTGTTGTGATTCTTGATTTAAGTAATAACGAATGTCTTCTATTTCAATAGTTACAGGTAGCTGACAAAGAGCGTCTGTTTCAACACCTGCGTTTTGGATTAAAATGTATTTGAGACATTGTTTGGGGTTACTGACAACAACATCCTCAAAAAAATTACCGTCTAAGTTACTATTAATATCTTTCTTAAGAACGCTTTTGATAACAACAATTTGCCGCGAGTAGTTACCTGTTGGTAAAATTCTGTCTCTGTGGATAAAGTTCTGTAAAGTTTTTCTTAGTATAGCTATTTTACTTTGAACATTATATTGCCTGAATCCTGTAATAATTCTTCGCAAAAGTGCTTCTTTTTTTTCTTGATTGTCACTTTTAAAAGTGGGTAATATTTGACTTTCAAAGTTACGAATTGGGTCGTAGTTTAAATCGTTGCTAGGATGATAACCTTCTTGTTGAGGATTGTCGCAAGCAAAGACGAAGTAATATAAAAATACTCGCTGTAAAACTTTTCTGGCAAATTTTTCTCTGTTGTAGCGATACGCGCTGTGCGCGTCGGCGGAGCCATCGCGTAACTCTCTTCGATGTTCCTCACTGTCGGGGTTGAGGATATCGAGATTGTAATCAAATACGGGTTTACCACCGCTATTCTGTACGGGATTACCAAATTTAAACTTAAGTCCGAAAATGAATTGAGTTTCGCCGCGATCGCGGTCGGTATTTTCTCCTAAAATACCTGCGATAATTGGTACAATCGGAAGTGAATCTACAGCTTCCGCACGAGCAAAAACGTCTCGATAATTAACTGTTGCTCCTGCATAAGAAACTTCATAATCAGCATAGGCTTTATCTTGATGAGTAAGATAATATTCAATTAAGCGCAAACGTCGTCTCAAATCTCGCAGATATATTAAAGCAGTTGCATCTACAGACCCAATATTGTCGATAATATAGGTTAAATAACTAATTTTTGCTTCTTTTTTCAGTTTTCCTAAAGTTTCTTGGTCTACTATCCGTTGTAATTTGTGAAACTCAGATTCGTTATTTTCTATTTCTTCTTCGAGGATTTCGTGAAGTTCTTCTCGTTCTGTTTCATTACTACAATCTGCTTCATTGTCAAGATAATTTTTAACTCCGGCTTGAAGTTCAGATTGAAAAGTGTTAATATGTTGAACAGAAATTGTAACTTTATGAAATTTAAGCAAAGATTCGCCACCAGGACGATTTTTCTCAATACTTAACTTTTGTTTTTGTAAGTTAGCAAATTCGCGGTTAAAATTGTAGATTAACCCTAATTGTTGAGAATTACCTTGAAATTGTGCTAAATTTGTGAAAAAATTGGCGGTGACAAATTCAGTTATATTATCAGTATTGAATGTGGTGCAAAGAGAATCTCGAAGGATATCTCTAATTTGCTGAATTAATTGAGGAAAACTGTTGCTGAAATTTTGGTTAAAGTTAATAGTTGCACTACGCACACCTCTGGTGGAATTTAGGGGATTTTGGATATTTTGCCTTGACAAAGTTGCGGCGATAGTATCAAGTTTGATGAGGAGGCGTTGGCGATCGCCAGAAATTTTGAAAAGGTTTTGCTGTCTTAAATAAGTGATAATTTTCTGTAAAAGGTCAGTGTAATCGACAACAGGTAAGTTATCGTCACCTTCTCTAATTACATTTGCCATCTTTACACCCCAAATAAAATGCGCTGCTAATTGACCAATCGGTGATTAGATTGTTTGTCAAATAATAGCATTTTTTCAGAGCAAAGCTTGAGTTGTAATCTTCTCCACCCCCTAAAATAGGGGGGTGGAATTAATTAGGTATAACCACGTAAGTGCAACTACGAATAATTAATCACGTAACTGAACTGGCATTACTAAATAAGTCATTTTTAAGCCACCAAGGGGTGTAAAAATAACTGGTGTGGTGGGTGAATTGAGTTCCATTTTGATTTCGTTACTCGGAAGGGATTTTAAGCCGTCGAGTAAGTATTTGGTGTTAAAACCAATTTCGATATTCTCACCGGACATTTCTACAGACATTACTTCTTTTGCACTACCAACATCTTTGGCATCGACACTTAAAGCAAGTTGCTGTTTTTCGCTGTCTAAGCTAAATTTGACGATATTATTTTTTTGGTCGGCTAAGACAGAAACTAATTCTAAGCTACTCACTAATCTCCTGCGGTCTAAAGTTAGTTGGACGCTAAATTGATTGGGGATTAGTTGTTGATAATTAGGATATTGTCCTTCTAATTTTCTACTTGTTAAACGTTGATCGCCAACTTCAAAAATTACTTGACTTTCGTCAATATTCAGAGCAATCAAATCAGTTTTATCTTGGAGAGCAAAGATCCGCTCTAATTCTCGTAAAGCGCGTGCAGGAATAGTGATTTCAAAATCTTCTATTTCACTTAAAGGCGATTGATTTTCTGCTTCTAATTCAGACTCGTTGGTAGTTTTAACTACTGCTAGTCTATGTCCATCTGTGGCGGCAAATTCAAAGTTATCGACCTTAAGAGTTAGATGAATTCCTGTTAAAACTTGCTTGGTTTCGTCGCTACTAGCTGCGAATAAAGTTGATTTTAAACCTTCGCTTAAAGCCTCGATGGGTAAAGTTAAGTCTTCGCCGTCTTCAACTATGGGTAATTCGGGGTACTCGACTGCTTCCATTCCGCGTACTTGAAAGCGCCCGGAAGCAGAAATTATCGTGGCTAAAATTCCTCCTCCTACGGTTTCTTCTTCGTCTTCGATGGTGATTTCTCCTTCTCGTAAGCGGGAAACGATGTCATTCAGTAGTTTTGCGGGGAGGCTACTGGTTCCGGGTGAAATGACTTGGGCGGGGAAACTGGTACGAATACCGAGACTGAGATCGAAGCCTGTTAAGCTGACTTGCTGTTTTTCTGCGTCGGCGACGAAGAGGACGTTTGCCAAGATGGGATGGGTGGGGCGAGAGGGAACGGCGCGACTGACGAGGGAGAGGTTGGTGTTGAGGTCACTTTGACTGCAAATAAATTTCATGGTTTTTGCTTTGGTTGATTTGGTGTCGATGGACAAATTAAATATTACTGTTGTCAAATTAGTGTCATCTTGACAAATTAGCTGTTATCTTGACAAATCGTTAATCATTGCTTCATTCACTGTGGTAATACCGATCATTATTTCATTACTCGTTATTGATTGTTAAACGGTGCGGATTCTGACTCTCTTAAATCGAATTAGCTAACTAGCACAAAAACCTGGTAAGGATAATTAAAATGCCGACAGGAAAAATTTTAGCGATCGATTACTCTCAGCCAGACTCAAGTTTAACGTTTATTCCACGTCCCCGCATTCACTCCAGTCAGCAAGCGGGATGGAAGAATATTCATATTGCACATTATCAACTACCTGCAATAGAAATTCCTGAAGCAACAAGTCTTCAGCACATGATTTCTTTGCCGTGTTGGAAGCAGCCGACAGAAGTGGAAATGGTTGTTGATGGCAAGCGACACCTTTTGCAGCATGATTCGGATGAAGTAGGCTACATTGAAATGCTTTCTGCTTATACACCCATTAGAGTGAGGGCGAATCAAGCAGCAGAAACGACTCACTGCTACCTCGATCCGAAATTTCTCGCTCATGCTGCTTATGAGACTGCGAATCCAGAGCAAGTTGAACTGAAGTCGTTGTTATCTACCCCCGATTTATTAGTCAGTCAAATTATTATCGCTCTGAGAACAGTATTGGAAACTGATGCAACGAACAGTTGCTTTTATGCAGAGTCAATGGGAACGGCTCTAGCGGCTCATTTGCTGAGAAATTACTCAACGCGCAAGCACTCTCTAAAAGAACATGAAGATGGCTTACCTAAATACAAATTAAAGCAAGCCCTTGAATATATGAATGCTCATCTGAACGAGAATGTGTCATTGGCGACAATTTCAGAAAAATTAGGGATGAGCCAATACTATTTTTGTCGGCTATTTAAGCAGTCAACTGGGATAACTCCTCATGCGTACTTGATTCAGCAACGAGTTGAGATGTCGAAGCAACTCTTAAAACAGAAGGAAGTGACGATCGTTGAGATCGCAATTAGGTGTGGCTTTGCCAATCCCAGCCACTTTGCCAAGCATTTTCAGAAACATACAGGAATGTTACCTAAGCAATTTCGGATGTTGTAGCAAGAATGTGTTGCGATCGCAAAAAGATGTTCGCTTGGGGCTGGCAAAGCAAGTTAGCTTATTGCTGTAAAACCGAATCTCAGTTTATAGGGATAAAAAAAATGGCAAATTGGATTTTGTTTGCTCGTGGTAGCGATGGTAAGCCTGTTGTATCGGCAATGAAAGGTGGAGATACAGTAAAAAGTGAAACTATTGATGTCAAAGCCGATCTAATCACTTTTCTTAACAGATTTTCAGGAGTAGGGACATTTTTAGTTGCTAAACCTGATGGTGGAGATGTCGAAGCGGTTGACCTATTATCTCGAACGGCTACGGATGGGAGTGGCGGCGGTTTAGTGACACCCAATGGCACTTGGTTTCAGTTTTTTCGCAATGGGACTCAACCCGTTGTCGTAGCAATGAAGGATAACAAGGGGGTCGAGCTTTACAACGGCAATGTAAAGCCAGTTTTGATTGATTTCTTAAACAGACACACAAAAGCAAATTCCTTCCAAGTTGCGCCAGCAGATGCTGAAATTCCTGATGCGCCTGTCTGGAAACATTCAGTAGTCACCGTGCCTGTTCCATCAGGGAAGAAGGTGATGTTGGAAGTGGGACACGGGCCTTTGGCTCCTGGATTCGATCCAGGCGCGATCGCGCACGACGGTGTCACCACTGAACACCAACTTAATCTCATTGCAGCCAACGCAGCGCGGGATGTTTTAGTAAAGGCAGGAATTAGTTGTGTGATTGTGGATACACCTCAACTCAGTCTTCGGGATATGGGTTTAAAGGCAGCGGGCTTCGACGTTTTCTGTAGCATTCATCATAATGCTGTCGCTGGCGGGACAGCACAACGGTCAGAAGTTTTTCTTCACGCTACTAAGGGAGATGCGCCTGACCGGAAATTAGCCGCAAAAATGTCCAAAGAAATTGCTCAAGAACTAAACATTCCTGATGGTGGTGCTAAAACTGCTAACTTCGGTGTCTTATCGGGTGCAGAAGATACCAACGTCAAAGCAGCAGTTTTAGCAGAACTGTATTTCATCAACTTCAAAGGCGGTACTGTTGGCGGGATAAGTTTTCCTAAGCCTGACCTCAAAAATGACTCTATCCGGGGTGGAGAAGCCGTTGGTCGTGCCATTCGCGACTTTTTAATTTAGTTAAATTACTACGAGGATAAACCATGAGCATCACAATTACAAAGCCAAAAGACGACTCCGAGCTACCAATCTTGACCGAGATTACTTTTGAAGGAACAGCGGATACAGATGTTTCTCAAGTAGAGTTATGGGCGGATGACCGTTGGTTGCTGGGGAAAACGCCAGTGAGTAGTGGCAGTTGGTCAATTGCATATACTTTTAACACGGGTGGGACTCGACGAATCATCGCTAAAGGGATTAATACTACCAATACTAAAATTGCTGAGGAGGGAATCTGGCTCTTTTTGCAAGATGACAACGCAATCGACTTAGATATGAACCTCAGTGCTAACTTCAAATTATTTGAGCTTACCGAGTCTGTTACTGCTCGACTCTCAGGCATAGATAACACACCTACTCGCGGTGAAGTAGAGAATCTAAGGACTTTATGCAATCAGCTTTTACAACCTGCACGGGATGTCTTAGGTCCGCTCAAAATCAACTCTGGATTTCGCTCTGAGGCTTTAAACAGAAAAGTTGATCGCCGAATAGCGCCCATCGTCTTGGCTTTGCTGCTGATATTGTCCCTACTAGCGGTAAGACACGAGAGTTAGCGGAATGGATTGTTAAAGAAAGCGATCGGAATTTTGACCAAGTTATTCTCGAATTTGGTACTGATGCACGTCCTAGTTGGATTCATATTAGTGCTGAACCTCGTCACAGAAAGCAAGTTCTTCGTATTACTTCAGCAGGAACTAGAAGTATTAGTTTGTAGTTGAATTAAATTCTTAAATAGGGGGCAGAATTAAGAGCTTAATACAAACTCAAGTATGATTACTATTACCGAATTTCCAGCCAGTGCCAAGACATCTGAACCTTTGATCCTTAAAGGAACAGCAACTAATATAGATGATGGCGATGAAATATTAATCCTCGTTGATAAGCGTTTTAAAGTCGCAAGACCTCGTATTCAAGACGGAAAAAGGGAAACCACCCTAATTTTTAATCAAGCTAGCATTCGTCTTGAACAGATACGGTAAGCAGGCAAAGCTAATTTGTAAGACTTCGTAAAAAACGCAATGGGTGCTTCTCTATTTTTATATAAATATCCAACAAAACGCAATTCATCTTAAGAGTCAAAATCAAATTGAACTTATAGGAGATACTATACAAGTGACTACACCAACTACGTCAGAGTCTATCCAACAACTCGTCACTACAGGTAAAGCTAAAAATGGAAATTTTGAAGGGGTGGATATTATTAAAGCTCTGGAAGATGCTGGAGCAGCATCTTTTAACGATGGTGAGCAGAAATATTATTTAACAAAGTTTAATACGCTTGATTTAGAAGGTGCTAATCTCAAAAATGCTAAACTCAAGTTTCTTTCAGCGAAAAAGATTAACTTAAGAAATGCAAATTTGAATTTGGCAGACATTTCTAATAATTGGTGGGATGAAGCAGATTTTTCGGCTGCTAGTTTACATCGTGCTGATCTTAGTCGATCCATAATGAAAGGGGCTAATTTTGAAAAATCATCTTCGGGGGCATTAGAATTACTTGGCGGTGATTTTACTAACGCTAATTTTAAAGATGCTGAGATGGATGGTGTTGATATGAGAGCAGCAAATTTTACAGCTGCGAATTTTGAAAACGCCATTATTGATAGTGATGGACCTTACGATCCCCATTATTTAGGGGCAAACTTTACAGATGCCAACTTTAAGGGAGCTAAGATATTTTTAACAGAGTTCGTTGCTACTAAAAACTCAGCAAGTGAGGGGGATGTCATTGAAAGAGCGATGGAAAATATCATTTTGTGCCGAACCATTATGCCGGATGGAACAATCAATAATCGTGATTGTAAATCATAATAACTCGACGTTACAAAAAAGAATTTTTATCTTTAATAAGGAGACGCGATCGCACCATCAACAGGAAAATATCTTACCATGCTAACCACTGTCATTACCTCGATCATCACAGCTTTTGGAACAGCACTTGTAACTGCTTTAGCCTCCTTTCTGATGCAAGAAAGAAGAATGCGGTTTGAGTTTGCCCAAATGCGTACTGAATTTATGGCAGAGCAAGTTGCTAGACAGCTTTTAGAGCATCCAAAATGGAAAAGACGTAGTTTTGAAGCAATTAAGTATAGATTAGGCGGTTTTTCAGATGAAGAATTACAAAAAATCTTAGTTCGAGCAGGTGCGATTCGATTTAAAGATTCGGAGGGAAAAGAATACTGGGGATTAATTCACAGAAATTCAGAGGCTTTGAATTCTTGATTATACTTAAAGGAATATTTTATAAATGCCACCTATCATTGTAACTGCTACGGTTTTTTTTGTTGCTATAATTCATGTTGCAATAGCAATAGTAGAAATTTTCTTCTGGCAACAACCTTTTGTTTACGAACGCTTAGGTTTTACTCATAAAATTGCCCAAATAGTTGCTCCTATTGTTGCGAATGCAGGTTTGTACAACAGTTTTATTGCTGCGGGTTTAGTCTGGGGAGCATTTGCTAAAAACAATGCTATATCTATTCGAGTATTTTTCTTGGTTTGTGTCATTGTTGCTGGTATTTTTGGTGCATTTACTCTTAAACCCACTACCCTAGCACTCCAAACAATTCCTGCATTTTTGGCACTGGTTTTAGTTTGGTTTGCAGTGTCCAAAAAAGTGCCAGAATTGAAAAATTAAAAAAATAAGGTATAGAAATATTTTTGATATGGAAAACTCACAAGTTCTTGAAGAATTTGAAACTCAAGTCAAAAAGTGGCATCGCTCTGCGGTAGTTTTGCACACCACTTATATTGTGTTAGGGGTTATTTCAGTCGTTTCATCTATTACTGTTGCTTCTTTTGTAGAAGAACTAGGTATATTTAACACTAGAGTTCTTGCTGCAATCAGTGCAGGTTCAGTTACTTTAATTGAAACAACAGGAGTGGGACGCAAAGGAAACGGTTTCCGTCAAGCACAAAGACATTTAAGAGCAGGAACAATTCGAGCGCGCACAGGGGAAATTTCTACTGAAGAATTAATTAAAATTTTTTCTGAATCTGAATTAATGATAGGAGATGTTTTAATTAAAACCAAAAATTCATTAGAACCAGAAACAGAAGTGTGAAAAAGTAGATTTCCCTGCCCACCCTACTGGATGCAGATTTTAGCGTACTGGGTTTACTGTCAGGTATAATATTACTGTGTTTGCCTTACTTGAACCATGACTGAACTTCTCGAGCAGGCGATCGCCAAAATCGAATAACTTCCACCTGATCGCCAAGATGCAATTGCATCCCGTCTTTTGGCTGAGTTACAGGATGAGCCAAAGTGGGAAGCTTGTTTTGCCACGATAACAGATACTCAATGGGATCGCATTGCTATAGCGCTGCGCGCTATATTTTTTGGCTGTGGAAAGCTTGTGGAAAAACTCCTGGATTTTTCCACAGGGTATTTTTACTTATGAGGATCGGGGACTAGGTTCAGTTATCAGTGAACAGTGAATATTTACCAGTTATCAGTTTATCTTCTAATTCCTCCTTGTCTCCCTTGTCCCTCCCCCTCTTCAAGGCTAAGGGCGATCGCGGCTGGCGAAATTTATGCGATCGCTTAACTGACGCAAAGTTTGCGATAAACTCGGATCTTTTTGCTGTAATTGAGCAATTTTATCGCAACTATACATCACTGTAGTGTGGTCTTTGCCACCGAATTCTTCGCCAATTCTCGGTAAACTCAAGTCGGTATGTTGCCGCATCAAATACATTCCAATTTGTCGGGCGCTGCTAATTTCTCTTCTGCGAGAATTACCTTTTAAATCTTCAAGAGAAATATTTAAAGTATCTGCGACGATTTGGATAATTGCTTCGGGAGAAGCGGCTACTTTTTCCACTGGTGGATTCAACACGGGAGCAATATTTTCAACAGACATAGCTAAACCAGAAATAGAAATATAAGCTACAGCCCGAATTAAAGCCCCTTCGAGTTCGCGAATATTAGAAGTATAGTTACTAGCAATATACTCAATTACTTCGTGAGGTAAACGCACGCGGTCGGACTCAGCTTTTTTTTGCAAAATTGCCATCCGAGTTTCTAAATCTGGAGTTTGAATATCAGCAATTAAGCCCATCGAAAAGCGAGAACAAAGTCTTTCTTGTAAGCTAGGAATCAGATTTGGGGGGCGATCGGAAGCGAGGACGACTTGTTTACCAGATTCGTGTAAAGTATTAAAAGTATGGAAAAATTCTTCTTGGGTATATTCTTTCCCTTCGATAAACTGAAGATCATCTACTAAAAGTACATCAGCCGCGCGATAATGCTCGCGAAAACTTTGCATACTATCTTTCCGAATTGAAGCAATTAAGTCGTTAGTAAATTGTTCAGTCGAAACATAAAATACGTTAGAATTAGGGTGAATTTCTAGGCGATAATGACCAATTGCTTGCATTAAATGCGTTTTTCCTAAGCCAACCCCACCGCAAAGAAATAAAGGATTAAATTCTCGTCCGGGAGACTCAGCTACGGCTAAGGAAGCAGCATGAGCCATGCGGTTATTTGGTCCAACAACAAAGCTGGAAAAGTTGTATTTAGGGTTGAGTTTTGTGGGTTTGGGTTGATTGTTAGCGGGTTGAATGTCAGGAGTAGGTAACATGGATGAGGAAACATTTGCTTCACCAACGGAGACATTTTCTCCTTTGGCTGATTTTAGTTGAATTTCCACGGGATGACCGACGATCTCTGCAACCACATCGGCAAGATCGTTGAGATAATGTTTTTGGATATGATTGAGAACGAAGGGATTCGGAGTGCAGACTACGAGACAGTTATCTTGGAATTCTTGGGCGATCGCGCTCTTAATCCAAGTTTCAAAGGTAGGTCGGCTTAGTTGTTGCTGTAGACGCTCTAAGACCTGATTCCAGAGTTGTTTGGGGGATGGTTCCACGGGTTTTGTCTCTACTTTGATTTTTCAGCGACTGAGAGCAGAATAGTATTATCCACCTAGCTAAATTATGTTTCCCAGTATTTAATCATGACTGAAATTCAAGAAATTGCTCAACTAGGTAATCCGATTTTGCGTCAGACAGCAAGTTTGGTAACAAATATTACAGACAAATCCCTCCAAAGTTTAATTGATTCTCTCATGGCTACGGCTGTTTCTGCTCATGGCGTTGGCATCGCTGCGCCGCAAATATCTCAATCTTACCGCTTATTTATTGTTGCTTCTCGCCCTAATCTTCGCTATCCTCACGCCCCGACAATGGAACCGACACCGATGATTAACCCTCGAATAATATCTCATTCTGAGGAAATTATCAAGGATTGGGAAGGATGTTTAAGTATTCCGGGGTTGCGGGGATTAGTGCCGAGGTATCGAGCGATCGCTGTAGAATATACAGATAGGGATGGGAAATTGCAGCAAAGGGAATTAACTGATTTTGTCGCGCGGATTTTCCAGCATGAGTTAGATCATTTAGATGGGATCTTGTTTTGCGATCGCCTGGAAAGTACCTACGACTTATTTACTGAGCAAGAGTACCTAAAAAGATTATCAACACTTTGATGTCGATCGTGCGAGAGTAGCGATCGCCTATTTCAGGAAACTTGTCTTGAGGAGGGCGATCGCTCTTAGCGCCAGCGCTAAGAGCGATCGCCGCTTCCGGCGCTAGGCTATGCCTAATCGCGCGATCGCCCTGTTAAAATTACCTGAAATTGTATTTTCTTCCTTCTTTATCCAAACCCTCTAGTTTGTTC
>JAWQFW010000187.1:0-11138 GCA_035968095.1 Oscillatoria sp. PMC 1068.18
CTGTAGTAGACTGTTCTGGGTAGAGTTGTTCGCTTTCGTCCATGTAGAGATTGATGCGATCGCACTCCAGCAACTCCAGCAATGTATACTGGTCTTGGATATTCGGACAAGCAGGATACCCGAAACTATATCTCGAACCTTGATATCTCTGCGCTAACACATCACGAATTGTCTCCGGTTCTTGGTTTTGATATCCTAACTCACGTCGTATCTTTGCATGAGTCCATTCGGCTAATGCTTCTGCTATTTGCACACTTAAACCGTGGAAATACAAGTAATCAGTATATTTATCCGACTCAAACAACTCTTTTGCATATTTCGTAGCTATTTCTCCCACCGTAACAGCTTGCATCGGAAATACATCAACTTTTCCTGATTCCTTCGTCGCATAATAATCAGCAATACAGTAACGTCGTCCTGATTTTTGCCGAGGAAAATCAAATTTAGCAATTGCCTCTTCACCTGCGGAAATTTGCTTTGCTTCCTGAACTATTTGCGGATGATAAATATCTAAAGAATTACCTTGCGCTTGACAGGGAAAATACCCATATATAACTTGCGGTTGCAACAAATTCTCGGCAAAAATTCTTTGTTTCCATTCGGCTAAAATTGGCTGAACTTCAGCTTCCAGAAACTCGTCATATTCCTCCCTTGACTGTCCTTTTGGTTTGCGGAATTGCCACTGTCCCGCAAATAAAGCTTGTAAGTCAAGATACCAGAAAACCTCTTCTAAAGGTATCTCTTCCGGGGAGAGAATTTTTGTTCCCCAAAATGGCGGTTGCGGACGTTCAAATTCTAAACTTATGGCTTCAGAACGTTGGGTGTCAATTTCGCGATTTTCTACCTGTTTACTTGCTGCTGATTTTTCTTTACTAGACGCAACTGAATGCCCATTTTCTGACTCTTTCTGTGCTGATTTATGTCCATTTTGCGTGTCATCTAGCTCATTCAAAAATCCTTGCAAATCATCCCAATTATTAGCCGACTTTGCTGGCATTAATTTATCCATAAAATGCAAGTCAGTAAAAGCATCTTTCCCGTAAATTACGCGACCTTGATAAGTATTTTGACAATCTTCATTGACAAATTTCGGGGTTAATGCTGCACCACCTAAAATTACCGGAACCTTAATTCCGCGCTGATTAAAAGTATCTAAATTTTCCTTCATAAACGCGGTTGATTTCACTAACAAACCACTCATCGCAATACAATCTGCTTGATGTTCTTCGTAAGCTTGAATGATGTTTTCAACTGGTTGTTTGATTCCGAGATTAACTACTTTGTAACCATTATTGGTCAAGATAATATCAACCAGGTTTTTCCCAATGTCGTGAACATCGCCTTTAACTGTTGCAATTACTACCGTACCTTTAGCATTACTATTGCTATCTTCTTTATCCATAAACGGTTCCAGAAAAGCAACGGCTGCTTTCATGGTTTCGGCTGATTGTAACACAAAAGGTAACTGCATTTGCCCGGAACCAAATAACTCGCCGACTACCTTCATTCCATCGAGCAAAAAGGTATTAATTATCTGTAAAGGAGGATACTTTTCTAAAGCTTTTTGCAGTTGTGATTCTAAGCCAATTCGCTCACCGTCGATGATATGTCGTTTCAATCTTTCTTCTACAGGCAAATTTTCATCAATTGCGCGAGACTGCTTAGTTGTCTTCCCTTGAAACAGTGTGGTAAGCTCAGTTAAAGGATCGAAAGTACAGACATTTCCCTCAAACTCTCTTTGATCGTTAATTAATTTACGACAAATTTCTTGATGTTCGGAATCAATTTTGGCTAATGGTAAAATCTTACTTGCACTAACAATTGCTGCATCTAAACCTACCTGCATTGCTTCGTGTAAAAATACCGAATTCAACACTTGACGCGCTGCCGGATTTAAGCCAAAAGAAATATTAGAAATGCCTAATAAAATGTGACATTCAGGTAACTCTTCGCGAATCCGACGAATAGATTCAATGGTCGCTTTACCATTCTCTCGATCTTCCTCTATACCTGTGGAAATCGGCAAAGCTAGGGGGTCAAAAAACAATTCATAGGGGGGGATACCATATTCTAGCGCGGCTTGGTAGGCTCGTTGCGCGATCGCGAATTTCTTCTCGGCAGTACGCGCCATTCCGTCTTCATCAATTGTCCCCACGACAACACCTGCACCATACTTTTTGGCAATTTCTAATACTTGATAAAAACGCGGTTCCCCATCCTCATAATTCGTCGAATTCAGGATACATTTACCGCCCGCAACCTTTAAACCCGCCTCCATTTTTTCCCACTCAGTTGAGTCGAGCATGAGCGGTAAAGTAACATTATTAACTAACCGAGAAACCAACTCGTGCATATCACGCACGCCGTCTCTACCCACATAATCAACATTAACATCAAGAACGTGCGCCCCTTCTTTTACTTGAGCTTTTGCTAGGGAAACTAAACCATCCCAATCTTCATTATTTAACAAAGTCCGACACTTTTTCGACCCACTCGCATTCAATCTTTCCCCAACAATTAAAAACGAATTATCTTGAAGATAAGGTTGGGCGCTATAAATCGAAGCCGCCGCAGGTTCATAAACGGGCTGACGCTCTTTTGGTTTGAGAGTTTTGCCAATTTCTGCTAATTGTTGAATATGGTCGGGGCGAGTACCGCAACAACCACCAATAATTTGTACACCCAAATCTTCAATAAAGTGCATCAACGCCATTTTTAATTCAATTGGCGTTAACTTATAATGCGCTTGTCCGCCGACATTTTCTGGTAAACCTGCATTGGGAATACAAGAAATGATAAATGGCGAATTTTCCGCTAAATATTTAATATGTTCTTTCATTTGTTCCGGTCCCGTAGCGCAATTAAGACCGAGAATATCAATTTGATAAGGTTCGAGAATAGTTAAAGCGGCACTAATATCCGAACCGACTAACATTGTCCCCATAGTTTCCATCGTAATTGAAACCATTAAGGGACGGCGTGCTTGTTTTTCGGCAAAGACTGCTTCAATTGCATTTAAAGCTGCTTTAATTTGCAAAACATCCTGACAAGTTTCGACAATAAATAAATCTACGCCACCATCAAATAAACCTCTTGCTTGTTCGATGTAAGCATTTTTGAGAGTATCAAAATCAATATGTCCCAAAGTTGGTAACTTGGTTCCCGGACCCATCGAACCTGCGACAAAGCGAGGCTTTTCGGGTGTAGAATATTCTTGAGCGACTTGTTTAGCCAATTCCGCAGCAGCTTTGTTAAGATTGTAGGCGATCGCCGCTAAATCGTATTCCGCCAACACAACTGAGGTTCCACCAAAGGTGTCAGTTTCAATCACATCCGCACCCGCTTCGAGAAACTGGCGATGTACCTGGGCTACTGCTTCTGGCTTAGTTTGAACGAGATATTCATTACAACCTTCATACTCCGCCCCACCGAAATCCTCCGCAGTGAGGTTTTGCGTTTGTAAAGAGGTTCCCATCGCCCCATCGAAGACAATAACCGGGCGATCTGGACTTTGGAGGCGATCGAGAAAGATACTGTTCATAGTTAGGTAAAGTTAGTCTAAAAAGAGATTACAACATAGTTTCTCAATTGTACTTTAGGGACTTAGGGTTGTTCTAGGGTAGTTTAAAGGGTAAGTGTTCTGGAGGAGGAAGGCAATGTCAGCTAAATTTGAAGATGACGCGATCGCAAAAAGCACACTGAGACAAGGGGATCTCGCACGTTTCTCCCTTAACGAAGCCAAAAATAACTTCGATTTGATTGTCGAACGTATTCTCAAGGAAAATGAGGAAATAATTATTACTCAAAATGGTCAAGATTTGGTAGCGGTAATTTCCTTAGAGGCATTTAAGTTTTTCTTACAAAAAGTTAGAGAAATTGAGGACAAACTTGATTTAGAAGAAGCTGAAAATATTTTAGCTTCTACCAAGCTAGAAGAATATATTTCTTATCAGCAGTTAAGAAAAGAATTAGGACTAGGGTAATGTCTGAAGATCGCAATTACCAAATTATTTTTTCTCCCCAAGCTCGCAAAGCTTTCCAGAAATTACCGCAAAAAGTTCAGCAGCGCCTCGATGCTAAAATTATTCTCTTAGCAGAAAACCCTCGTCCTCCAGGAGTTGTAGCCTTACAAGGTTCTTTAGGGATTTTGCGACTCAGAGTAGGAAACTATCGAGTAATTTACCAAGTTGAAGACGAGCGTCTTTTAGTTATTGTCATTAAAGTAGCACATCGTCGGGATGTTTATCGCCGCATAAATTAAGATTAAATTGCTGATAATTAAGGATGGATGAGGGGATAATCTCTAAAAAAGTGACTCAACTCTACTCGCACTGCGGACTATTTCCCACTACAAACTGATTGCGGTGATTTTCGTTTAAATGAGTATGCTGTAAATCGACGGCATTCCACTCAACATCTTTAAGGTTTGCTGACTCTAAATTTGCTTGTTTTAAATTTACTTGAAACAAAATTGCTCCCCGGAGATTTACTTCTGTGAGAGTGGCATTTTCTAAGTTTACTCTCATCAACTCTGTCTTTCTTAAATTAGCATTATTCAAGTTAGCATTAGTCAAATCTGCTTTGGTTAAATCTGTCTCCCGTAAATCTGCAAAACTCAGATTGCAATCATGTAAAATTGCATTAGTTAAATCGGCACCACGCAAATCTGCTTCTTGTAAATTGGTTTGACTGAGGTTGGCTCTCGTCAAATCTGCACCACGTAAATCGGCGAAACTCAAGTTACAATCTTGCAATAAAGCGCTGCTAAGATCGGCTCCTCGTAAATCGGTTCTCTCTAAATTAGCTTTGCGGAGATCGACTTTTCGCAAAATTGCGTTGCTTAAATCTACTGCTTTCAAATTAATTTCTCTTAAATCTGAACCGCTAAAGTTAACTCCGGTTAAATTTGCCCAACTGAGGTCGAGTTTGCTTAAATTAACTTCTACCAAAGAGATATTTGGAGCTAGTAAATAAGCCCCGACTAAACTAGGATCGATACCTGAAGAAAAGCGAGTTTGATTGCTATAAACGGCTTTTTGCAAAATTACGCCATTGAGCATTGCTTCTCGTAAATCTGCTCCGCTCAAATTGGCTCCGGCTAAGTTAGCTCGGTCTAAATCTGCTCCAACTAAGCTAGCATTAAGGAGGTTAATTTTTCTTAAATCAGCACCTTTTAAATCTGCTCCAGTTAAATCAACTCCAGCAAAATTGAGTCCCAGTAATGAGACACCGGGAGCGAGTAAAAAAGCTCCTTGCTGTTTGGGATCGATTCCTTCGGGGAAAATGGTTCTGTTACTGTAGACAGCACCTTTAAGCATTGCTTCACTCAACTGGGAACCGCGAAGATCTGCTCCACTTAAGTTGGCTCCGGCTAAGTTGGCTCCGGCTAAGTTGGCTCCGACTAAATTGGCTTTTATCAAGCTGGTTTGTTGAAGGTTGGCTGCTTGTAATTCGGCTCCAACTAAATTGGCTTCTCTCAAATTAGCACCAGTGAGGTTAGCCGCAGTGAGGTTAGCTAAATTTAGTAAGGCTTTCGTTAAGATGGCTTTGCTGAGATTTGCCTCGCTCAAATCTGCCTCAATCAAATCGGCATAACTGAGAATGGCTTCGCTGAAGTTAGCTTCTTTTAAGTCGGTTCCTCTGATATTGGCTCCCTTTAAATCAGCCCCAGCTAAGTTTGCTTTTTTCAGTTCTTGCTCTCTAAGATCGAGGCGGTTGAAAAAGTCACCAACGTTCATTTTGCTTTGATAATCCCTTGGGTGGCACGACTTTAGGTTATGGGATACTGGGAAGGCGCAACGGTTAGTTTCTCGGTGTTACCTGAGTGGGCGAAAACCGGAGGGACATTGAGGTTGTCCTGCGACTAGCTCAATTGGTGGTGGTGCAGTTTGGGTCGGTGCTTCACTTTCGCAAACTACAGTGATTGCGGTCGCTGCTTGATTTTCTTGACTCGGAGCGATAAATACTGCGCCTGTATAGCTGCTCAAGTCTGATTGTTTTGGTATTGCTGTATGTTGCACCCCGGTTTCACCTAGTTGATTAATGTTGTAGGTGTAAGTTTCTGTTTCTGAGCTAATACCAAGTCCCAGTTCTTCTATGTTAGAGCTAAAACTATTATTTGCTGAATAATATGCTTGTTGGGCTTGGATGAGGGTGACTATGTATTGAATTGGTTCGGATTGGGCGGCTGCTCCTTGGGGTGGTTGGGAGCCTTGGGCTGCTTCATCTCGTTTTTGGGCGATTAAGGTAATATCTTCGGCGAATTGCTCTTGTAGGGGGGCGGGTAGATCGGTTGTATCTACCTCGGTGGTTTTCATGTTGATGGTTAATTGTTCGTCGTCTTCACTTAGTTCGGCGGTGACGGGTATTTGTACGCCTCTGTCTTGTATTCCGAATAGCCAAATATTGCCTTCGAGGTTATTGTCGCTACCTGCGGTGTCTAGTTCGATGACTCCTCCGGGAGGTAGGACAAGTCCGATGAGTCTGCCGTTGCTGCTTTCTAATTGAATGCCGCCGCCTCTGGGGGTTTCGGTGTCGCTGCCGCGCTGAACGGAGGTTAGTTGCCAGATGCCGACGAATTCTTGGAGTGCTTCTTCGTTGTTTCCTTGGAGACTATCGCAACTAGCAACTGTTAGGAGTATGGCTGCTGTGGTGGTAATTTTGGCGATCGCTTTTTTGAAGTTACCCATTATCTGTTTGTTCGAGTGATTAAAACTAAGATAACTTCTTTGCGCCAATTTCGCTGTTTTCTCTCGAAGTTCACAAAATTGGCTGAAAATGATGAGAGACGTTGAATTTAACGTCTCTGGGAGCAAGGGCAATTTCTAGCGCTGGGTGTTTTCTCGGCGCGGTCCTCGTGGTTCTCGTTGTTGTCGCATTTGTTCGAGTTGTTGACGTTGAGCGTCGGTTAGAACGTTGTGGCTTTCTTCTCGTGCGGATTCCATGATTTCTCGCATCCGCTCGCGTTGTTCGCTGGTAAGATTAAGGGAGCCGAAGGCACGGCGAGGATGTTCGCCAGAGGATCTCGCGCTTTCGATGCTGTTTCGTTGTTCTTGAGTGAGGATGTTTTCCATCTGGGTTTTCTTTTCTTCATGAATGCGTCGCAATTCGGCTTGTTGACTTTCGCTCAGATTTAATTGGGAGAACGCCCGTTCCATTTTTGGTGGTCTTTGTCTTCCTTGGGGGTTGGTTGTTTGGGCGTTTGCTGTCAGGGGCGCTACACTCATGGCGATCGCTGCAATTACAATTGGGATTAGTTTGAGTTTCATTTTGCTTTCTTCGATTTGTTCTGTGTCTCAATCCTATAAATTTCTGTTTACTAACCACCATTATCAAAAGTCACGATTTTAACTATGACTTTAGTCATGGTTTCCCCTTTTGGCGGATTTTTTGTGTTAAATAAAAACTAAATTCTTGACTCATAATTAAAATTTCCAGTTAGCTCGGCTTTTATTTTTTGAAGAAACTATGATTCGCTTGCGTCACCATCCTTTTCCTTTTCTGCTTTATTTGGAGTGGGCTTTACTTTTTGTTGCTGTTGTCAATGAACTTTTACCTTCGCGTCGGGGAAATGTTGTCGATCTTTCCCCCGTTACTATTTTGACGATGATTGTTTTTCTGCTACTTGGTTTGAGATTACCCACGCAACAAGCGGCAAAAATTTTGTATACTGCTTGTGGATTTGGCTTAATTCTTGTTGCTACTACTTTCGACTATCATGGAATCCGCATTTTACCTTTTCTTTATTTAGTTTTAGTGATCCGTAGTAGTTTGCTTTTTTCTCTTTCGGGTCGTTTATTAGTGGCAGCAGTTGCTTTTACCTGTTTTTTTTTAAGATTACTTTACTTAGTAAAAAATGTTTTTCCTCGCCAACTTTTTATAGTGCAGTCGTTAATTGAAGAAAGTTGTCCTTTCGCACAAGAATTATTTACCGAACGTTTTAATTCTTTTTTAATTAATTTAACTTTTTTATTCGCTTTGGTCTTAATTTTTGTTTTACTTTTGGTTAATGCTTTGCTGAAAGAAAGGCAAAGTCAGCAAAAATTGACAGTTGCAGTGACTCAATTACGTGACTATGCTTTACGCATCGAAGATTTGGCAACTTTACAAGAAAGAAATCGGATTGCACGCGAAATTCACGATTCTTTAGGACATTTTTTGACGGGATTAAATATTCAATTGGAGAGTGCGATTAAACTCCAAAAAACTAAACCCGAACAGGCGCAAATCTTTTTACTAGAAGCCAAAAGTATGGGTTCAAATGCTTTACGTGCAGTACGTCAATCGGTTGCTACACTAAGATCTGACCCTTGGTTAGAGTTATCTTTAGCGGACGCGATTGCGTCTCTCTCTGACCAATTTACTCGCACCACAAATATTATTCCAGATTGTGAAATTGTTGTTTCACAACCTTTACCTATTGAAATAAAAATTGCTGTTTATCGAATTATCCAAGAAAGCTTAACTAATATTTGTAAATATGCTCAAGCAACTAAGGTAGAAATTAAATTACAAGTTAGAGAGTCAAACTTATTTCTAATTGTCAAAGATAATGGTTGCGGTTTTAACCCCGAAGAAAATTTAACTGGTTTTGGATTACAAGGAATGCGCGAACGTACTGCGGCGCTTGGTGGTTCTATTGATATTGAAAGTCAACCTCATCTTGGGTGTAAAATTACTGTCAATATTCCCTTGACGAAACATCCTAAGTAAGCTAAAAAAATAATAGCGAAATTAACTTTAAAGAAACTTTCCTTCAATTAGTTACAGGTAAAATGATTCGGATTTTATTAGTAGACGACCAAAAAATTATTCGCCAAGGTTTAAAAGCATTATTAGAGTTAGAAACTGACTTGGAAATTGTTGCTGATGCGGAGAACGGACAAGAAGCAATTGAAAAGTTAACAAAATTAGCGGAGGAAAATTCCCAACCAGATTTAATTTTAATGGATGTGCGAATGCCGATTATGGATGGAGTCGCAGCAACCAAGTTAATGAAAGAACAATTTTCCGACATCAAAATTTTAGTTTTGACTACTTTTGATGATGACGAATATGTTTCCCAAGCTTTACAATTTGGTGCAGTTGGTTACTTATTGAAAGATACCCCTTCGGAAGAGTTAGCCGCAGCAATTCGGTTAGTGGATAAAGGCTATTCGCAATTTAGTCCAGGAATTTTACCGAAAATAATGGCACGAGTTTCTGAAGAAAAAAATCAAGCAAATCCACCAGCAGAATTAGCAGAATTAACTCCTAGAGAAAAAGAAGTATTGAGTTTAATTGCTACAGGTGCGAGTAATAAAGAAATTGCCCAAAACTTGTATATTTCCGAAGGAACAGTCAAAAATCATGTTACTAATATTTTAAGTCGGTTAAATTTACGCGATCGCACTCAAGCGGCTTTGTTTGCAAATTCGTTTTTAGCTTGGTTGGAAAAATAAAAAAAGTTTTTGACTTATAGGGGTTGATGTTGAATATTATCGCTGTGGGAAGTTTAGGCGATCGCAAATTCGGTATACTTCCTCACATCTGGTGGATGGAAAGCTAAGACAATATCTTCTTTCAAGACACCTTCACTTACTAACTCAGTAGCAATTCCTGATTCAGTCCAATCTTCCTCAAGATAAATCTTGTTATTTTTAATCCTAATATGAATGTGGGTGTATTTGTGTCGTTTACTTCCTTCCCAATCAACTGTTAGCCACAAGTAATGGTCGTTATTTTCATCAAAAACCAAACAAGTTTCAGTCTTACAACTAGAGGATTGAGAAGATAAATTATCGTATTCGGTAAGTATTTGTTTAATTAAAGTTCGATAATTAGTTAACTTATCCATTGTGTTATTTCCTCTTTTTAATTATTGAAAATAACCAAACTAATTTGATTAAGTTTTACAATTGTATTGACAGATTTCCTTTGAAAAAAAGTATTGTATACAGTATCTCTAACCGCTAAGTAAATTTCATAATCTTTATTTGTTAATCTTAGAAAGTTACGATACAAAATATATTGACCTAAAGCTATTTCAAAAGCACTCATGAGTGAAGGACTAATAAAGCTTTTGATTTCAATAATAATTTTCTGCTCACTTTCTTCATCTGTAGTCCTTTTTTCTATCGCTAAATCTGCATAAAGTTTTGCATCTTCGTATTCAATAGTATAAGGATCGTCTGTAACTGTCCAACCATCCTTAATTAAAGCATTTTTGACTGCATCATGATAAATATCTCTAGCTGGCATGAAAATCAGGAAAAACAAGAGTTTTAGAGAGTGATATCGAAAGACTCACTCTAAAATTATAACTACTTAGCGGTAAAGATGAGTTACGCGATCGCAAATTCAGTATACTTCCTCGCCTCTGGTGGATGGAAACCTAAGACAATATCTTCTTTCGGGATACCTTCTCTCAATAAATCAGTCGCAATTCCTTCCTCAGTCCAATCTTCCTCAACATAAATCTTCTCATTTTTAATTCTTACATAAATTGTAATTCCTTTCACTCTTTTTCCTTCTTCCCAGCCGACATTATACCATAAATACTGACTTTTATTATCGTCAAATACAAAAATTTAATCTATACCATCCCTAGGAACTTGTAGCGAAATTCGTTCATATTCATTCAAGATTTTTTTAATAACACTTCGATAATAAGTTAACTTATCCATTCGACGACTTCCTCCTTCTTAAAATCAACAACTAATAACAAAACTTGGTATTGCTGCAAAATAAATTTAATCGCTTTTTGCTGAAAAAACCGCTCATAAATAGCTTGACCAATCGCTAAATAAATTGTATAATAAACTTTCTTGACCGAAAGAAAAGCGCGATAAATAAGATATTGACCTAACGCTGTCTCAAATTCACGCATTGCCGAACGACCCAGAAAACTTTTAACTTCAATCGCAATTTGTTGTCCCGATTTCGTAGCAGAAAGAGTCTTTTCTCCAGCAAGGTCAGCAAAAAGTTAAATTTGTTGATATCTAATCGGATAAGGGTCGGCGGTAATCTCCCAATTATCCTTAATTAAAGCATTTTTCACGGCATCATCGAAACGAAACTCCTTGGGTCTGAAACCCCGTCCTTCAAGGACGGCTTTATATATTCCTGGTAAAATAGGGAAATATCGAAAAGCGAAAACC
>JAWQFW010000188.1:0-11052 GCA_035968095.1 Oscillatoria sp. PMC 1068.18
CCAATCCCCAACCGAGTCAAACCGTCCTAAAAGGTTCGGAAACCAGCACTTACAAGAGAATGTCTAACCCCGTCACTATATAGGAAAGAAAGTATGTAAGTAAATTGAAACGAGACACAAATCAAATTCTTATTTAAATTACCCTCGGTTCAATTTCTTCTGTTGTTGTAAAAAATATCTGTAGTTAGATTGGGAGTAACTCTTTAAATGGCTAAAGTAGTTGGTATAGACCTCGGAACGACAAACTCTTGTGTCGCAGTAATGGAAGGTGGTAAACCCACCGTTATTGCTAACGCCGAAGGTTTTCGGACAACTCCGTCCGTAGTCGCTTATGCTAAAAATGGCGATCGCCTCGTCGGTCAAATCGCCAAACGTCAAGGCGTAATGAACCCCATGAACACTTTTTACTCGGTGAAGCGTTTCATGGGTCGTAAATTTGATGAAGTAACAAATGAAGCTACCGAGGTTTCTTACAATATTGTGCGCGACAATAACGGCAACGTTAAACTCGATTGTCCTGCACTCGAAAAACAATTCGCACCCGAAGAAATTTCAGCCCAGGTACTCCGTAAATTAGTTGAAGATGCGAGTAAGTACCTTGGTGAAACCGTAACTCAAGCAGTAATTACTGTTCCTGCTTACTTTAACGATTCTCAGCGTCAAGCTACCAAAGATGCTGGTAAAATCGCTGGTGTCGAAGTTCTGCGGATTATCAACGAACCTACCGCAGCTTCTCTAGCTTACGGTTTAGATAAAAAAAGTAACGAAACTATCCTGGTATTCGACTTAGGTGGTGGAACCTTCGACGTATCCATCCTTGAAGTTGGTGATGGTGTCTTTGAAGTTTTAGCTACTTCTGGTGACACTCACCTTGGTGGTGACGACTTTGATAAAAAAATAGTTGATTATCTAGCAGCCGAATTTAAAAACGCAGAAGGTATCGATCTTCGTAAAGATAAGCAAGCTTTACAGCGTCTCACTGAAGCCGGAGAAAAAGCTAAAATTGAACTTTCTAGCGTTACCCAAGCGGATATCAACTTACCCTTTATCACCGCTACTCAAGAAGGTCCGAAACACCTCGATATGACCCTGACTAGGGCTAAGTTTGAGGAACTGTGTTCTGATTTAATCGATCGCTGTCGGATTCCTGTCGAAAATGCGGTTAGAGATGCGAAAATTGATAAAAGCGCGATCGATGAAGTAGTTTTAGTTGGTGGTTCGACTCGGATTCCTGCTGTTAAAGAATTAGTGAAGCGGGTTTTGGGGAAAGATCCTAACCAAGGTGTAAACCCTGATGAAGTAGTAGCAGTTGGTGCAGCTATCCAAGCTGGTGTCTTAGCTGGTGAAGTTAAAGATATCCTGCTGTTAGACGTGACACCGTTGTCTCTGGGTGTGGAAACTTTGGGTGGTGTGATGACGAAAATTATTCAACGTAACACTACTATTCCGACTAAAAAGTCGGAAACTTTCTCGACTGCGGTTGATAACCAAAGTAATGTGGAAATTCATGTTCTCCAAGGTGAACGGGAACTCTCGAAAGATAATAAGAGTTTGGGTACTTTCCGCTTAGATGGTATTCCTCCTGCACCTCGTGGTGTACCGCAAATTGAAGTAACTTTTGATATCGATGCGAACGGTATCCTTAATGTTACTGCGAAAGATAAAGGTACTGGAAAAGAACAATCGATCAGTATTACTGGTGCTTCGACTTTACCGCAAGATGAAGTTGATCGGATGGTTAATGAAGCGGAAGTTAATGCGAATACAGACAAAGAACGTCGTGAGAAAATCGATCGCAAAAACCAAGCTGACTCTTTAGTTTATCAAGCTGATAAGCAACTGCAAGAGTTGGGTGATAAAGTCCCTGCGGCTGATAAGTCGAAAGCAGAAGGCTTAATTAATGACTTGCGCGATGCTGTTGCTGCTGAAGATGATGAGAAAATTCAAGCGGTGATGCCGGAGTTACAACAAACACTTTACACGATTAGCACGAACTTGTATCAACAAGCTGGTGGTTCTGCTCCTGGTGGTCCTGGTGGTCCTGGTGGTTCGACTCCTGGTGATGGTGCAACTGGTGCTGGTGCTAGCGATAGTTCAGATAGTGGTGATGATGTCATCGATGCTGAGTTCTCGGAAAGTAAGTAATGTGCGTGGGTGGGGTGTCCTACCCCCTTAGCACAAAAATCTGTTTTTGTCAAAAGAATTACCTCGCCTGAATGTATGGGCGGGGTTTTTGTTAAGGTGTTAGTAGCGATCGCTAATCCCAATTTGCTTTAGCGAACCTGAAATTGTCTAGAGACGTTGCATTTTAGTCTCTATAGAACATCTGTAGCATTCATCCCGTGAAAATGGTACAAACAGTATTTCTCTAATTATCCCTTCTAGTCCCCAAAAAAAGAGTGTGGGAGGTGTGGGAGGTGTTGGGAGTGTTGGGAGTATTACTCTTTAGCGATGGCTACGCTGACAAGAGTGGTATATTTGAGCAACATAAACTCCCCTAATCCCCAATCCCCAATCCCTAATCCCCAGATCAAGGTAATTTTTATGGTACAAATAGAATCAGCATCTAGCTCTAAGATTATTTACCCTGACAGCGACGGTCAACCAATGGCTGATAATACAAAGCAATACCGTACAATTGTCTGGATTCATGCTGGTATTGAAGCTTTGTTTAAAGACGACCCTGATGTTTTTGTCGCTGCGGATTTATTGTGGTATCCAGTAGAAGGAAATAATACTCTTCGTCGCGCTCCTGATGTTATGGTTGCTATGGGTAGACCAAAAGGAGACAGAGGTTCTTACCAACAGTGGTTAGAAAATAATCTTCCCCCACAAGTAGTCTTTGAAATTCTTTCTCCGGGTAATACGCTCCGAGAAATGGCTGCGAAACTACAATTTTACGATCGCTATGGGGTCGAAGAATATTATCTTTACGACCCGGACACAAATGACTTGACAGGATGGCTTCGTCGTGGTAAGGAATTACAAGTAATTGAAGGAATGATCGGTTGGGTAAGTCCCCGATTAGGAATTAGATTTGGGATTGGGACAGAATTAGAACTCTATTATCCTAACGGAGAGCGTTTTGCAACTTATTTAGAAGTTTTAGCGCAATTGGAGAGCGAACGTCAACGAGTCGAACAAGAACGCGAACGAGTCGAACAAGAACGTCAACGAGTCGAACAAGAACGTCAACGAGTCGAGCAAGAACGTCAACGAGCCGAACAAGAACGTCAACGAGCCGAACAAGCAGAAACCTTACTCAAAGCAGAACAGAGACGTAGCGAAGCCTTAGCTGCGCGACTGAGAGCAATGGGAATCGATCCCGACCAATTATAGCTTAATCGATTTTATCGGGAAAAGCACCTGGGCGGACAGCGATCGCCACAGTCTTACTTTCTCGTTTCACCTCAACTGCTAAGACATCCCCAATCACACTTGCTTCGACTTGTTGTTGCACATCACCTGCGGTAACAACATTTTTCCCACCAACTTTAACAATTACGTCTCCAGTTTGAAAACCCGCGCGATCTGCTGGAGAATTAGGAACAACACGCATCACAATTACACCTCGATCTTCATCGATATTGACATTTAAATCCGCATCTTCATTAATTTGCTTTCTCAACTCCGAATTCAGCGTCATCATTTGAATACCTAAATAAGGATGGTCTACCTTACCCTTCGCAAACAATTGACTGGCAATGCGTTCGGCTGTTTCAATGGGGATAGCAAAACCCAATCCTTGTGCATCAGCGCGAATAGCAGTATTAATCCCAATAACTTGACCTTGAGCATTCAGTAACGGACCACCAGAATTACCAGGATTAATTGCTGCATCAGTTTGAATAAAACTAACTCGTTTATCAGGAACACCCACCTGAGAACTAGAACGTCCCAAAGCGCTAATAATTCCCACTGTCACCGTATTATCTAATCCTAAAGGATTTCCGATCGCGATCGCCCATTCTCCCGGAGTCAAATTTTCCGCTTTCCCCAACTCAACTGTCGGTAAATCACGACCATTAATTTTAATTACCGCAATATCAGTAACCGAATCACTTCCCAGTACCTCACCCTCAAAAACCTGACCATCTTTGAGCGTTACCTTAACCTTATCTGCACCTTCAACCACATGAGCATTAGTAATTAAGCTTCCATCTGAACTCAAAATAAAACCCGAACCCGTACCTCGTTCTAACTGACGTTTCGGAATTGGGACTTCATCACCAAAAAAGCGTCGAAAAAACGGATGTTGGAAAGATTCAGGAATTTCTTGACTGACTTGACGAGAAGCATCGATGCGGACTACTGCCGGACCCACTGCTCTTACCGCCTCAGCGATAAAATTAATATTGCCTTCAACTGTGGGACTCGCAGACTGTACTGGAAAAGATTGTAGTGCTGCGGGTAGCACTCTAGGAAGTCTGTCACGCTGTTGGTTAGTTAACAAATAGCGATTTCCGACAAATCCCGCACCACCACCAAGCGCTAATAAAGTTAAATATATACCTAATTTCTGAGTAAATTGGCTCATTTTGTTTCGAGAGTTCTAGGATGACAGCACTACCAAAATTTGCGCGTACTTTCTTCTAATGTAGTTCAGATCAAGTTTGACCGCTAACTATAATCAATAAAGGGGCGATCGCGCTTACCGCAGTTGTCAGCATAGCGATCGCCTCTGGTAAAATTTTAAAGATCAACTGCGCCTTTACCAAAGAATTTCGGTGGTTCTTTGAGGGTGTAAACTTGAGTATATTCAGCGATCGCCTGACGGATATGCAGTGGTGTTTGTAACATTCCTAACAAAGTTGTCCCATCCATTAACTTAAATCCACCCTGAGTTTTTTGCTGTAATAAGCGATCGATCGCTTCCGGATTTGGTAAAGTATCGATTGTTTCCTGAGAAGCTAATCCAAAACCCCACGGAGAAGCGTAGGTGGGTACATGGGAAGCATAAGAAACCACATTCGGAAACACAGTTTTCAAAGTATTAATTAAACGAGCGTGTAGCTTAATTTCCCCTGGTGAAACTGGACCTGCTTGGACAACGAAAAACCCTTTTGGTGCAAGTACGCGCTGAACTTTCTCAAAATACTCTTTCGTAAACAATTGGAATGAAGGACCAGACTCAATCGGATCGCTCAGGTCTGAAATAATAATATCCCACTGTTGCTCAGTTGTATCTAAAACTTCCAAAGCATTAGCAATCTTTAAATCAACGCGAGGATCGTCAAAAACATTTTCGTGCATTTCCGGAAGATGTTCTCGACAAGCTTCAACAACTTCACCATCGATATCTACCATTGTTACTTGCTCGATGGTTTTCCAGCGCAAGACTTCCCTGACTGTAGCACCTTCACCACCGCCTAAAATCAGGACTTTTTTGGGTGACTGATGAGCAATCATTCCTGGATGTACCAAAGCTTCATGATACAAAAATTCGTCCCCAGTACAAGATTGCCATTTCCCATCGAGGACTAATGCTTTACCATAAACACCAGTTTCGACAATGTACATCTCTTGAAATGCAGTTTTCTTGTAAGCTAGGATCTTGGTAATCCCATGTTCGTAAACATCCCAAGGTGTGATATATTCTTTGATCCACAAATCCGCTTTTAGTTCGCTACCAGCCATAAAAAAACCTCAATTAGCTTTTGTTCGCACAAATCGATCATTATCTCATACTGAAAAAATCTGAGCCTATTTTTTGATTCTCATGTCGCGATGCTACGTTGTTGCTACAGTTCGAGAGTTGTCAAGTCAAATAACCGAAACGATTTTAGCGACAAAAGCAAGACGAATAAGACAAAATGTTGTAATTCATGCTTAAAATAATTATTGTTTGCTACTTTTTCGGCGATCCATTTGCAAACAAGAGTAAAATACGATCGAAAATTGGTTCTCCTGCACGAGTAGAGATAATTTTGTGAACTAATTCAACAAGGTCATGGTCAAAATAGCGATCGCTTTCCACAATTTTACTAGCTGGATAAAAACTGACATCATCGACTTCCATTTCATTTGTCGAGCCAGTATGCCACTTACTTTCTTTCGCACTCCAGCAAATCGACTTCCCACGTAAGGTAAACTGAAACCATTCGATGCGATCTTCACGCATTTCGATAAAAAGGTCAAAATAAGGTTCCCCACCTTGATACCAAACTCTCATCCCTTGTTGATCGTTTTCAGGAGTTAAGATTTTTGGGTCAATTCTGCGTAAGGAAGCACCTAACGCGACAATTTCATCTGGATGAATGAAGGTCATCTTGTTTTGTTCAGCTAGCTTGTTAGTCGGGTAATATTTAATCATCTCAAAAGTGGGGGATGTGGCAGAAAGAAATCTCCAAGGATAAAATTGCCTTGATTAATGAAGTTTTCCCTCGCAGGAGAAGCTCCAAAAATAGGCAAATTTCCAGACTTGACTTCTTATACTTCGTAGCTGCGGCTAATCTGTCCGGCTTGAACAGTGAAAATTTGAGAAGCTTTAATCCATTCTGGATCGAAAGAACCCAGATGTGTGGTTGTGATTAAGGTCTGAAAGCGCGATCCGATCGCTTCTAGCAAGTGATTTTGACGGTTGGGGTCTAATTCCGCCAAAACGTCGTCTAAGAGCAACAGAGGCGGTTCTCCGACGACTTCTGCAATTAACTTTAACTCGGCTAACTTTAAAGCGAGAACTAAAGTTCGCTGTTGTCCTTGGGAACCATAAGACCGGGCTGGGGTTTCATTAATTGTAAATTCAATTTCATCGCGATGGGGACCGACTAAGGTTTTACCTTGCTGTTGTTCGGGGAGACGACGTTGCTGAATCTTGTCTAAAAAAGCTTGCTGCACCCTTTCTGGATCGTCTTCTGTCCAATTGATATTCGGATTATATTTGATTTCTAACACTTCGGTCTTACTACTAATTTTAGCGTGCCAGATTTGCGCTATTGGTGCAAGACGTTTGATAACTCTAGCCCTACGTCTGGTTACTCGCGAACCATTTGCGGCTAATTGCGCGTCCCACAATGCTAATTGTGCTTGGTAATCTTTAGCTTCTGATTGATTTGCTTCTAAATTACGCATTTCTTTGAGCAAAGCATTACGCTGGCGCAAAACTCGCTCGTATTGTTGCAAAATATAAGCATAAATTGGCTCTATTTGGACGAGTAAGGAATCTACCCAGTTACGACGACGTTCTGGCGCACCGCGAACTAAATCTAAGTCTAAACTAGAGAATTGTACTGCATTGACGACACCGAGAAATTCCAACTGACGACGGAGATTTTCGCGATTTAAATTGAGAGTACGACGACCGCGATCGCGTAATGTTATAGCTAGGTCTACTGTGCTGTAGGCTTTTTCTAGAGTAGCGCTAATTTGTCCGGCATTGGTTCCCGACATGATTAAATCGCGATCGCGCGAAGTTCGATGACTTTTCAGTGTGGCTAATAATTCTACTGCTTCGAGGAGATTTGATTTCCCTTGAGCATTATCTCCGACTAAAATTGTCTTCGGAGCCTCGAAATTTATTTCACTATCTCGATAATTCCGGAAATTACGCAAGTGCAAGCTTTTGAGAAACATTTATCAGTGGTCGAATTGGGGATTGGGGATTAGGGATTGGGGATTGGTGATTGGTGATTGGTGATTGGGAATTAATTTTCACGTAGGGTGCATTTAGCAGTTTTCAGCGACCAGTTATTAGTTTACCTTCCAATTTGCTCAATTCTTCTCCCTCTCACCTGTGTATGCTTTTCCAGCACTGACGCGAATCGTTGCAAAAATTAAGGACGAGTTTTCCTACGCTACCTCAAATTGTCTAGATACGATTCCTCCAACACTCCCAATACCTCCGATTCCTCCAATTCCTCCAACACTCCCAATACCTCCGATTCCTCCAATTCCTCCAACACTCCCAATACCTCCAATACCTCCGATTCCTCCAACACTCCCAATACCTCCAACACTCCCAATACCTCCGATACCTCCAACACTCCCAATACCTCCGATTCCTCCAACACTCCCAATACCTCCAATTCCTCCAATTCCTCCAACACCTCCAATTCCTCCAACACTCCCAATACCTCCGATTCCTCCAATTCCCCCTTCCCAGTCCCCAATCACCTAGATTTATACCAGCGAATGAATAACTTTTCCAACTCTACCCAAACGAAGATTAAGGTACTAAAACCTAAACAAATCAAAAGTTCGAGGGGGCTAAGAAACTCTGTATCGAAGAAATCGCGTAAAAAGGGTACATAAACCAAAAGTAGTTGCAACAAAGTCGTCACAACTACCGCAGCGAGTAAAAATTTATTCCCCAAAGGATTCATTTCGATCGCTAGTTTACGATCAGAACGAACCGCGATCGCGTGTCCCATTTGACCGATACAGAGAGTAGTAAAGACCATTGTTTTCCAACGTTCGGGATTACCGCCTCCTTGAGCATAATAAAATGCCCATGCCATTAAGGCGATCGTCGTAATCGAAAAAATTATCCCAATCCGCACAATATAAAAGCCTAAACCTCTCGCAAAAATGCTTTCTTCGGGATTAAACGGAGGATGCCGCATAACGTTAGGTTCGGCGGGTTCGACGGCTAAAGCAAGGGCTGGTAAACCGTCAGTGACAAGGTTCATCCAGAGAATTTGCAGGGGACTTAAGGGAACGTCTGGAAGTCCGAGTAAGGGTGCAGCCGCAATCGTTAAAACTTCACCAACGTTACTTCCCAGAATATACTTGATAAACCGACGAATATTAGCATAAACGACTCTTCCTTCTTCGGTAGCAGCGACAATAGTAGCAAAGTTATCGTCTAGTAATACCATGTCGCTCGCTTCTTTACTGACATCTGTACCTGTAATCCCCATTGCGATGCCGATATCAGCTTGTTTAAGTGCAGGTGCGTCGTTAACCCCGTCTCCCGTCATCGCGACGAATTTACCTTGTTTTTGCAAAGCTTGGACAATGCGCAGTTTATGTTCAGGAGAGACACGGGCGTAAATAGTTACCTGGTCTACTTGTTGTTCGAGTTCGCTTTGAGATAATTGAGCTAAATCTTGTCCGGTGAGGACATGACTATTAGCGTCGCTAATTCCTAATTGTTGCGCGATCGCCACTGCGGTAAGCTGATGATCTCCGGTAATTAATACGGGTCGAATTCCGGCTGCGCGACATTTGGCTACTGCTAATTTTACTTCGGTGCGGGGTGCGTCGAGCATTCCGACTAATCCTAACCAAGTTAATTCTTGTTCGCTGGTTTCGGTTTCGGTTGCGTCGGGAATTTGGTTAAGAGTTTTGTAGGCAAAACCAAGAACGCGCAAACCACGACTAGCCATTTGATTATTATGGTCGAGGATGCGATCGCGGATTTCTGGGCTGAGAGGAATTATTGCATCGCCTTCTTGATAATTCTCGCAGCGCTCTAAAATTAATTCTGGTGAACCTTTACTAAACAACCAATAGTTATTTTCTAAATTGTTGTTTATTTCCGTCGGACAAATAACACTCATGCGCTTGCGTTCCGAGGAAAAAGGAAATTCTCCTAAACGAGGATAGTTACTTTGTAAAGTCTTTTGTGTTAATCCAGCTTTACCTGCGAGAGAAAGTAATGCACCTTCCGTGGGATCGCCGATAATTGTCCATGCACCGTTATCTTCCTGTTGCAAAACGGCATCATTACAAATTACGTTAGCTAAAAGTAATTTTTCGACTTCTGAAGCCTCCTTAACTGCTACTGGTTGCATTTCGGAGTTGAGAAATTGTCCTTCGGGAATATATCCTTCCCCGGTAACTTGTAAAGTATTGCCAACAGTAATTACTTCTTGAACTACCATTTTATTTTGAGTCAAGGTTCCCGTTTTATCGGAACAAATGGTATTCACGCTTCCGAGAGTTTCCACTGCGGGTAATTTGCGAATCAGGGCTTGACGCTTCACCATGCGCTGTGTACCGATCGCCAAAGTTACGGTAATAACTGCTGGTAAGCCTTCGGGAACTACGGCGACAGCCATACTTAAGGATACTTCAATTAGTTGGCGTAAGCGACTAAAGCCTCCGCTTTGAATAACTCCACCTGCGACAACGATCGCGACTAAAATGAGCGAACCTGTAACTAAAACGTTCGCTAGTTGGGTCATACGCTTCTGTAGCGGCGTATCTTCGGTTTCTACTGCTTGGAGCATTTTGGCGATTTTACCCAGTTCTGTCTCCATTCCTGTGGCAGTTACCACCATTTTCCCGCGTCCCTGCACCACTTCTGTACCGCAGAAAACGAGATTCAGGCGATCGCCGAGGGCTGTTTCTGGACTTAATTCTACTTGCGCTTGTTTGTTTACTGCTGCTGCTTCTCCGGTTAAAGCTGCTTCTCTGATTTGCAGGTTAGCTGCTTCAATTAGTTGTCCATCGGCTGCGGGTTGGACTCCCGCTTCAAGCAAAACAATATCTCCAGGAACTATTGTAGCAGCATCAACCTCGCCAAATTGCGAGTCCCTAACTACCCGAACATTCGGTGAGGAAAGTTGTTTTAAAGCAGCTAAAGCTTTTTCAGCACGACTTTCCTGGAGATAACCTAAGACACCATTGAGAATTACAATTAAGAGAATGGCGATCGTGTCTTTAAAGGGAATTCCTCCTTCTGCACCACCACCATTTCGCAGTTCAATTAAATCCAAAACACCGGAAATAATTGCGACGGCGATCAGCATCAACAACATGATATTGTTAAACTGATCGAGTAAAATTTGCCAGGAAGAGCGTCCTCCAGTTTCTTGCAGTTCATTCGCACCGTAAAGCTGCAACCGATGTTTAACTTCTGCTGTAGTTAAACCTGTTTCGAGGTTACTCTCTAGCTGTTGTAAGGTTGACTCAACTGATTGGGAGTGCCAAGGACGATTTTCTGCGGAAGTAGAATCAGGGGAAGTGGGTCGGGTCACGGGAAGTTTTTTTGCTGAAGATACATTAATCTAGATCTTAAGCCCAGACCGCAACCCTGAGCATAATTATTGACTTTTAGTTACATCTGTGGTATGCAAATGCTCATCAATTATCAGTAGGGGCAAACCC
>JAWQFW010000189.1:0-10999 GCA_035968095.1 Oscillatoria sp. PMC 1068.18
ACTTAAATCGTAAGGTTTAGGAATCACCGTCCGTTTACGGCGGTGAGGATGTCAAGATAAGTATCCTTCGCGGGCATAATTAATCAACTAGATTGAAAAAAAATGAAAGAGTGAGCCAAAGCCCACTCTCTAATTATAACTACTTAGCCGCCGCCGTAGGCATACCTAAAATATCTTCTATCTTAGGCATTTCTTCTAAAGGAATTACTCGCCCTTCATCTTCAAATCCAGCAATTTGATCGAAGTTGAGATAGCGATATAATTCATCAGCAAACGGGTCAAGTTTTTCGGTGATTATTTCCAGGTATTCTTCCACAGTGGGAATGCGTCCTAACAACGCACAAACTGCGGCTAATTCTGCCGAACCAAGATAAACTCGCGCCCCTTTACCCATACGATTGTTGAAGTTTCTCGTAGAAGTAGAAAAGACAGTTGCATTATCTTCTACCCTGGCTTGGTTGCCCATACAAAGGGAACATCCGGGCATTTCTGTCCGCGCCCCTGCTGCTGCAAATACGCCATAAACTCCTTCTTCGCGCAGTTGTTTTTCGTCCATCCGAGTTGGTGGACAAACCCACAAACGTCCTTTAACTTTTCCGGCATTTTCTAACACTTTCGCAGCAGCGCGATAATGTCCAATGTTGGTCATGCAGGAACCGATAAATACTTCGTCAATTTTGTCGCCAGCACATTCAGACATTAATTTCACATTATCAGGGTCATTCGGTGCGGCAACAATTGGTTCTTTGATTTCGTTTAAGTTGACTTCAATGACATCAGTATATTCGGCGTTTTCATCGGCGGACATTAGTTCGGGATTTTGCAACCATTGTTCCATTTTGGCGATGCGACGGGCGAGTGTCCGTGAGTCTTGATACCCCCGCGCAATCATATTTGTCATTAAGGAAATGTTGGAACGCAAATATTCTTTGACGGTTTCTGCGCCGAGTTTAATCGTTGAACCAGCGCAGGAACGTTCGGCGGTTGCGTCGGTTAATTCAAAAGCTTGTTCGACTTTTAAGTCGGGTAAACCTTCCATTTCCATGATGCGTCCGTTGAAGACGTTTTGCTTGTTTTCTTTGCCGACGGTGAGTTTACCTTGTTGCATGGCTACCCAAGGAATGGCGTTGACGATATCTCGTAGGGTTACTCCGGGCTGCAATTCCCCGGTAAACTTGACTAAGACTGATTCGGGCATATCTAAAGGCATGACACCTAATGCCGCAGCAAAGGCGACTAAGCCGGAACCTGCGGGGAAGGAAATGCCCAAGGGGAAGCGGGTGTGGGAGTCGCCACCTGTGCCGACGGTATCTGGTAATAACATCCGGTTTAGCCAGGAGTGGATGATGCCGTCGCCGGGACGTAGGGCGACACCACCGCGAGTGGCGAAGAAGTCGGGGAGGTTTTTGTGGGTTTGGATGTCTACGGGTTTGGGATACGCGGCGGTGTGACAGAAGGTTTGGATAACTAAGTCGGCGTTGAAGCCGAGACAAGCGAGTTCTTTGAGTTCGTCGCGGGTCATTGGTCCGGTGGTGTCTTGGGAACCGACGGTGGTCATAATTGGTTCGCAGGATGTTCCGGGGCGAACTCCGGGTAAACCGCAGGCTTTGCCGACCATTTTTTGGGCGAGGGTGTAGCCTTTTCCGGTGTCGGCTGGTTGTTGGGGACGGGTGAAGATGGGCGATGGTTCTAAGCCAAGGGCGGCGCGGGTTTTGTCGGTGAGGGCGCGTCCGATGAGTAGGGGAATGCGTCCGCCTGCGCGTACTTCGTCGAGGATGGTGTCGGGTTTGAGGGTGAAGGTGGAGATGGTTTCGCCTGCTTCGTTGGTGATTTTGCCTGCGTAGGGATGGATGGTGATGACATCTCCGGTGTTCATTTTGCTGACATCACATTCGAGGGGAAATGCGCCGGAGTCTTCGCCAGTGTTGAAGAAGATGGGGGCGATTTTTCCTCCTAATATATAACCTCCGGCTCGTTTGTTGGGGACGAAGGGGATGTCGTCGCCGATGTGCCAGAGTAAGGAGTTGATTGCAGATTTGCGGGAGGAACCTGTGCCGACGACATCGCCAACATAGGCGACGGGATGTTTTTTTTGTTTGAGTTCGGCGATGGTTGCGATTCCCTCTGGCATGAGGGATTCTAACATGGCGATCGCGTGAAGGGGGATGTCGGGGCGGGTGGTGGCGTGGGTGGCTGGTGAGAGGTCGTCGGTGTTGGTTTCGCCGGGGACTTTGAAGACGGTGACGGTGATGGTTTCGGGGACTTTCGGACGACCGATGAACCAGGCGGCGTTTGCCCAAGCGTCGATGACTTGTTTGGCGTAGGGGTTTGTTTCGCTGAGTTCGAGGACATCGTTGAAGCCATCAAAAACTAAGGTGGTTTTGCTGAGGGCGGTTGCGGCTGCGGAGGCGATGTTGGAATCTTTTGATTTCAGCAGGCTGACTAAGGATTGGACGTTGTAGCCGCCAATCATGGTTCCGAGGAGGAAGATTGCGGCTTGGGGTACTATTAAGGGTGATTTGATTTCACCTTTGGCGATCGCGGTGAGAAATCCGGCTTTGATGTAAGCGGCTTCATCTACCCCAGGTGGGATGCGATCGCGTAATAAGTCTAACAAAGATTCGGCTTCTCCGGCTGGAGGATCTTTTAGTAATTCACACAATGCGGAGGTTTGTTCGGCGTTCAAAGGTAGGGGTGGTATGCCTTGTGCTTCTCTTGCGGCTGTGTGTTGACGATATGTTTCTAACACTAAGTTGTCTCCTTGATTGACAGTAGGTATCTGTAGCTTACTGCGATCGCCTGTTTCTCATAGTTACTAGCGAACCAGTTTGGTTTCATTGTTACAATATGGTGAACGATTTGGCGATCGCAAGGTGGGTGTAGCCATCGCAATTCTGGATCAAGCTAAATTCTCCCAAATACGCCAAAATTTATTTTCAATCGCTACTATTCCCAATTTCCCAAACTTTAATAATTCCATCTCCATCGCCACTAACTAACTTATTACCCTGAAAAGTAACCGCCCCAACTTCACCTGAATGTCCGCTCAAACTCCGCACTAATTCCCCAGAACTTACATCCCATAAATCAATTTTACCATAAACTCCGCTAGCTAAGATTTGTCCGTCGGGACTAAAACTAACTGAAGCAACTCCAACCGAACTACCTGTTAACGTATAAATTAATTCTCCGGTTGCTAAATGCCACAACTTCAGGTTATTTCCGCCCGCAGCAAGTAATTGTCCATTGGGGCTAATTGCGAGACAAGAAATTAAAGTGTTGTCGCTAGTAAATGTATGAATTAACTCTCTGGTTTCTAAACTCCAGAATTTAATTTGATTTACGCCACAACTCACAAAAGTTTCTTCGTTTGGGTTACAACTAATTGCGGTAACTCCGCTTTGATGAGCCGGGAGTTTTTGTGGTAAGTTTCTCCCAAATAATTCTCGGATGGTAATACTTGTTTCCCAGCCTCCAGTCAAAAGTAATTGTCCGTTACGATTAAATTCGACTGCAAAAATTGGTTCGCGATAATCTTGATAAATTCGCAAACATTCCCCAGTGCGTAAGTACCACAAGCGTGCGGTTTTATCTTGACTTCCACTTGCTAAAAGTTTTCCGTCGGGACTTATCGCTAAAGAGGTAATTGTTGAGGTATGACTGGTAAGAGTTCGCCACCATTTTCCAGTGGGTAAATGCCAGAAACGAATTGTTTGATCTCCACTTCCACTAGCTAAGATTTCTCCATTCGGAGTAATAGCTAAAGAAGTAATTTTCTGACTATGTTCAGCTAAATTATCGCGAAGTTGTAATAAACTCCAATCCCTGAGAATTTCGCGGTTTGGTGGTTCGCTTTCTGGTGTTTCGCTAGTTGCGATTCCCAACCGTTTTTTAGTTCCTGCTATTCCACCGAGGCTCACACCACTACTAGGAATTCCTTTCATCATTGTGGGTGGATTGGGGTTAGCTACCAGTGTTACTTTTTTGAGTAAATTCTGGTTGGTTTGTAAGTCAACAATTGTGAGGAGTAACTTTCCTTGTTGATTGATTTCAATCTCTAACTTAATTCGGTCAATTCCTGTGTTTCCAATGGGATTAAGGATAAGAACACAAGCTTGATTTGTTTCTCTTGAAAGTAAGTTAAATTCAGTTTGTTGGGGAAGTTCGTTGCTGGTAATTTGACCTTGGGAATTATAACTTACTTCGACTGCGGCGACATTTCTCAGTTCTCCTATTTCTAAGCTAATTTCTCTTTGATTATTTTGGGCGGTTTGTAAAGTAAGAGTTTGGGGTTTTTCTGTGGGGTAGGAAGTTCCTTTTGCTAATAAAGTGTGATAGAAATAATTTTCGGTTTCGGGGTTCCAAAGGCGAATTGCGTAATTGTGTTGCAAATAATTTTTGGTTCCAATAATTTTGCCTAGTTCTAATGCGCCTTTGGTGACGGCGACAAGAGACAAGTTGGCTTTAACTTTTTCTTGTCCAAATTGATTAATAAATAATTGTTGTATTGGGATAATTTGACAGTTACCACCGACTAATAAGACGTGGTTGATTTGTTCTTGAGTAATACCTTTGCTGAGGGCGGAAGCTAAAATTTCGGCGATCGCGCTTTCGATTTGTGGTATTATAGGTTTGGAGTGGAGAATTGCTGCAAATTCTGACTGATTTAACTGGATCTCGTCGAGATGGGCTTCAGTTTTGGTGGTAAGTTGAATTTTGATTTCTTCGGCTGCTGTAAGTAGATTTTGCCAATCCTGTTGTCGGGTGGAAGTTCGCGAAGAACCGATTTTTTGCAGGTGGTTTTCCGCGATCGCGCGATCGATATCGACTCCACCTAAAAAAGCTTCGCTATGAGCAAGAAGTTCGGATTTTAAGATTTTTTGTCCTGGAGAAGCTTCCCCAATGCTTACTAAGCTTAAATCTAAGCTAGTAGCCCCAAAGTCTACTACTAACACAATTGAACCAGGATTAGTTACCTTGTAACCATAAGCGGCGGCGATCGCTTCGTCAATTATTTGCGTCGGAAGATTGATTTTTTCTCCTAAGTTTTGTAACCACTGAAGATAACTTGAAAAAGTGGCGATCGGTGCAGTAAAAATTACTTGACTAGGACTGATACTCTGTGCTAGTACACTTTGCCAAATTTGTAACAGGAAAAATTCCGCGAGATCCTCAGTCGTATAAGTTTCCTCCTCAATTTGTCTGGCTGGGGGTCTGTATTCGGCAGCTAAATCCTTTTTTAAGCCCTGAAACAGTCGTTCTGGCGCGTCTTTTCCTAGATTTTGTTTCCGAACAGCCTCACCGACTAACTTCGTCTCAGAATCGCCAATAAACACCACAGAAGGGACAACATTTACTGCACCATCTTGGGTAGGAAATTGACGCGAAATCTCTGGAAAATTGAGCGTTTTTGCCGCTTGTTCTCCAGAGTCTAAACTAGAAACAACTGTATTCGTAGTCCCGAAATCAATAGCTATAATAGTCATTTATCAGTTAACATTTATCAGTTATCAGTTAGCACGTACCCGCCTTTACCAGTTAGCAGTAAAAAGTTACCAATTATCAGTTACAATCCCCAATTTCCCAGTCACCAGTCCCCAATCACCAGTCCCCAATCACCAGTCCCCAATCACCAGTCCCCAGTCCCCAATTTCCCAATCCCCAATTTCCCAATTTCCCAGTCCCCAATCGCTAATCCCCAATACCCTAATTTTCAAGATAACCGTTAATTTGGAGAAAATCTTTAATGCGAGTAATAAATTGTTCTCGATCTTCTCCTTGATAAACTTGTCTTACTCTTTCCCAACCATCATTTTCTTGATTTAATAAATATTTATTTGCCATGTAGCCATATAAAAAAATTGGTGCTAAATTTTGGTTATTTGCCTTTGCTTGTTGAAATTCTGTCCAAAGTCGATAAGCATCATTATAAACCGCATCGGGATATTCACGAGTAACATTTTCTAGTTTACCCTGACGATATTGTAAAATCAAAAGTGGATAAGCCGCAGTTAAATCTTGACCAACTAAATTTTTCCAAGCTTGATTAATAGTGTGAAATTCAGGCAAATTATTTTGATCTACATCTTGGATTTTATAATCACGTTCTAACCAAGAATGTTCGGTTGATATATAGCGACTCTTTTCCGCTTGGTAGTCATAAATTAAAGAAATATTACAGCAACTTTGCTGAGGATTTGGAGCAAATAAATCGATAACAATTTCTGGTTCACCATTACCATCTAAGTCGCGAACTGTGCGTAATTTAACCAAATTAAGTTCGCGATTTTGTTCTGGAGAAATGGCTTTGACTGGTTGGTCTAAGAGTGTGCTACCATAGCGAGTAACTTGTAAACGAATATTTGCAGCCAGAGGTTTACCAGCTTCGATTTCACCGTTTTTTTGATAAATAAGTTCTGCTTTGGTACTACCTGATTCGGCTCTTTCCGTAATAGCTTGATAGCGGTTAGTTGTGGCGATATATTGTTGGGAAATTATGCTAGGTTGAATGAGTGCTTGACACAGAAATGCGGCTAATTCGGCTCTAGTTACGAGTTCGTTAGGATTCAGACTTTGCTTAGTAAAAGATTCAGATCCGGGCTTAATAACAACTAAATTATGTTCTGTAGCCGCAGCGAGATCTTCACGAGAAAATTCGCGAATTTCGTTAGCATCAGCAAAAGCGGAATTAAGGATTGCGGTAGCTGATTTAGTAGGAGTATAATTTAAGCCACTAGCTAAACCTGCTAAAGCTTGCGATCGCGTAATTTCTTCTCTTGGTCGAAATAAGCCACCTGGGTAACTAGAAATAAAGCCTTTTTGATAAGAATTTTTGATTTTAGCTGCTGCCCAATGATTAGCTGGAATATCAACAAATTCTACCGGATTGCGGACTGTGGTAACATTAGGAAAAGCGTTATTTGTTGCTACCGCAAATTCGGCGCGATTGACGACGTTGTTGGGTTTAAAAGTTCCATCTGGATAACCTTTAATAATTTCGCGCTGGGCTAATTGTTCGATGCAAACTTGTCCCCAGTGACCCCGAATGTCGCTAAAGTTTTGTGCTGATGCTGGTATAGTTAATCCGAAACTAGAAAACACTGTTGAGAAAATAGTCAGTGTTAGTTTAATTATCCCTCTCAATTGCTTTGCTTGCATCTGTTTACACCTCACGTCAGTGGAAATTTTAGTGAGACGTTTAGGCATTCAGTCTCCTATAATATGTATAAACTAGATTTGCTCAAGATTGTAATAATTTTTCATAACTTTTATCAAGATGAGATATCACGTTATTTACGATGGTAACTGCAACCTCTGTGTAACTTTTACGCAACTGTTAGAAAACTTCGATCGCGGTAAGCTATTTAATTACACACCGATGCAAGACGAAAACGTCTTGAAAAAGTTCGAGATTACGCCCCAAGATTGCGAACTAGGGATGATTTTGATCGATAATCAAAGACAGGAGCGTCGCTGGCAAGGTGCAGCAGCCGCCGAAGAAATAGTGAATCTCTTACCTGCGGGGGATTTATTCCTTGCGGCTTATCGATCGCTACCGGGAGTGAAAGAGATTGGCGATCGCGCCTACGAACAATTACGCGATAACCGTTACACTTGGTTTGGGAAAAGGGAAACAACTTATTATTCTCCTTTTGGGTGCGCTAGTAACGCACCCGAATCAGTTTAACTATTAAATAACTCAAAAACTTGGCGACAAAAGTTTTTCAGCTTTTCACCCACCTCTGCTGTCGGTTGATAATTACCGACTAATTGCCAATTATCGACGGTAGAAAGTCGCCATGCTTGTCCTTGGTGATTAAATCCTGCGGTTTCTAAACCAATCAGTTTGGTTGATTTATCGAGAGGATCTTCGTAAAAACGAATTTGGACTAAGATGCTACGGCTTTGAATTCGTCTACTCCAACCAGGGAAGTGAAAACCAATATCAATCGAGTCAGGATCGACTAATTCGCGGGTATCAGGGTCATTTTTCCAAGGTTTGAGATCGGCTTTTGCGTCGGGAAACTGAGATTTGAACAAAGTCACGATTGAGGCAATTTTACTGGCAATTTCTAAACCTTTTGCTTGTTCGGCTGCGTTCACGCTAATTCTCCTTTGGTTAACTGCACGTAAATTTCTGCTTAACCATTTATTACCAAATATTTCGGGATTGGTGACTGGGGACTGGTAAGCTAAACAACAGCAACAGATGAGGGGTAAGGTTGAAGGTGTCTACAACGGAAAACGCGATCGCAGTCAATTCGCTGAAGTGGTTTTATCGGGAAGCGCAACCGCAGCAAGAAACGGAACAACCACCAGTGGTATTTTTGCATGGGATACCGGGTCATAGTTTTACTTGGTGCGAGATTATGCCCAAGTTAGCAGAAAAAGGAATGCGGGCGATCGCACCCGACTGGCTGGGTTTTGGTTTTTCAGATAAACCCGATCAACGCGAGTTTAAATATACTCCGGATGCTTATGTGGAAGGGTTGGCGGCTTTTCTCTCGGCTTTAGAAATCGAGTCTTGTTTCTTAGTTGTACAAGGATTTTTAGCTTCGGCTGGTTTACAATATGCCTTGAGAAATCAGGGTGCGATCGCGCGTTTGGTGATTTTAAATACACCGATTGACAAAAGTGCGAAATTACCTTGGAAAATGCAACAATGGGGTTTACCGTTTGCCGGAGATATGCTTACCCAAGATCCGTTGTTAGTCGATCGAACCCTTGAAGGTGGTAGCGGTTTCCAGATTTCCGACGAGAATTTAGCTGTTTTCCGGAAACCATTTTTAAAGAGTTCGGGTGCGGGGCGATCGCTAAAAATGGCAATCAAAAACCTGAAACTCTCCTCAGCAACGACAGAAATTGAAGCTGGATTAGCCAATTGGGACAAACCTACCTTAATGATTTGGGGAATGGCAGATCCTTGGCTAGACAGCGATGCAGCCGAAAATCTCGCCCAGAAAAACTCGAATATCGAATTAATCAAACTCCCAGAAGCTAAACATTATCCCCAAGAACATTGGCAAGAAGAGATTACCAGTTATTTGCTCACTTTTCTTCGTCGCGAAACCTAGAAGCGAGGGAGAGGGGGGAGACAAGGGAGACAAGGGAGACAAGGAGGAATGTGCAGCAAAGTTTTCTCAATCAAAGATTCCCCAGTCCCCAATCCCCAGTCCCCAATCACCAATCGCCTAAACAACTAATTTCCACTAAATTCGCGATCTTTGCCCAAAAATAATTATCCTTATTTATGTGTGGGAAGCGATTTGCTAGCTGTCTACATTTAGAGATAATCTTTAATTCGATCTCGTTGTTGAATTGCAAAAATCTGGTTATGAAACATTTTCGGTCTTTTCTTTCGTTAGTTTTGGTCTTGGTGATGACGTTGTTGGTGAGTTGTGGAAGCCCTGAAGCGAAAGCACCACCGACTTATACACCCGATCGCATCGCCAAAATTGAGCGATCGCTGACTCCTGTGGTACAAGTCCAAGAGCGTCTCCCTGAACTCCAAAAATTGATTCAAAAGCAAGATTGGGTTTATGTCGATAATTTTCTCCACGGACCTTTAGGCTCGCTACGTCGCGATCTCAGTTATGTTGCAGGTAATCTTTTACCGGAAGATCAACCTGCGATTCGTGCGTTAGCAAAAGATATCGCGGCTCACTTCGAGAAGATTGATAATGCAGCGAAAGATGGTAACTATCCTGAAGCTGCAAACAACTACAGCGAAGTTGTTGACGATCTTAATACTTTGATCTCTCAAGCTTCTAAATAAGCTAGATGATGAAAGTTGGCGTAGTTGGGTGCGGTGTCGTTGGGGCAGCGATCGCTTATGAGTTAAGTCGGGTAGACGGGTTAAATGTGACTCTGTTTGACCGACAAACTCCAGCATCGGGTTCCACTGCTGCCGCACTCGGCGTTTTAATGGGCGCTATTAGTCAGAAAACTAAGGGGAGAAGTTGGCGGTTGCGCGAAGCAAGTCTGCGTCGCTATGACTCGCTAATTGCTGAATTAAACGAAATTACTCAGCAAGAGCTTCCCTACAATCAACAAGGGATTCTCAAGTTACGCTTTGCAGAAGAAGATGGCGATCGCTGGAAAAAATTAATTCAAGTGCGTAACTCTCAAGGCTGGAATCTAGAATTATGGGATCTTGTCTCTCTGCGCGAAAAATGTCCCCAATTACAAAATGACCAAATTGTCGGTGCTGTCTATTCTCCTCAAGACAGACAAGTCGATCCTACCGCTCTGACTCAAGCACTCGTGACTGCGGCGCGAATTAACGGTGTAAATTGTCAATTTGGACTTGAATTACAAAATTTTGCCACGACAACGGTTACAGGCTCAAATGAGCAGATTTGCCAGCAAATTTATACTCCAGATCAAGCTTATGACATCGATTGGTTAGTTATTAGCGCTGGTTTGGGTTCTCTGAATTTAACAACATCTTTAAACCAAAAAGTAGACATTCGTCCCGTCCTCGGACAAGCCTTACACATCAAGTTAAAACAGCCATTAGGAAACCCCAATTTTCAGCCTGTAATTACTGGCGATGATGTGCATCTTGTACCTTTAGGAAACCAAGAATATTGGCTCGGTGCAACCGTAGAATTTCCTGACAATACCGATGAAATCAAGCCTAATAATAGCTTATTAACACAAGTAAAAAACCAAGCAATTTCTTTTTGTCCTGCCCTAGCTGATGCTACCATTCTGCGTAGTTGGTCAGGAAAACGTCCCCGTCCGGAAGGACAAAGCGCGCCAATAATTAGTAAACTAACAGGATATCGTAACGTTTTACTCGCTACTGGTCACTATCGCAACGGTGTTTTACTCGCACCCGCTACTGCTTTACAAATTAAAGCAATGATTCTCGAAAATAACTAAAAATATCTTTGATAATTTCTACAAATATTGACTAAAAAATTAACGATTAGCTATTATTATAGCGCTGCGCGCTGGCATATTTACAAATACTGAAAAGCAGCATCGGTGGCTT
>JAWQFW010000190.1:0-10967 GCA_035968095.1 Oscillatoria sp. PMC 1068.18
GGAAATGGGGGACAAGGAGGAAATGGGGGACAAGGAGGAGTTGGAAGAGTAAATGAGAGTAAATGTTGGTAAAACTATAGCTGGTAATTCCTAAAACTGACAAAACTGCCAATTCCTCCAAAACTGCCAATTCCTCCAAAACCTCCAATCCCCAATCCCTATTGACACTAGAAATCAACAAGATTGCAATTTATAATAAACGAGTTTGTGAAATTAATTCTCATTAAATGAGTTGGCATTTGCCAAGGAGGAGAGCAAGTTGGCTGCATCGGGGCTAAATTGGGATAAACATTTACAAGTATTTTCGCGCTGGAGTTGGGATAATTGGACATTTTTCGCGATCGCGATCGCTTTATTGATCTCAACACCAGTGGTGGTTGTTCTCGCGAGTATCTTTACTGACTCTGGCGAGATTTGGAGTCATTTAGTCTCGACTGTATTAGCAAGTTATATCATTAATTCTCTGGGATTAATGTTTGGTGTGAGTGTTGGGGTGTTACTCATCGGAGTCGGAACAGCCTGGTTAGTCACAATGTGTCGTTTTTGGTGCAGTAAAATTTTTGAGTGGGGGTTACTCTTACCTTTGGCTGCACCAGCTTATCTGTTAGCTTATACTTACACCAATATGCTCGATTATTTCGGACCAGTGCAAACCTGGTTACGAAATTGGTTTGGTTGGAGTAGTGTCAGCGATTATTGGTTTCCAGACATTCGCTCCCTTCCCGGCGCGATCGCCATGTTAGTTTTGGTACTCTATCCTTATGTTTATCTCCTCGCGCGAGTAGCTTTCCTCGAACAATGTACCTGTACCTTAGAAGCTAGTCGTTCTCTCGGCTGCACTCCTTGGCGGAGTTTTGTCACTGTCGCCATCCCCTTAGCACGACCTGCAATTATAGCAGGTTTAGCCCTTGCTTTAATGGAAACTTTAAGCGATTTTGGGACAGTAAAATTTTTTGGAGTCAATACCTTTACCACTGGTATTTATCGTACTTGGTTAGGGATGGGAGAAAGAGCAGCAGCAGCGCAACTTTCGGCAGTTTTGATGATTTTTATCTTGGTACTAATTTTGCTCGAACGTTGGTCGCGCAGTCAATCCCGTTATTACCAAAGTCGCAGTCATTACCAGCAACAGTCTCAATTCGAGTTAAAAGGCATCAGAGCAATTTTAGCAGCGATCGCCTGTATCTTTCCCGTTGCATTCGGTTTTCTCCTCCCCGCAGCTTATCTGTTACAACTAACCATTGCTAACGCCGAAAAAACCATCAATCAAGAATTCTTTGACCTCGCCACCCACAGCTTAATTCTAGCAACAATTACCGCCGGACTAGGTTTAGCGATCGCCCTAATTTTAGCTTATGGGCAGCGTCTCCGTCCTAACTTCTTCATGCGCTTTGCCGTGCGAGTCGCCGCAATGGGTTATGCTATACCAGGTTCAGTTATCGCTGTCGGGGTACTCATTCCCATCGGACACTTCGATAACTCCCTCGATAGCTGGATGCGTACCAATTTCGGAATTTCTACAGGTTTACTCCTCAGTGGAACAATCGTAGCTTTAGTCTTCGCTTATCTCGTACGCTTTTTAGCCGTATCTTTCAACACCGTCGAATCCAGTTTAGGTAAAATTAAACCCAGTTTAGACGATGCGGCTCGTAGTCTCGGTCACAATCCTACCAGCACCCTAGTCAAAGTTCACACACCTTTGATGTCTGGAGGAATGCTCACTGCTGCGATGTTAGTCTTTGTAGACGTAATGAAAGAATTACCAGCAACTTTAGTCATTCGTCCCTTTAACTTCGATACCCTCGCTATCCAAGTTTATCAATACGCATCAGATGAAAGACTCATCGAAGCAGCCGCACCTGCACTAGCGATCGTTTTAGTTGGGATTATACCAGTTATTTTCTTAAGTTTGAGAATCACTAAATCTCGCCCCAGTTAGACAAAACTGGTCAATTTACCCCGAAATTCTCTCAATAATCCCTTTCCTCACCAATAACTTCAAAATCCGACTCTTCCAAAGATAACAAAATCGGTTCAGTAGCATCGGTAAATGTACTTTCGTCTAATTTTACTATCCATCGCCCCGATTCTTCCCTTGCCTGGATACATCCGCAAATTCCCTCAGCATAAAGAGGATAAAGCACCCGCACTCTCATTCCGATCTCGACCATTCAGCATTACTAAAGTTTAAAGTTTAAATTCAAATCTACATTGAGCATCCATCATTTTACTTTAACCATGAGTTAACCTCAAAATAACTTAAATTTACCTTAAATCTTGCTTGAGTAGTACACTACTTGGTGTAGAGTGAGTAGCACTCCTCGAATCCACCTGAAGTGGCTTTGCAAAGCTACTCAGGGAACATAAGCTAAGTAAAGTAAGTCAAAAGTGAATAGCAGATAATAGCTCAAAAAGGTTTTTTCTCCTTCAGAATCGCCAAAAGAGCCAAAATCAACTAAATCTGTTATTTAAACCGAAAGTTAGTTAAGCAAAAAAAACACAATTATCTATGAATAAACTTTTGCAAAGTTCGTTAATCGGATGCTTGATTGCTGTTTCTGGAACAAGTTTTTCTCCAGGATTAGCAGCAACTCAATTAAACACTGCACAATCTAATCAAACAACCCTACTCGCCCAATATCCGGAAGAAAATTCTCGCGAAGGTCAGCAAATCACCCAACTCTTAACAGAATTAGAAAGAAATATTGACGATTTTCAGGAAACTATTAAAGGTAAAAACATTGAAAATGCAATTAACGATCGCAGCGTCGATCTTCGCGAAGCTGTAGATAATCTTCACGACAGTTTTCGTGGTGTTCGTCGTAACCGTAGTCAAATTGAAGCAGATTTAGAGCAAGTTACCAGCTTACGCAATTCTCTGAACAAAACTATTGAAGAGACAAGAAATCTAGACAACCAAGTTGAGACTAAGTGGGATAAGATCGAAGATAGTTTAGACGATGTGGAAGAATTGCTTACAGAAGCAGATGAAGATAATTCGGAAACAATTATTAGTCAATTTCCTAACCAAAACTCTCGACGTGGAGAAAAAATTAATCAAGTTCTCACGTTGTTAGAGTCAGATATTGATAGTTTTGATGCCGAATTAAAAACTACAAATGTCGAAAATTTAATTAACGATCGCACTCGCAATCTCCGCAGCGCAGTGAATAACTTACATGATAGTTTTCGCGGAATTAATGGCAGAAATCGCGACCGAATTCAAAACGATCTTAACGAAGTTATCAAACTCAGAGAAAGTATCAGTAATTCTTTAAGAGATCGTTCCGGGGAAGATCGCAATCAAATCAACTGGGAATTAGAAGATGAATGGGGTGGAGTTTATTGGAAAATTAGTTTGTTAGAAAGTTTGTTGGATTAATTTTAGCTTGGTAGTTCGGAAGCGATCGCTATAAGCTAAAAATGGGGGAAGTGAAACTGAGGACACTGACTATTTTCAGTTAGCAGTTTATCCTCCCCCCATTGCTCCAGCGTTAGCTAATTTCAATGAATAATCGCTTCTCTCAATTCCTTAACTCACCGTTTTTTGTCAAGAAATCTCGCACAAATCTTGACAAAAATCAAAAATTGTGCATTTGCTCGCAAAAAGTGCAAAACCAGCAATTACCCTTAACTTTGGCGATCGCCCGCAACGGCACTAAACTACTCTTAAAGAATACGCCGAGCATCTGCTTATTTACCTCAATCTTCTCGATTACCTCAATTCCCTACCGTAACCTTGACGTAGCCATCGCTAACCCAAATTCCACCCCCCAGGTAGAAGCAGTGGTATCGCATTTAGTAGGAGTCATGGATAGATCAATTCAAGTTGCAGCTAACCCCGAAGCTGTGAACGTGAGAATGACAACTTGTGAAGTACAAGTATCAGGAAGTGAAACAGTATATTTGTATCAAGAACAAGCGATCGCCGACAACCTATCTCATCCCTATCGCCAGCGCTTCCTCCAAATCCTCCCCAACCAAGATAAAGTAGAATCGAGAGCATACAAACCCATCGACGCAGCCAAATGGATTGGATTGTGCGATCGCCCCCCAACTCAACGTACACTAGATCCAAGTGACTTAAGCAACGAAGCCGTTTGTAGCGTCTTCCTAATGCCCATAGCAAATATTTATCTCGGCGCAACCCAACCCGGAGGATGTCCTGCTAACATTCGCGGTGCAGTTACAATCACCAATACCATAGTTTTACACAACGAAGGCATGGATACCTGGGATCGTGGTTTCGACGCAGCCGGAAACCAAGTTTGGGGTGCAGAAAATGAAGCCTATCAGTTTCGCTGGGTAGATTAATTTTTTTCGGCAAATTCAGCGTTATTTTTGCAAACAGAAATTATCCACAAATCTCTTCCCAACCATTGCACTTAACCCGTTTAGTTTCCAGTTTCCTCGTTGCCTAAAGAACAAATAACCTATCTCAAAACAATTCGGAAAAAAATGCTAATCTAAACTTAGAGATTGGAGAAACAAATGGCGAAATTACAACTAGAAGATAACACAATTTACACCAACTTAGAAGACATCACCCGCGAATTAGCTTCCTTAAATGTGGAACTCAACTATTGGCAGATTGATAACCCCGAAACTCGTAATTTGTTAGCCAAAGAAAACCTCTCAGATTCAGAAAAAAAACAAGTCTTACAAAGCTTAGATAATTATTTCCAACATCTCCAAGAAACCGCAGGCTATCAAGAACGGGATTTAATCGTTTTACATCCAAATACACCTAATCTCGATACTTTACTCGGAAAATTCTCTCCCTGTCATACTCATGCAGATGCCGAAGTTCGTTATATTATTGATGGTGAAGGAATCTTTGGTTTTGTGCGTCCAGATGGAACCCAAGTCGAATTAACTATTCAACCTGAAGAATATATTAACGTTCCTGCCGGAGTTGAACATTGGTTTCGTTTAACTGACTCGCGCCGTGTTAAAGCTGTACGCTATTTTACTACTACAGAAGGTTGGGTTCCGGAATATACAAATACAAAAATTTACTTGTCAGCAATCGGTTAACAACTAACAGCAATTACTCAGATAATTATTCTTTCAGGTAAAACTTAACTCTGATAAATTGAAGCTTTTGCCTGAAAGAAGCTCCTAATTTAATTCAACAATTTTGCTTTGGCTGTACCACATAAGATTACTTAGTGTAGTTAAAACAAATTAGGATTACTTTTGTCCCAGAGCAAGAGCGAAAGTTTTACAAGATATTTCGCTTCAAACTTACTAAAAATTGCGCTAAGACAATGCTAGTTAATCTCATTTACAAAAGATTTAGCGAAACTACAAACCTGAATGCGATAAGCTAGAGATAAGAGCTTGAGAATAGTGAACGTGCTGCTAAATAGATTTTTGATTGTTCGTTTCAGTCTGGGAGTAATAATTTTAGCTTTTTTGAGTAGTTGTAGTGGTGGAGACTCAGAAAAATGGTTTGCTGCTGACCCAAAGTTAAAAGAAAACCAACCGCTTATTGCTACTTCTCCCGAAACTAATCAACCCTCACCAAATACAAAAAAACTACCGGATGATTTTCCGGAGCAAATTCCTATTTATCCACAGGCAAAAATTCTGAATATTAACTCAGAAAATACGCCAGAAAAAGTAACAATCCTTTGGGCTTCGGCTGCTTCTAGTACCGAAATAGAACAGTTTTATCAAGAACAATTTCAGTCAAAGGATTGGGAGATTGTTCAACAATTTACAACGGACAATAACAGTAATGAAAAAAAGGCAATTGTGCGGCAAAATGACTTGCAGGTAACAGTTGCAGTTGCTGCGCCGATAACTGATTCCGAAGAAACAGGGGCGACAACTTTTGCTGTTGAGTATCAAAAACCAACAAATGTTGCGGCAGAAGAGAAAAAAGATGCTGTACAAACACCGAAAAATTCCTCACAGAAATCTGATTTTACCGATCTCGAACAACTTCCGGAAGTGACTCAAAAATATATTCAAGATTTAGCCAATTTAAGTGTTTTCGATCTCCAAGAGAATTTTGAACCAAATAAAACAATTACCCGCCGAGAATATGCTGAATGGTTAGTGAAAGCAAACAATATTTTTTATCAGAATAATTCCGGGAAACAAATTCGTTTGAGTAGTACAGCGAATCAACCTGCATTTGCGGATGTTTCTACCTCAGAGAGTGGGTTTCCAGAAATTCAAGGTTTAGCCGAAGCTGGAATTATTCCCTCTCGCTTGACAGGAGATGGTGTAGCCGTGCAATTTCGCCCAGATGCGCCGCTAACGCGCGAAACCTTGATTGGGTGGAAAGTTCCCTTAGATAGTCGTTCCAGCTTGCCTACAGCCTCAATAGAGGCAATTGAGAAAACGTGGGGTTTTCAAGATGCGGCGAAAATCGATCCGAAAGTGCAGCGATCGCTACTCGCGGATTTTCAAAATGGCGAACAAGCGAATGTCAGACGAGTGTTTGGTTACACAACTTTGTTTCAACCGCAAAAACCTGTAACTCGTGCTGAAGCTGCCACAGCTTTGTGGTATTTTGGCTATCAAGGCGAGGGCATTTCGGCGGCGGATGTTAGCCAAAATTAAGTTATTTCTTAGGGCAAATTTATTGTCAGTAAATGTTAAATCTTTGGAGAACAACTCTCTTAATCTCCACTCGCAGCTAATCCCAATATTTGCTAAATTCCCTAAATTAGCAAAAAAATTAATTAGCGAATCAGATGCTCAATAATTTTAACTTACGCTCGTCTGTTTGCCCAAGATAAAAACATTAGTTAAAAAATTCGTTAGTAAACAAGAGATTCGCACTACTAAATAATGTTAAATTACGATCGCCTCTTTCAAAATATCGAAGAATTAGTGCTACATCACTCCCCAAGCGGCGTGGAGGGCGAAATTGACGAGTTACTGCTGAAAAAATTTTCCGCTTTGGGAGTCGAAAATTGGCAAGATCGCGCGGGCAATATCATTGCGAAAATTCCCGGTGAAAGTAGCAATGAAACTGACGCGATCGCAATTACTGGACACAAAGACGAAATTGGGGCGATCGTCAAAAGTATCGACCTCGAAGGCTGTTTATCGATTCGTAAATTAGGCGGTTCTTTTCCCTGGATTTATGGTGAAGGAGTCGTGGATATTCTTGGCGACAAAGAAACAATTAGCGGCATTCTTTCTTTTGGTTCGCGTCATGTTTCTCACGAATCGCCGCAAAAAGAACAACAAGAAAATGTTTCTTTACGTTGGGAAAATACTTGGGTAGAAACTAAACTTACTCCTGACGAATTAGCTGCTGCTGGAGTTCGTCCAGGAAGCCGAGTTGTGGTGGGAAAACACCGCAAAAAGCCAATTCGTTTAGGAGATTATATCGGTAGTTATACCTTAGATAATAAAGCTTCGGTGGCAATTTTATTAGCTCTTGCCGAACAAATTAAACAACCACCAGTTAATCTTTATTTAGTTGCTTCCGCGAAAGAAGAAGTTGGGGCAATTGGGGCTTTATATTTTACGCAAAATCAGCCTTTGGAAGCGTTAATTGCTTTAGAAATTTGTTCTTTAGCTTCCGAGTATCCAATTCAACCAGGAAGCGAACCAGTCTTATTATCCCAAGATAGCTACGGCGTTTATGACGAAGGTTTGAATCGAGAATTACAGCAAGCAGCCGCAAAAGCCGAAACAGGATTGCAATTTGCCACAATTAGCGGTTTTGGAAGCGATGCTTCGATAGCGATGAAATTTGGTCATGTCGCCCGCGCTGCTTGCTTAAGCTTTCCCACCGAAAATACTCACGGGTATGAAATTGCTCATCTGGGGGCGATCGCCAACTGTATCACGATTCTGCAAACTTATTGCCAAATGCCGAGGCATTAAGAACAAACATCGATATTGCTCCCGCCTTCTCTTTGACCAGAAATCCAGCCTCTATTCGGGGCAGAAATTTGATACCAAGTGCGTCCTCCCTCGCCTTGTTGAGTAACACCTGTAAGCCTCATCGTTTGACCTGCTTTCACTGAACCTTGAGCAGGAGTTGCGCCTTCGAGAGGTTGAGGGCGAATTGCTAAATTAACTAACGCGACGCGACAAGAATTTGCTTGTCTGGGAATGCGAATAGCTTGGGTTGACGACGAGTTAACCGTGCGTCGAGGCAGTGAAACCGTCGCTGTAGCTGGGATTGGGGGTATTGCTCTAACCGACGGTGGGACGATTTGACTAAAAGGTAGGGGTGGGATTGCTCTAGGAGTAGGAAAACTTTGAGCTTGATTATTATTACAGAAAGTGAGATGTCGGGCGATCGCATAACCTCCGACGGGCGAACTTACTGAAATCCAGCCATTTGCACCATTATCTCTGAGAACCACTGGCTCATTCTGTTGCAAAGTGTAGACTACACCGCTACTCAACGAAGGAGATAAATAAATATCTGTCTGTCTCGTCGCTTGACGACATTCCCCGGCGATTTGTCCACCTTGGGCGAGTTGGAACTCTTTACTGACTTTTGCTTCTTGTGCTGAAACTCCTGATGTGTCAGTTACAGTAGCGGTTGCACTTACTAAACCACAAATTAATACAGTGAATAAGCGATTCATTATCTTTGCCCTTGGATCTAAAATACTTTTCCCCTAAAGCATATACAGCGCAAATTAATCAATGTCAATCTTTCTTTCGACCGAGGAAACTAGAAAATAACACTCAGAATAACAATCTCAACTTTTTTTCGGTTTCTGACAAGCAATTTTCTAAAATAAATCCAGTAACCTCTGATTTGAGCGCTAAATATGTCTAAAACTGTTGCCGAGATCATGACTTCCAATCCTGTTACTGTGCAGCCACAAACGCCTTTGCAGGAAGCTATCAAACTAATTGCCGAAAAACGAATTAGTGGTTTGCCTGTGGTCAACGATGCTGGTAAATTGGTGGGTGTAATCTCGGAAACTGACTTGATGTGGCAGGAAAAAGGTGTGGATACGCCACCATATATCATGTTTCTTGATAGTGTAATTTACCTGCAAAACCCTACTCGTTATGACAAAGATATCCACAAGGCTTTGGGGCAAACGGTGGAGGAAGTGATGAGCGATAAGCCAATTACCATTAAACCAGAGAAATCGTTACGGGAAGCGGCTCAATTACTCCATGAAAAAGAAATTCGCCGCTTGCCAGTAGTAGATAACGAAGGTAAGGTGTTGGGAATTATCACCCGTGGGGATATTGTCCGGGCGATGGCTAGTGAATAACAATAATGGTAATCAATTCTTTGTCGTTAGTTATTTACCACTAACGACGATCGCTCATAGCCCTTAAGAAATTACCTGTTATGAATGTTACCCCTGAATCAGTGCAACAATTGCTCAATTCTGATGATTTTGGCTCACGCTTGAGCGGCATTAATCAATTGCGTCAACTCGATCGCGGGATCGCTTTTGAGATGGTTCAACCCTTAATGCTTGACAAAAATGCTCGCGTGCGCTACTCGGCAGCAAGTCAAATGGACTCCTTGGGAGAAGAGAATTTAGAGAAATCTTTGGAAATTTTACGCGATCGCCTCTTGAATGATTCCGAACCTGATGTCCAAGCCGCAGCCGCAGACGCGATTGGCGCACTCAAGCTGACTGAGGCTTTCGACGATTTAAACCAGCTTTATCATCAATCCCCCGAATGGCTAGTTAAATTCAGTATTGTTGCCGCTTTAGGCGAAATGGGCGATCCCCGTGGCTTTGATTTACTTCAAGAAGCTTTGGAGTCAGACAATAATCTGATTCAAACTTCCGCAATCGGTTCTCTTGGTGAATTAGGCGATCCCCGTGCTATTCCTCTCTTGGTTCCGTTGGTTGCGAATACAGATTGGCAAGTACGTTATCGTCTGGTTCAAGCCCTAGGTCGTTTAGGTGGACAAGAAGCGAAATTAGTCATCGAAAAACTAGCTAAGGACGAAGTTGAACAAGTTGCTGAAGAGGCGAAAAGAACACTCGCCAGTTAGTTACTGTTCAAACTACAAAAGTTTGTCCCTGTTCGTAGTGAGGACTTATGTCCTCTTTAGCTCGCTAAATAACGCCGCAGAAAACTTTCTAAGGATTCCATCTGAATTTGGTAAATTGATTCGAGATTAGCAATTTCTGCGGGTGTGCAAAAAAATTCGTTTGCTAATAATGTCCGAAATGTACCTAATTGTTTTTGCGCTTGCGGATTCAAAAATCCTAAACCAGTACGCAGACCATCGACGACGAACAACGGTGGATTGAGAATAATTGGTTCTCGGTTGAAGATGCGCGAGAAAATTTGGGGAATATCTTCTCGTTTGAGAATATCGGCTCCCCCAACGGAGAAAATTTGGTTTTTGGCTTTTTCGTTTGTAACTGAGTCCACAGTAATTTGAGCTAGGTCGTCCGTACTGACGAGAGACGAGCGATTGCGGCGAGATCCAATTAATAAGTAAATTCCTGTATCCCGGAATCTTTCCGCCGCCGTCAGCAGGTTATCGGCTAATCCGGAAGGTCGTAAAATTGTATAATTTAAACCGCTCTTTTGGAGGTATTTTTCTACTTCTCGTTTGGCTTTGAAGGTGGGAGCATCTTCGTAACCACGATCTGCTCCGAGAACGGAAATAAAGACAAAATGCTGTACTTGATTGGCGATCGCGCGATCTATTAATTCAATATTCGCTCTATAATCGAGTGCTTGAGCATCTCCATCGGAACCGTGAGTGCTGATGATATATTCGACCCCTTGGGTAGCTTTCTCGATGTCTTTGGGTTCGCGTAAGTCACCGATAAAAGTTTCTGCACCTCGCTCTTCTAGTTCTTCGTAACGAGAGCTAAGACGCACGAATCCTCGCACGGGTATTTCTCGATTTCGCAATAATCTTACTACTCGTCGTCCAATTGAGCCAGTTGCACCAGTAACTAAATACATAAATTTCCTCTTCCTCGGAGCGATCGCTGTTTCTTCCATTTTTTAGCATAATCAGGGGATTGGGGACTGGG
>JAWQFW010000191.1:0-10856 GCA_035968095.1 Oscillatoria sp. PMC 1068.18
CACAATATCTTGCGAAATGAACTTTTTATCCTGAGCTTTAAAGTTTTTCCAAAGCTTTTTGAGCTTTTTAAAGTATTCAAACTTTTTGCGATAATCGTTAGTCTTCTTAAGTTCAATATATATTTTTTCAATTTGTTGAAAATCTTCGAGATACTCTTTAGTAAGATCGGCATCCTGAGAAGAAAAACTTTTCTCTAAAGATGCTCTTATTTGTTCAAATTCTGTATCTACACTCTTAATTTGTTCGATATTGGTGCTTTCAAGTATTTGTTCTATTGTTAAAGTCATAATTAATTTAACTAGGCTTAATCCTAAGTTGTGAAAGTATGTCTAATTAAATTCTATCATCAAGAGTAGAGGAGAGAAAATGTGAGTGCGAGCAAACCCCAAAAGTTATTATAATTCGCTCTTGTATTTTCAAATAAAAACTAACGAAAATCTTGCCCTAAAAATCACTTAGTTTGAAAAATATTTTGTACCATTTTTTTGTCAAGATTAGCGGCAACTTTGTCAATTTCCTCCACTTCCCCAGCATCTAATTTCCAACCCAAAGCGCCGATATTTTGTTGAGCTTGTTCGGGATTTTTTGCCCCAGGAATAGGAATAGTTTCTTTACAAATACACCAATTAATTGCCACTTGAGACATAGTTCTATTTCTCGATTTAGCAATAGTTTCTAAACAAGCTAAAAGTGGCTTAACTCCCGGTAAAATTTGCCGAAAAACTAACCCCCGCAGTCCAGATGGCAAAGAATCTTTTTCTGAGTATTTTCCAGTTAAAATCCCCAAAGCCAGGGGACTATAAGCAATTAACTTAATTCCCAATTCATCGCAAACTTCCTTTAACCCTAACTCAGTAATTGGATAGGTAGAGAGAAGAGAATATTGCACTTGTAAAGTAGTAATCGGCACGCCGAACTCGCGGAATTTTTGATAAACTTTTCGCAGCCGTTTGGGTCCATAATTAGATAAACCAACTCCTTTAACTTTTCCTTGCTGATACAAATCAGCTAAACCCTCTAATAATTGCCATTCTTGCCAAGGAAAATAGTTTGCAGTTGACCAGTGCATTTGCACCAAATCCACATTTCTCCCTAACCTTTTCGCCGAAGCTTGACAAGCAGAAATCATCGAATTGCGGGTTAATCTCCAAGGGTAAGGTGCTAGTTTGGTAGCGAGACAAATTTGTTCCGAATTTAAACCCGAATATTCCGAGGAAAACTGTCCTAAAAGACTTTCGCTGCGTCCATTTAATTTTCCAGTTCCATAGGAATCACCTGTATCAAATAAAGTCACTCCATTCCGAACACAAAGGTTAAAAACTGCTTGGAGTTGGCTATCCATACTGCGATCGTAACCCCAAAGTAATCGGTTTCCCCACGCCCAGGTTCCACAACCCATGAGTGGTAGATGCAATTGTTGATTTATAGACATAATCAGTTAGCAATTATCAGTTAGCAAGTAGCCGCATTTACCAGTGAACAGTTAGCACGCAGTTATCAGTAGATATTGGCAGATATTGGAGACAAGAAGCAATGTTCCCTGTTCACTATTTACTGTTTACTGTTGACTGTTCACTGATAACTGAAAATCCCCAGTAGGGGCAACCCCCAGTGGTTGCCCCGATAAATCTCTTACAAGCCAGACAAAACTTCCTTGGCTAACGCAAGAGTGCGATCGATATCTTCGTCGGTATGAGCTAAAGAAGTAAAACCTGCTTCAAACTGAGAAGGAGCCAAATAAACTCCTCGTTCCAGCATTCCGCGATGGAAACGACCGAATTTAGCGGCATCCGCTTTTTTCGCATCGTCGTAATTATGAACTTCTTCGCCTGTAAAGAACATTCCAAACATGGCGCTGAGGCTGGCTCCGCTCACCGAATGACCAGCATCGGTAGCAATTTGAAGCAAACCATCGATCAGTTTTTTGGTAATGCGATCGAGATGTTCGTAGGTTCCTGGTTTTTGGAGCAATTCCAGCGTCTTGATTCCTGCTGTCATTGCGAGAGGATTACCAGAAAGGGTTCCGGCTTGGTACATTGGTCCAGCAGGTGCGACCATTGACATGATATCTTTGCGTCCGCCGTAGGCTCCCACAGGTAGTCCGCCACCGATAACTTTACCGAGGGTGGTTAAGTCGGGGGTAACGCCAAATTTTTCTTGTGCGCCACCGTAGGCGATGCGAAATCCGGTCATTACTTCGTCAAAAACGAGCAGTGCGCCGTTTTCTTCGGTTAGGAGACGCAAACCTTCTAGAAAGCCTGCATCGGGAAGAATAAAGCCAGAGTTACCAACGACTGGTTCGAGGATGACTCCGGCAATTTCGTTGGGGTTGTCAGCAAAGAGTTGTTTGACGGCTTCGAGGTCGTTGTAAGGTGCGGTCAAAGTGTTAGCGGTGGCTGATTTGGGTACGCCAGGAGAGTCAGGTAAACCGAGGGTAGCAACCCCCGAACCTGCTTTGACGAGGAACATATCAGCGTGACCGTGATAGCAGCCTTCAAATTTAATGATTTTGTCGCGACTTGTAAAAGCTCGCATCAGTCGCAGTACAGCCATGCAAGCTTCTGTACCGGAGTTGACAAAGCGTACCATTTCAATGCTGGGTACGGCTTCGATGACCATTTCTGCGAGGACGTTTTCTTGGGCTGAAGGTGCGCCGAAACTCGTGCCTTTTTCTAGGGTTTCGTGCAGGGCGGCGATCACTTCTGGGTGAGCATGACCGCAAATGGCAGGTCCCCAAGTGCCTACATAGTCAATATACTTGTTGTCATCAACGTCCCAGATGTAGGCTCCGTTGACGCGATCGAAGACGATGGGTTGCCCGCCGACGGATTTGAATGCTCGTACTGGAGAGCTAACACCTCCAGGCATTAGCTTTTGAGCGGCAGCAAAAATTTCTTCTGATTTAGTGGTTTTAAAAGAAGTGGTGGTAATCAACGCTCTCTCCTTAGTTAGATGCGTAGAAACTTATCTAGCAGATTAGCTTTTAGTGTTCACAAATTCTAGTAAATTTTGGTGCTTTTTTGGGCTGAATCGATCGCGTTTTCTGGTTTTTTTCGCGATGATGGTGGCGCTCAAAGTTCCTCTATCTCTTTGTGGAAGGGAATTTTTCGGGAAAAATAAGATTTGTACGTGGGTGAAAGATTAATGGTGATTGAGGCGATCGCGTCAGCGCCTGAGTGGACGATCGCTTCCTGGTGTTTCTCTCGTTCACTGGTAGTCTGGGCTGAGATAGACGTGGTTGTCTCCGAGCATTTTTAGTTGGTAGTCGCAACTGGTTAAGAAATTGACGATATCTTGTGCGGAGAGTCCCCGTTTGGCGAGATGATAGGGATGAAGCTCTAAGGCGATCGCTCGAACTCGATGTTGCTCGAATAGTTCTTTGCTACCTAAAATTGCTTCGTACTCAAATCCTTCGATGTCTACTTTTAGTAGGTCGCAGGTGGCGATTCCTTGCTGCTCGAACAGTTGGGTTAAGGTGAGTGCAGTTGTCTCTTGTTTTGGTTGCGAGAAACGGGAAATTTTGGTCGCCCCAGTTGAACCTGTGTTCATGTCTGGGGAAATATATAATGTCACTTTTTCGGGTTTGTCGGAAACTGCGACTTGGGAAATAATTACGTTTTCGCAGTTGTTTAAACGCAGATTTTCTCTCAAGATTGGTTGTAAACGTTCTTGGGGTTCTACGGCGATTATTTTACCTTGATTGCCGACTAAATTTGACGCGATCGCGGTAAAGTATCCTTCGTTGGCTCCTAATTCGACGCAAATGTTTCCCGGATGCAAGTAAGTTTTCAATACTTCGCGCATTCCTGATTCGTAGACACCATCTTTAAAGAGTTGGTATCCTAAGCAAGAAGAAATATCTACATAAAAGGTTCCGTCATTGGTGGTAACATTTGTGCGCTGAAAGCCTAACATTTTTTTGAGGGATGAAGCCACAAATTCGGGACGGAGATTCATTAAAAATCCTGCTGTTTGTCGATGTAAAAAATTTACTGAACTTTCACTTTTTTCTGGAGATGATAAAGTTGCTTCTGTGCTTCCTCTTCCAGGATTAGTTGTCATAATTTTGGTTTGGAAAAAATGTGATTGTCTTTATTAACTGTTATATTGTCTCGGTTAGAGAGTTTAGAGAAAAGATTTACAAATATTTAAAGAAAATCAGAATTGGAAGTTAAATCAAGACGCAAAAGAGCGATCGCGTCTTACGATAAGGAAAGTGCAAATCTTACCTTTAGATGAGATAGTTGAATAGTTAGATGTCAAATCAAGAAGCTACTACCCCAATTTTCCCGATACCCCTAGACGAAATTCGCTATAACGAACAAGGGTTAGTTCCGGCGATCGCTCAAGATTATCTTGACGGTACAATCTTGATGATGGCTTGGATGAATCGAGAATCTTTACAAAAAACGCTTGAAACAGGCGAAACTTGGTACTGGAGTCGCTCTCGTCAAGAATTATGGCATAAGGGTGCAACTTCTGGTCATCTGCAAAAGGTACGCAGTCTCCGTTACGATTGCGATAGCGACGCTATTTTAGTCAGTATTGAGCAAATAGGTGACATTGCTTGTCACACTGGGGAGCGTAGTTGTTTTCATCAGGTAGCAGGAAAAAAAGTCGCTCCACCCGCAGATACTTTATCGGGATTATTTGACGTAATCTGCGATCGCCGGGATAATCCTAGTGAAGATTCTTACACTTGTAAATTACTCGCAGGCGGAGATAATAAGATTCTTAAAAAAATTGGTGAAGAAGCCGCAGAAGTGGTAATGGCTTGTAAAGATGATGAGCAAGAGGCGATCGCGGCTGAAGTTGCCGACCTACTTTACCACACTTTGGTGGCTCTGGCGCATCACAATGTCGAATTACGATCCGTTTATCGAATCTTACAACAACGGCGCAAATAAATTTTCATCTAGCAGTTGTTGTTTAAATCTTGACGCTACTAAAAAAAGGTGAAATATGCGCCAATTAAAATATTACGTTGCTTGCAGTGTCGATGGTTTTATCGCTCACAAAAATGGCTCATTTGATAGTTTTCTTCCCGAAGGAGAACAAATTAAAGATTATCTTGAATCTCTTCAGTCATTTGATACTGTTCTCATGGGACGTAAAACTTACGAAATCGGCTTAAAGGAAGGAAAAACTAACCCCTATCCAACCCTGAAAAGTTACCTCTTTTCCCGAACAATGCAAACCAGCCCCGATGAGCAAGTTGAACTTGTTTGCGACAATGCGGCTTTGTTTGTCAGCAATTTGAAACAGCAAACCGGACAAGATATCTATCTTTGTGGTGGCGCAGATTTAGCAACAACTCTATTTACGGAAAAACTAATCGACCAAATTATTTTAAAAATAAATCCGTTTCTGATGGGTTCAGGTATCCCTCTTTTTTCCGGAGCTATTCAACAAACTCAGTTAAAACTCACCAAAAGTCAAACTTATCAAAACGGAGTTTTGTTTCTGTATTATCAAGTCAATAATTGAATCACACTAATCTTCAGTTTCTGCAACCAAAAAAATTAGCCCACTGAAGCAGGCTAATTAATAATTTTACGGGTTTCTTACTTACTTGCTAGGTAAAGTTTGGCTGGAGTAAGCATCCATCCCAAAAGCGGGGGTACGGTTGCTGTAGTCGGTGGTTTGAGCAGTGACGCTGACAGCGATTTTCTCGAAGCCTTCCGAACGCCAGTTGCGTTCGTGGATGGGCTTGGTTTGTTCGCCTCGGAAATAGGCTTGAGTCCCGATTACTGCTGCTGCTACCCAACCAACGACGATTAAGCTAATTAAGATTGCCATACTATTTACCTCTGTTGTTAAAGTGTTTGTTTACTTTTGTTATCTTATGTAAATTAATGTAACAATTGCTTGCAAAAATGTCAAGAGATAATTAGCGCTCATTAACTAGATGGGCGGGAGCGGCAAATTCGGTCGAGGTATTGCAAAGTCAAAATCCCCAGGAGGATTGTCGCCGCAGCCGCCAGCCAGAAAGCATCAGCGAGATCGGCGGAGCGATCTAATACCCAACCGCCGAGAGTCGGACCGATAAAATAACCGATCGCCCAACATTGGGAACTAATCGAAAAATAAATCCCTCGTAGAGAGTCGGGTGCAATCTCGACAACTAAAGCCGAACTAGCCGGAGTAAAAGCAACTGTAGCGAGGGCAAAGACTGATAAAGCGCTAATAGCGGGGATAATTGCCAAATTGTTCACAGATCCCGTCACCCAAACCAAAATGAAGCCTACGCCCCAAAGTAGAATTGAGACAACCAAGGCGTGAGTGTTCCGAAAATACTTGAGGAAACGGGCGACAGGTAATTGGGCGATCGCCGTAAAGACAACGTGCCAAGTAAAGAGGATACTAATAACATTAGCGGAAAAGCCACTTTCCGTACTGGAAGCATGAACAAAGTTACGAAAATACAAAGGTAAAGTAGTTTGGATTTGCGACAGATAAGTCGTGAAGAAGATATTAGCCAAAGCGAAAACGAGTAAACGGCGATCGCGCAATGCTACCAACCAACCTTGTCCAGCTTTAGGATTCCGAGATTGAGACTGATGAGTTTCAGCAATCGCAAAATAAATTACTCCAAAAAAGACTAAAAACGAAATCCCATCAATCACAAACAAAGCCCGATAATTAGCCGCAGTCGCAATTAAAGTACCTCCTAAAATTACCCCAATTCCCAACCCGATACTATCTGCTAACCGCGTAATTGCAAAAGCTTCTTTGCGTTGTTCGCTATTAGTCAAATCAGCAACTATCGCTTCCGTCGCGGGCCAATATAAACCCATACCTAACCCCATCAAAAGATTACCAAATAGCAAACTCGGAAAATTACCACTCAGCGCCAACATCACGTCAGCCCAAGCAGAAATAGCTGCCGCAAGTAATAAAGTACGTTTACGTCCCCAAAATGTCGAGTCAGCAAACATTCCTCCTAAAAAGCGCCCAACAATCCCAGAAATCGAAGCACTTCCAATTGCTATTCCCACTGACTGGGCTGATAAACCAACTACATTAACGAAAAAGATCGGCGCATAGAATAAAGTAAATCCACTCCCGATATGGGATAATAATCTACCAGCCGCCAGAATCCAAATCTCACGTCTGAAGTGAGGTAGCCAAGAAAAAAGTTTATCTTTAATCATAGAAATATTTTAGTTGGTAATTACGCTTTTGCACTGATTTATAACTATAGTGATTAATATCTTCGGAGCTTATTTTGCCCATAAATCTGAATCTTACTTGGTAAAAACCCCCTATTTCACCCCAGCCTAAACAAGAAAAATATACCATCAAAATTAAATAATTTTCCGGGTACGATCCCTCTATGCTTGTAAGCAAGGATATAGAGGAACGACAATTTCTTGTCTGTTTCCTCTGGTGGAAATTTTTGTTTAGAATTAGGAACCTATGTTGTCAATCAAAGGTACATTCCGTGATGGAATCGTTCAACTAAACGAATATGTTGAAGGGTATAATGGTCAAGAGGTTATTATTACTTTTTTGGAAACAGAAATTCCTCCCGAACCATCCATAAATAATGCTGATTTTGAAGCTTTGATGCAATTGATTGAAGATTTTGCTTTAGAGAGGAAAATTACTGAACTTGCACAACAGCATGAAGATTATTTTTATGGAATGCCTCATGTTGAATATGATGCTTAAATCAGCATTTAAAAGTTAGTAATTTTCTTAAACTTTAACTACTTTTGTAGTTGAGTAGAGACGTTCGTGTAACGTCTCTTACTACTTAAATTAATTGTAAGTCTTGTAGCGATCGCTCGCAAGCAGCCGTTTCTAAATCTATTTTTAACGAACTGATAATCTTGGCTTTAACTGTAATGTCGTCTACGGTATATACATTGACAAAACCAAACAAAACTGCTTTTATTTCTACTTCTCGCGGGACTAACTCCAGATATTTTTTGATATTCCCAAAATTAAAGTTTAATTCTACGTCGATACGATGGTAATTTCCCACATTAACAAAACCAAACATTTTTACATTAATTTTTGATTTTTCTTGACTAATTACTTGATTTATGGTAGTTATTACAGCATCAATTATAGTTTCCAAGTAACTAGAATCAGTTAAATTGTGCTGGTAAGAATGTAAAAATTTTACTAAAGTTTCTTCGTCTTGCTGCAAGAAAATTTCGGCGAGGTTAATCCCTAATTTATCTTCATTAATTATTGATTGTAGCACCTCGATCGCGCCCGAAAGCCAATTTTTTTTGCTAGTTTCATCAGCAATATTTATTTTTGCGTAATCTGACAGTAATTTATTTATATTTGTAGCTTGTTTTGCCCCAGTTTGCCAGAGATTTGCACGCAGATTATAGCGAAATTCTCCTAAAGGATTTAAATACCACCAAAGTTGACGTAGAGGCGAACTTTTAGGTAAATGTTTCCCTTGATTCCAATAATTTTTAAGTCTTTGAGTTGAGAGATAGCGCCCGAAAATAAGCATTTGCCAATAAGACAATTCAACGCTTAATTTTCCTGCTAAAAAACTGAGGTTACATTGGAAATAGTTTTTAACTTTAATTTCTACTTCATAGATTTGAAAAATACTTGTTCTTTGACCATTGATAGCAATATGAAAGTCACGCAAAAATTCAGCAACAGCTTCAATTTGTTTTTTTAGAATTGCTTGAATTAAAATTAGGTTAACTTGGTCTTCTAAATTAATCTCAATTTGGTAAACTGATTCCAGAGAAACAATTTTGCTGGTAGGAACTTGTCTCCGATTCAAAGTAGCAATAACGTCAGAGTTGAAATTACTTAAAACTTGCTGTGCGTAGTCGGCTAATAATTGTGTTTTTTTTCGGTAAATAATTGACATAAACGAAGATCGTTTGAATTTATTTATTTTTCTGCTGATGTAAATCTCAGTTGAAAATAAACCAAAATTAAAGCAACTAACAATAAAATAGTCGCCGCAGCCGCAGCATAACCAAAATCAAAACGTGCAAAAGCTTCTTGATAAATATAGTAAACCAAAAGATTAGTTGAATTTAGCGGACCTCCGCCCGTAATTAAATAAACTTGTTCAAAACTCCGTAAAGTAAAAATAACCGTAGTGACGATCGCAAAAATGAAACTAGGTTGTAATCCTGGTAAAGTAAGATACCAAAATTTTTGCCATTCATTAGCCCCGTCTAATTCTGCGGCTTCGTAACGAGACTGAGGAATAGTTTGCAAACCTGCGAGAAATACTACCATATTGAAGCCGATTTGTTTCCAGCTACTTAACAAAATTAGCACGGGCATTGCCCACATTGTACTATTTAACCAAGGTATCGGTTGCCAGCCAATCTCGATCAGAAAATTATTTACAGGTCCCTGGTTTTGAAATAGCCAACGAAAGCCTAAACCAACAGCAACTAAAGAAGTTATCGAAGGAAGAAAATAAGCAGTACGCAATAATCCTTGTAAAGCGAGAGATTTATTTAAGAGAACTGCTAAAAGTAAAGGGATAATTAAACTAGGAATAACTGTGGCAATGGTAAAATAAGCGGTGTTTCCTAAAACTTGCCAAAAATCGGGATTGACAATTAAACGTAAATAGTTACGCAAACCAACCCATTGAATACCTGTAGCCGAAAAACTACCAGTTGTGAAACTAAGTCCCAAAAGGTAAACTATGGGAAAAAAGAGAAAAATTACGAGGAAAATAAGTGCGGGTGTTAGGAAAATCCAAGCGGCAATTGCATCTCGATCTAAAAAAGATTTAAAATTTAGTTTGAGCATCAGTTATCTTGTTTTTTGCTAGCTATTAAGTATAGTTTGGCGATGATCTGGAGAGAGTTATTGAAATGAAGCAAAAATTATGAATAATCAACAGTATTTAATTTCACCTAGCTTTAGTGGAGAACAATTAAAACTTAATCCACCTGTAAAGTTAGGAGTGATGGCTTCTGGTAATGGTAGCAATTTTGAAGCTTTAATCCAAGCGATCGCGGATAGCAAGCTTCAAGCAGTAATTCCCCTTTTGATTTATAATAATCCTGGGGCTAAGGTGGCGGCAAGGGCGCAACTTTGGGGTGTCCCGGCAATTTTACTTAATCACCGTGATTTTTCCCGTCGCGAAGATTTAGACCGCCAAATTGTGGAAAAATTTCAAGAAGCTGGGGTAGAATTAATTGTTATGGCTGGTTGGATGCGAGTTGTGACTCCAGTGCTGCTTGATGCTTTTCCTGGTAAGATTGTGAACATCCATCCGAGTTTGTTACCCAGTTTTAAAGGTATTCGTGCTGTGGAACAAGCTTTAGCTGCTAATGTAAAAATTACTGGCTGTACTGCTCATTTGGTAAGTTTAGCAGTGGATAGTGGGAAAATTTTACTCCAAGCGGCTGTCCCGATTTTACCTGATGATACTGCGGAAACTCTTCACCAACGGATTCAAGTCACAGAACACCGTATTTTACCACTAGCGATCGCGATCGCTACTCAAGAAAGTCGTCAGCGTGAGTTTAATTAAGCTGAGTATTACTAATTTTTCTCAATTATTGGCTTTGCTTTCGTCTCTGGATAATTTTTCTACAGCTACTAATTAATTATCTGTATAACAAAAGATAGTCTAGTGTTTCTTGCTGAATTTTATAATCATGGCTAAATTTCGTCATCAATTCTTCTTTTACCCAAGCAAATAATTTTGCTGCTTCAGGATTTTTATTTGCAGCTTCTTTTTGAAAGATGTTTTCAATTGTTTGGACATCTTTTTCCAGTAACCAAAAAGCTACTTCATAAGGTTGGATACCAATTTGTTTAATTCTGGCAATAAATTGGCATAAATTTTTTCTGTCTTGTTCTGATAAATCCATTTCTGAGCTTATAAGTAAAT
>JAWQFW010000192.1:0-10755 GCA_035968095.1 Oscillatoria sp. PMC 1068.18
ACTTAAATCGTGAGGTTTAGGAATCACTGTCCGTTTACGGCGGTGAGGATGTCAATGACTTCCAATCCCCAATCACCAAAATGCCTTTACCAATTGTCGCAATTATCGGAAGACCCAACGTAGGTAAATCAACTTTTGTCAATCGTTTAGCGGGAGACAAACAAGCGATCGTGCATGATGAACCAGGAATAACCCGCGATCGCACTTATCGTCCCGCTTTTTGGCAGGATCGTGAATTTCAAGTTGTGGACACTGGGGGCTTGGTTTTCGACGACGATACCGAATTTCTCCCTTTGATTCGCGAACAAGCGCTGACGGCTCTAGCAGAAGCATCTGTGGCGATCTTTTTGGTCGATGGACAGATGGGTGTAACGGCTGCCGATCGCGAAATTGCTAATTGGCTACGTCTCCAAAATGTACCTATCCTCCTAGCAGTGAATAAATGTGATAATCCCCAAATGGCGCTAGCGCAAGCGGCGGAGTTTTGGGAATTTGGTTTAGGGGAACCTTATGCGGTTTCGGCGATTCACGGTAGCGGTACGGGCGATTTACTCGATGAATTAATTACTTATCTACCGTCGCAGGACGAAATTGAAGTAGTTGAGGAAATCAAAGTGGCGATCGTTGGTCGTCCCAATGTGGGTAAATCAAGTTTACTGAATTCTTTCCTCGGTGAAACTCGCGCGATCGTCAGTCCAATTTCCGGAACAACTCGCGATGCGATCGATACTGTTGTCGAAAGAAATGGCAAAACTTATCGTTTGATCGATACTGCGGGAATTCGTCGCAAGAAAAATGTTGACTATGGGGCGGAGTTTTTCAGTATTAATCGGGCTTTTAAGGCAATTCGTCGGGCTGATGTCGTGTTGCTGGTACTTGATGCCCTTGACGGTGTGACTGACCAAGACCAAAAATTAGCAGATAGAATCATTGAAGAAGGTCGCGCGGCGGTTGTCGTGGTGAATAAGTGGGACGCGATCGAGAAAGATTCTTATACAATTTATGAGTATAAAAAACACTTAGAAAACCGTTTTTACTTTTTGACTTGGGCGGAAGTAATTTTTGTCAGTGCTTTGACTGGTAAGCGGGTCAAAAATATTTTAGATATTGTGGATACTGCGGCAGTAGAACATAATCGTCGGGTTAGTACCGCCGTAATTAATGAAGTGATTCAAGAAGCAGTTACTTGGCACTCGCCACCGACAAGTCGCCAAGGTCGCCAAGGTAAAATTTATTATGGTACTCAAGTTACTACTCAACCGCCGACGATCGCTTTATTCGTTAACGATCCGAAACGCTTTAGCGATAATTATCGTCGCTATATGGAAAGCCAGTTTCGTCAGCAGCTAGGCTTTATGGGAACGCCAATTCGGATTTTTTGGCGTGGGAAAAAGACTCGTGATGTGGAACATAGCTTGAATCGAGCGACTAAGGTTAAGTAAACTTACTAATTTATGACTAACTAATGGATTTACTGCGATCGCTGCCTTTAGGATCTTACCTGGAACAACCTGTTACTTGGCTACATTATCTCGATCCGAGAGTGAAATTGGCTTGGTTGATGAGTTTTCTGGCTGCACCTTTGTTGGCAAATCCTTATTGGCGCATCGCTTTGGTGGTAATCTTGATTTTGCTGACTATCTCTGCCGCAATTCCGGTGCGCGTTTGGCGACAGCAAATGGGTTGGCTCCTATTTTTGTGTGTTTTTGTGTTTATAATTACTTGTCTGGCTCCAGATGGGTTGGCTGTGGAGCATCAACCTCGATTACCGCTTCTCGATCTGGATTTTCCTCAACCTACAGATTATCGATATGTGTTGTTTGAAAAAGGTCGAGTGACGATCACTCGTCGTTCTTTGGATTTAGCCGTGCGTGTCAGTACGGTGATTTTTACTTTAATTTACAGCACGACGCTTTATTTGTTAACTACTGCTCCGGAGGAAGTGGCTGCGGGATTGGAAAATTTGCTGCAACCACTGAAAGTTTTCCGTTTACCAATTACTGAGATTACCCTGACTTTAACTCTCTCTTTGCGTTTTATTCCTTTGGTTTTGGAGGAAGTGCAAAATTTAGCTCGCTCAATTCGCACCAGGGCGATAAATTGGAAAAAGTTGGGCTTGCGGAAAGGTTTCCAAATTTGGTTGGTGGTTGCGGAAAGATTGCTGGAAAATTTGTTGTTACGAGCCGAGCAAATTGCGATCGCGATGGATATTCGCGGCTTTACTACTCCCGACCGCCATCAGGTAAAATGGCATCAGCTACGTCTGAGATGGGGCGATTGGCTGGCTTTGGCGAGTTTAATTCCTTTTTGGTGGGCGCGAGTTTATTTTGGGGCGTAACTGCTTGACAAATAAGCGAAAATGTGATATAGAAGAATTCGACATTGAGCTAAAAAGGGCAGATTTCAGAAGCAGATTTTTGCAGTGGCGATCGCCCCCAACCACTCAACCAGTTTACTCCCAACTCAGACAAAGGTAACTCGAACACAAGCCCCACAAGTGAAATTTTCGGGATAGATGCGAAAAGAAAAAAGAAAGTGGTAACATATAAAAGCATTTTTGACCTGCGAGAAATCGCGGAAAAAGGCGCTCAAAATCGGTAAATATCTGCCAAAGTCGCGATCGTTACCTATCAACCTACCCAAATCTTCGATTCGGGAATAGGTAGATTTCATTACAGCTAACCTACTCTCTCACAGAGTTTCTCCTAGCTCGGTTATGCTATAGACATAAGTAATTTTTTGTCAAGAATTTCAGGGAAAAATTAATAAGTCTTGACAACATAATTGAGAGCTATCAAATCGAGCTACAGATTGCTGTTTGTCAGCATTTGTTCACCTGAAGAAATCCAGGCAGTAGAGTTAGTTGGAAAGGGAAGTCAAAAAAATTGATTGAAGAAGAGCAAAAAAGCGATCTTGAATATCGAAAACTGCTCTGGTTGTTAATTATCATAATTGTCTTGAAATGACCTCAGAACAGGATATTATCAACCTAATCAATCTGAAGCTGTTTGCTCCTAAATTTATTGATCTGGGTAGAACTGCGGCAAAACTCAGACAAAAAACTTCCCAAAAATTAATTTCAGTACAGTCTTTCCTCCTTTTGGGGATGGTTATTCTTCTGGCAAAATTTCTCAATGAACACGGAAACCTATATAAATCATCCTACCTTCGGTCTTTTATATCGAGTTTGCTCGGTAGACGAGCATCAAGAACTGTACACAACTCTTTATGCTCAACGCCTCTTTTTTTTGGTATCAGTTACTCAAGAAAATTTTACTTTTGAGCCAATTAGTAGATCGGATGCGCGACTCATGGTAGAAAATCGCCTGCGGAAATTGCGTCGTGGTGGTTCACCGCAAGATTACGAACAGCTACAAGCTATTCACAAACAAACTTTCCAATGACTTCTTCAATCACTGAAAGCATTACAAAAATTCGCTCCTCTCTTCCAGCAAACGTTCGCTTGATTGCAGTTACGAAGCAAGTTTCAGTAGCAGCAATTCGCGCAGCATACGTCGCAGGAATTCGCGATTTTGCTGAAAGTCGGATTCAAGAAGCTTTATCAAAACAAGAGCAGTTAACAGACTTACCCGATATTTGTTGGCACTTTATCGGTCATTTACAAAGTAATAAAGCAAAAAAAGCTCTCGAACAGTTTCAATGGATTCACACCTGCGACAGCCTCAAATTAGCTCAAAGATTAGATCGGCTAGCTACCGACCTACCCTCAGCACCGCAAATCTGTCTTCAGGTAAAAATTATGCCAGACCCAGACAAATATGGTTGGAGTGTGCCAGAGTTACAAGCAGATTTACCAAAATTAGACCAATGCAGGAAGCTGAAAATTAAAGGTTTAATGACAATTCTGCCTTTAGGATTAACCGAAGCCGAAACTCTCAGCGCCTTCGAGGAAGTGCGATCGCTAGCGACCCAAATCAAGCAGCAAAATTGGTCAAATCTCGACATCCAAGAGTTATCAATGGGAATGTCCGCAGATTATCCTTTTGCAGTGCAAGCAGGAGCAACGATGGTGCGCTTAGGAAGAATTATTTTTGGGTCAAGAGATTGAGTAAATTCGGGATAGAGTAACTACAACTATCAACTACCCAAACTCAGCGATCGCTACAGCTACGTGGTAAATCTAGAGTAAATTTGAGTACATGAAATGGCATAAGATAACATATAGCCAACTCAAAGGCTCAATTGAGGGTATAACTAGGTGTAACTAAAAGTAGCTGTAGCTATTATGGATGGATAGTCGGGAGGAAATTAAGCTTTAAGCGAGTAATCTGGAATTACCACTAAACCAGCCGACTCGTGTATACTGAAAAGTCGATTTTGCAGTAACTAAAGAGAAAAATATCCGGAAATATTTTGTCTCCTGACTGCTAAATCATTAAAATAAACCAATCTAGCTAAAACCTTCTGATGCTCCGGTTTCCCAGTTCAAATCAGATCAACTTAAGTAAGGCAGAGTAAACCGTGAATACAATTTTTACTAAATTAAGAGATTTCGTTGGCATGAATGAAGCAGAAGAATACGACTACTACGAAGAGGAAATGGAAGGGGAAGATTATCCCAATGTTTACAATGAAGAACCTCCTCGTCCGGTAGAAGAAGAACGTACTACCCCTCGTCGCCCTCGCAGAACAGGTGTAGCTGCGGAAGCAGCAATGGCTTCAGGTTCCAGAAGTAATGTGATTGGAATGCCGGGAGCAACTGGGGGAATTTCGGAGGTTGTGGTGATTGAACCACGTTCTTTTGAAGAAATGCCTCAAGTTATTCAAGCTTTGCGCGAACGCAAATCGGTGGTTTTGAATTTGACGATCATGGACCCAGATGAAGCGCAACGAGCAGTTGATTTTGTGGCTGGTGGTACTTACGCGATCGATGGTCATCAAGAGCGGATTGGCGAAAGTATTTTTCTGTTCACACCAAGCTGTGTTCAAGTTAGCACTCAGTCTGGTGGTGTAGTTCATGAAGTAACTGCTGCACCAAGAAATACTCCTGCTGGTGCGAATCGTCCGGCTGCACCTGCACCTGCTTGGACAGCAGAAGCAAGTCGCATTGCTGCCCAATAAAATGTAATTTCTGTACAGTTGCTATTGGCTTCGGGCTGATAGCAATGCACTATTACTCTTTGACAAAGTGAGTTTTAAGTTAGGTTTGATTGGTGGCGGGGTAATGGGAGAAGCAATTTTATCCCGCCTGATTGCGAAGAAAGTTTATCTTCCGGAAACTGTGTTGGTGAGTGAACCTTTATCAGCACGCCGGGATTATTTGCAGGAAAAGTATGGGGTTGAGGTAACTGCTGATAACCAAGCGGCAGCTTCGGTAAATGAGGTGTTACTCTTGGCGGTTAAACCCCAAGCTCTTGAGGCGGTGGTTGCGAGTTTGCATGGGGAAAGGGAAACTTCTCCTGTGGTGGTTTCAATTTTGGCAGGTGTGCCGATAAGTCGTCTGGAGGCAGCGTTTCCGGGGCAGTCTGTGATTAGGGTGATGCCGAATACTCCGGCGACTGTGGGCGCGGGAATGACGGCGATCGCGTCTGGAAGTCAGGTTAGCTCGGAGCAGGTGAGTTTGGCGCAGTCGATTTTTGCGGCGGTTGGGCAAGTTGTGGAAGTACCAGAGTCTTTGCTGGATGCGGTGACTGGAGTTTCGGGTTCGGGTCCGGCTTTTGTGGCGATCGCCGTTGAAGCTTTGGCAGATGGAGGCGTGGCGGCAGGGTTGCCTCGCGCGATCGCTTCTCAGTTGGCTCTCCAAACTGTTCTCGGTACGGCTCAATTACTCCAAGAGTCGGGTTTACATCCGGCTGAAGTTAAAGATCAAGTGACCAGCCCCGGAGGAACAACCATTGCTGGTGTCGTTGAGTTGGAAAAGTTCGGTTTTCGCTCTGCTCTGATTCAAGCAGTCCAAGCCGCAGCACGGCGATCGCAAGAATTAGGTCAATAAACTCCAAAACACAAAATCGTCAATAAATGCAAGACCACCGAGAATTAATTCATGATGACAATTGCCACTTAAAAATCAATTTTGATCTCGAAAAAAAGTAATTTAAGTGAGTAATTTTCCGCAAAGTTTCTCAGTCCAATTTTCAAAAAAAAAGTAGATTTTCTGGAGAAGTTTCTCACCATGAATAAACTTTCTTCAAAGAAAAAAAATAAAATCGTTAATCTTCGCGTATCTACTACTTTAAGCCGAATTTTTCCTTGCAGACCTAAGTATATTCTGGGAGATAGAACTCCCGAAAACAGAATAGCGATGATCAGCAAAAAAACACAGCTTTCAGCCCGGAAAATTGGAATTATCGGTTCCCTAGCCGTTTTCCTAACAGCAACAGTAAAAGCCGAAGCACTCACACTCATCCGTAACTATACAGGGGGAACTGCACCAAATAATTCTGTCGGAGAAGGTAACATAATTGACATTTTTAACGCTGCGGCAGATTTATGGGAAGAAGCCATTCTCGATGACTACACTTTAGTCTTAAATTATAGTTGGAATTCTCACAACGATGATCGATTAGCGACATATACACGCAATAGCCTAGAAAATACCTTTCCTTCTCGTAGTACAGTTGGTACGATTGAATTTAATAATCAGGAAACTATTAATTGGTTTCTCGATGCTACACCTTATCAAAGCGAAGAATATCTCAATTTTACCGCAAATAGTGAGAATTTAGGCGCAGGTGAAATCAATACCGGACGGATTTACGAAAATGGCATTGGTGATGCAGCTTTAGGTTATGATTTATTCACCGTTGCCTTACAAGAAATCGGTCATAGCTTAAATATTTTTAACTATAATCTAAATTTTCAATTTGAGACAATTTTAGATAAAGATATTGACATCAAATCTTTCAGTAATTGGCTAGGAACAGAAATTCCCATTACTCCGATTAACGGTGGTGGATACATCGATATTTCTACAGCAGTAATGTATCCAGAGATTACGATCAATCAGCGCAAACTGTTGTCAGAAGTTGATATTTTAGCTAGCGCGGAAATAAGTCAATTTGAAAATATTAATCTCAATCCAGTTATTTTTTCCCCACCCAAGCAACCTTTAATTATTAATGGAAGTTTTGAAACAGGTCAATTTACGGGCTGGGAAACTTTGGGTAACACCAGCATTCAAACTACTGGGTTTGGAACGGGGTTAACAGCAGGTAATTTTCAAGCTTTGCTTTCAACTGAATACCCTACCTATCCTGACGCAAATATTGAAACGTTTTTAGGATTAGCTAGTGGTAGCTTAGACAGTTTAAACTTTGTTAATACTACGGGTGGTTCAGCAATTAAACAGAAGTTTACTGCAAAAGCGGGAGATATTTTGACGTTTAATTGGAATTTTTTAACGAATGAAATTACGCCCAGTTTATATAACGATCTAGCTTTTGTTTCACTTAATTCTGCTTCAGCTTTAGCAGATACAACTTTTGCGGAATTCTTTGATTCTTTGACACCTTTTCGGGAAGAAACTGGTTTCCAAAGATTTGAGTATGTCATTCCAACTAGCGGCGAATATATTCTTGGATTGGGAATTTTAGATGGTAGAGACACTGTAGTTGATTCGGGATTGTTAATTGATAATATTCAACTATCGAGAGTTTCTGTACCTGAACCAATGGGAAAATTAGCACTATTGAGTTTTGTGGTTTTAGGTACAGGTTCGATTGTGAAAAATAAGCAAAAAAGCAAAAATGAAGTTTAATAAATTTCAGCGATCGCCAATAATCGCTTATTCTTGTTGTAACTTCTGTCCGATCGCTGGTTCAGTTCCTTGCAATAAACGTTCGATATTGGTACGATGTCGCCAAATCACGTAAATTCCCGCGAATAAGCCGAATATTTCGTAGGCTAAGGGTTGTGCGAGTGCAATCATGAAAATATTAACCGCGATCGCGCCCGCAATCGAACTTAAGGAAACAATTCGCGACACTAATAAGCAAACTCCAAAAACGGCGATCGTCCCGAAAGCAACCAAAGGATTCATGACTAACAACACACCTAAGCTGGATGCTACTGATTTACCACCAGTGAAATTGAGAAAAATTGATTTACTGTGACCGAAAACTGCCGCGATCGCTACTAGCGTAACTAACCAAGATTGCCAACTTACAGGTAAAATAGGCTCTAAAACAGCAGGAGAAATAAAAGCATAAATTCCCTTAACTAACAACAGAGCAACCATCGACTTAAATAAATCTGATAATAACACCACAACTGCTGCGGTTTTCCCTACAGTTCGTAAAACATTTGTTGCTCCGGTAGAACCAGATCCCTCTTCGCGAATATCAATTCCTTTTAACCAACGTGCTGCTAAATAGCCACTAGGAATTGAACCTAATAAATAAGCAACTAAAACCAGTAATCCACTAATTAAAAATGAAATCAGCATAACTATTTTTAAATAGCCTCAATTGATCGAGAGGCAAAGATTCATTCACCTACATAGGCATTTTACCAGCGAGGCGACCTGATAATTCTCCTTATTTATGGCGCGATCGCCAGTAACTGTACTTCGACACCCAATGCTTCAGCACTTCGAGCCAAAGCATCATCCGCAGTAACTAAACAAAGGTTATTAAAGCTAGCACAGGCTAAATGGAGCGCATCTAAAGTACGCACAGAAGTATCAAATCGACTTATCCAATCGCGGGCTAGTTGATAATGAACTAACTCTAAAGGAATACGGGTGTAAAAATTGCTGTCTAGATGAGTTTGAAAACGAGTAGCTATAGCTCTTGCATCTTCTTGAGATATTTCTTTCATTCTGACCCTGCGAGACAATGCCGAAAACAGTTTTACTTCAACCAACTGACTCAATCCACGTTCAGTTTCCGTTCTCATTAATTCTTCAACTGTATCGCTAAGAGCTTCTGCCCAGTAGAAAGGAGCAATAACGCTGGTATCACAATATATCAATATCGCTCCTCTTGACGTACCTTAATTACTGTCTGACTCAAAGGCTCACCAGTAACAGCTAGAGATTCGCGAAAATCTTTCAGATCGGCTAATAAATCCGCCTTTGTTGCTAGTGGAATCAGACGAGCCACTGGTTTGTCTTGCTCGATAAGAATTACTTCTTCTCCTGCTACTACCCGATTTAAAAGAGTTTTGAAATTACGAGCAGCTTCATCAACACTGACTTTAGACATGATTTTTGTTTTGTTCTTGAACTAAAACCAACAATTGTACTGTGGCAGCTAGATATAATTGATAGAGACGTTGCCAAAAACGCCTCTACCACCGCATCAAATTATCCTCAATACATATAAGTAGACATTTGCTGCGGATCGGCTGCAAAAGCTAACCAGAGGGGAAACTGAAGTAAAGCCAAGTTAATCACTTCTTCAGCTTCATCAACAATAATTAAAGGTAATTTTTTTTGTTCGAGTAAGCGATCTGCTTTTTGTACCAATGCTTCGGGATACTCAAACAAAACTACTCCTCTTTCGGGTCCGAAGTCACTACGAGAAATACCCAAACAATCTTGTAAACCTCTACGCCATTCTCCCAGACGTTCGGGAGTGTTTGCTAAAACTAAAGTGCGGACGCGATCGCTATACATATTTCTCATCACGGAGATAGTTGCCGAAGCTAGTAAAATATTCTGTAACCGACTCCCCATCGACTTGATCGCACCTCGTCCTCCTTGGGAGAAAAACCAAGTCGAAACTTTCTCCGCATGAATTGGTTCAAAAGTACGACGCAATTGCCACGGCGGACCATAATAATCTGGTAAAGTGCGATATTGATCGAGAATCGTCCGAATTTGTCGAGTTTGGTCTTGAAAAGCTTGTTCTGCAAAAGCCGGAGTTGGTGCAGTATCCCGGTTTGTCGTTGCGGGAGAAGCTTGTTGGGGAGAGGTTTCCCAAACGTCGTCAGCTTCATAGCTGGGAAGTTCTAACTGTTCGGCTGCTGCGGCTAAATCTTGTAAACTACCAACTAGATAATCTTTGAAACCTTGGACGCGAATCGCTAAATCTTGAGAGACACCAGCGAAACTGGTACGCATTTCCTCACGAACGCGATCGCGACGACGTTCGAGTTGTTCTACAGTTATTTCTAATGCTTGTTTACGTCTTTCTAGTTCCTGTAAACCTTCTCTAACCATCTTCGACAAGGTTGCTCCTACTTCTGTTCCTTGCTCATAAATTAGTTGGTTTTTGTTTGCTTGGAGGTTATTTATTTCTGTTTCTAAAGTTGCTTTTTGTCGCTTTAATTCCGCAATTTCCGATTTAATTTCTTTTACTTCTTGACTTTCTTCTTCTTTTGTGATCGAAAATTCGGCTACGGTTGCTTCTTGAGTTGTTTCTTCCTCTGAATCTGACGCATTATTTGCTGCTAAATTTGGCGAGTTTGCACTTGTTTCATCAGCGTTTAATTTTAATTGTAATGGGAACTGATTTGTCGCTGACTCACTCGAACTTGTAGCCGTGCTGTTTTCTTGATTAGAGGCAATTTTCTTAATGTTTTGCTGCTCTAAATTGAGAGGAATTTCTTCCTGACTTTCGCGTTGAGAACTTTCTTTTAACTGTCGTTCATCAGTTAGTTTTTCTTCCGCAGGTATAGATGAGATATTTTCCCCGAATAAATTTTTTGCACCTTGAAGATTAGCTGCTTCATCTGACTTATCTTTTGGTGTTGATTCATCTATTTGTTGAGAAAATAAATCTGGCTTTTTATTTTGTGCTTCGTCTGAATTCATTTATAAACTAAATCTCAAAACTAACGAAATGGATAATC
>JAWQFW010000193.1:0-10647 GCA_035968095.1 Oscillatoria sp. PMC 1068.18
TACCCACCATTACAGCCACCTGACGTACAACTTGATCATGCACCGATCACGAGTAGTAACCACCTAATGACACCGATCACCTCGATGTCTCCTACACACACATCGCTCCCAATTCCTCGAAATCCCCCCATTCCTCCAATTCCTCCAATTCCCCCAATTCCCCCAACACCTCCAATTCCCCCAATTCCCCCAACACCTCCAATTCCTCCAATTCCCCCAATCCCTAATCCCCAATCCCCAATCCCTAATCCAGTTGTGTTAACATCTGGGATAATAATCATTCAATTAAAACGACAAGCGAATGAGCAAGGTCTTAGTGCTTAACGCGTCCTACGAACCGCTTAACATAACCAGTTGGCGGAGGGCAGTGGTTTTATTGCTCAAAGGCAAAGCAGAGCAAGTCGAACATAATGGAAAGTATCTTTATAGCGAATTTCCCTTACCAACAGTGATTCGACTCCGTTACTATGTGCGGGTTCCTTATAAAGAAATACCTCTGACCCGACGTAACATTCTCGAACGAGATGAGCATAGTTGTCAATACTGTAGTTACAAAGGCGATAATTTGACCCTCGATCATGTCATTCCCCGTTCTCGTGGTGGGGGAGATAGCTGGGAGAATATCGTCACCGCCTGTGTGCGTTGTAACGTGAATAAAGGCAACCGAACTCCGAAAGAAGCTAGTATGCCTTTGAAACGACAGCCACGCCGACCTTATAGTAGCCTTCACTTTGAAATCATCAAAAACGTGAAAGGCGATCGCAATCAGGAGTGGAAGAAATATGTAATTGGTATCTAGGTTTCCTGCAATTAATCGAAAGCAGGTTTTTTTGTCTCATGCAGCCGAGACGGAGTTAGGCTTTTCGTCTCGATAGAGGATCTTGTTTGGATAACTTAACTGAATTATTTAGATAGGGGGTTGAGCGTAGCTCAGTTTAATTGCATAATTACGGCAAGCTGCTGTAAAAGCACTGAGATAATTTTAATTGCGAGTAAGTTAACTATGCCCTCAGAATCTATAAGTTCTGCCAACAACTCGCTGGTAGCTGCGGAGTCCAAGTTGGATGCGGCGATAATTGAAGCTAAAGAAAAATCTTCTGTTAGCTACCCAGAGTCAGTTTTTCGAGACGAGGAGAGAGATATTTATTATCAGCATTTAAAGCAAACAGATTCACCAATAGAAAAATTAGTCGAAGCTCTGCGAGAAACTTTAGAACATCATCGCGGCGAACGTCAATTAGTATTGTTACAAGATTTTCCCGATCCTGATGCTCTCTCTAGTGCTTGGGCATATAGTTTGATTGCCCAGCAATATAATATTCAGTGCGAGATTGTTTATGCTGGGATGGTTTCTCATCAAGAGAATATTGCTTTGGTGAAGTTAACGGGTTTACCTGCGAAGCGTTGGGCTGTACCAAATGTTAAACAGGAAGATTTATCAGTTTATCATGGTTGTGTGCTGGTGGATGGTCAAGGTACGACCAGTCAATTGATGGCTTTAGTAAAAAAGGCAAATATTCCTTTGATTGTGGTGATTGACCATCATAGCTCTCAGGGAGAAATTAAGGCGGAATTTATTGATTTGCGTCCGCAAGCGAGAGCAACGGCGACAATTGTCACTGAGTATTTAGAAGCCGGATTGTTGAAGTTAAGCACGAATAATAACCAGCATATTAAATGCGCTACGGCTTTGATGCACGGTTTGCGATCGGATACTAATGTTTTGTTACAAGCACAGGAAGAAGATTTTCTGGCTGCGGCGTTTCTGAGTCGTTTTTACGATCCGCAATTGCTGAAGGCGATTTTACAGTCGGCTCGTTCTAAGCGGGTGATGGATGTGATTGAGCGATCGCTGAAAAATCGCCTTGTCCAAAATAGTTTCTCGATCGCTGGTGTGGGTTATTTGCGTTACGACGATCGCGATGCGATTCCTCAAGCTGCTGATTTTTTAGTTACCGAAGAGAATGTCCATACCGCAGTTGTTTACGGGATTGTTCACGATGAAGATGAGGAACTCGAATTGGTAATCGGTTCACTCAGAACCAGCAAACTAACTCTCGATCCTGATGAGTTTATTAAAGAAGCTTTTGGTCAAGATGCTCAAGGACGCTTTTTCGGCGGCGGACGCTATATGGCGGGAGGCTTTGAAATTCCTTTAGGTTTTCTTTATGGCTTCAATGATAACTCGGATTATGCCAAAATCAAATGGGAAGTTTTCGATACCCAAATTAAACAAAAGCTGTTGCGTTTAGTGAATCCAGATGATAGTGTAATCTCTGGCTTTTAAGTGTAATTCGGTTAAATGGAAATTTACCTGATTCGCCACGGTATCGCTGCCGAGCGAGGAAGTTACGATCGCGATGAAGATCGTCCTCTCACCGAAAAAGGTCGTCAAAGAACAAAAAAGGTTGCTCTGCGACTTCACGAAATCGGCTTGCGTTGGGAGACAATTTTTACCAGCCCTTTAGTCAGAGCGCAACAAACTGCCCAAATTCTCCAAGAAGTAGGCTTGGGGACAACAGTAGTTGAATTTCCCGCCTTGGCTCCTGACGGCGATGTTCAGGCTTTGGTAAACTGGCTGGAAACAAATCAGTGCCGTGGGGCGGCTTTCATTGGTCATCAGCCCGATCTCGGCAATTGGGCGGAAATTTTAGTTTCGGGAAAAATAGAAGCAAAGCTAGTGGTAAAAAAAGCTGGTATCATCGGTTTAAAAGTTCCAGAAACTCAACCTTCGGGTAATAGCAAATTATTTTTGCTTACTTCTCCCAAATGGTTAATTTAGCTACTGTTTTATTTAGCTAAAACAGATATTTTACCGAAGTTTTTTCGGTAAATTAATCTTCAATAATTTTCCCGTAGTTATAGGTACAATTATGACGCTCTGCGAATATAAACCAGGTTTAGAAGGTATCCCCGCCGCTCAGTCCAGTATAAGTTATGTGGATGGAAAACAGGGGGTTTTAGAGTATCGTGGTATTCGCATTGAAGAATTAGCCCAAAAAGGTACTTTCCTTGAATCTGCTTTTCTGTTGATCTGGGGTAAACTACCCACAAAAGAAGAACTCAAAGATTTCCAAACCGATATTATTTACCATCGACGGATTAAATATCGGATTCGGGATATGATGAAATGTTTTCCGGAAACTGGTCATCCGATGGATGCGCTGCAAACCTCTGCGGCTGCGTTGGGGCTTTTTTATTCTCGTCGTGCTTTGGATAACCCAGAATATATTCGCGAGGCGGTGGTGCGGTTGCTCGCGAAAATTCCGACAATGGTGGCGGCGTTTAATCAAATGCGTAAGGGAAATGATCCGGTTAAGCCGAATGATGAGTTGGATTATGCGGCTAACTTTTTGTATATGCTGACTGAAAGAGAGCCAGATCCTTTGGCGGCGAAAATTTTTGATGTTTGTTTGACTTTGCACGCGGAACATACAATTAATGCTTCGACTTTTAGTGCAATGGTGACAGCTTCAACTTTGACCGATCCTTATGCGGTGATTGCTTCGGCGGTGGGGACTTTGGCAGGTCCTTTGCATGGTGGTGCGAATGAAGAAGTAATTTCGATGTTAGAAGAAATCGGAACCTTGGAAAATATCCGACCTTATCTAGAAAATTGTTTCGAGAAAAAGTTGAAAATTATGGGTTTCGGACACCGAGTTTATAAGGTGAAAGATCCTCGCGCGACGATTCTCCAAAATTTAGCTGAACAGTTGTTTGAAAAGACTGGTTATGACAAGTATTACGAGTTGGCGGTTGAGTTGGAAAAAGTGGTTGAAGAGAAATTAGGACATAAGGGAATTTATGCGAATGTAGATTTTTATTCGGGTTTGGTGTACCGGAAATTGGGGATTCCGAGTGATTTGTTTACGCCTGTGTTTGCGATCGCGCGCGTGGCGGGTTGGTTGGCTCACTGGAAGGAACAATTGGCGGTTAATCGCATTTTCCGTCCGACTCAAGTTTATCTTGGCTCTCGTGAGGCTGCTTATATTCCGATTGAGGAACGTTGATTTTGGGATTGGGGACTGGGCGATTGGGCGATCGCCAAAACTTAGCTTAATCGCTCTTAATCTGGACTACTCTACCTTTACCAAAATCGATTGTCTACTCAATCAATCGCCCACTCTCCTAAAAAAAGCTCAGTTGCATACCACACAACTGAGCTTTTGTCAACTTATTTTTTACGAGTCAATTAACTTTGCTGAGTTGCAGGTTCTTTAGCTAAGAACTTTTCTAATTCAGTCAGTGCATCGGCATCGACTTTAGTTTGCATCGGACAGAACTTCGGACCGCACATCGAGCAGAATTCGGCAGTTTTGTAAATATCTGCGGGTAGAGTTTCGTCGTGATATTCCCTCGCCCGTTCTGGGTCTAAGGATAACTCAAACTGACGATTCCAGTCAAAATTATAACGGGCGGCACTGAGTTCGTCATCTCGGTCGCGTACTCCCGGACGATGACGAGCAATATCCGCAGCATGAGCAGCTATTTTGTAAGCAATTAAGCCTTGACGGACATCTTCCGCATCAGGAAGACCGAGGTGTTCCTTGGGAGTAACATAACAAAGCATAGCTGTGCCATGCCAACCCGCGATCGCCGCACCAATCGCTGAGGTAATATGATCGTAACCAGGAGCAATATCCGTCACCAAAGGACCCAAAACATAGAAAGGTGCTTCCGAACACTCTTCCATCTGCTTCTTCACATTAAACTCAATTTGATCCATCGGGACATGACCGGGACCTTCCACCATGACCTGGATATCATCTTCCCAAGCTTTACGAGTTAACTGTCCAAGTGTTTTCAACTCAGCCAATTGTGCATCATCGGAAGCATCGTGAGTACAACCGGGACGCAAAGAATCCCCTAAACTAAAGGAAACGTCGTACTTCTTGAAGATTTCGACGATATCGTGGAAGTGAGTATAAAGCGGATTTTGCTTGTGATGGTGCAACATCCACTTCGCCAAAATACCACCACCACGAGAAACAATACCAGTAATCCGATTTCTCACCAAAGGTAAATGTTCAATCAAGATTCCGGCATGAATCGTCATGTAATCTACACCTTGTTGGGCGTGTTTTTCAATAACGTGCAAGAAATCATCAGCCGTGAGATTTTCCACTTTACCATGTACACTTTCCAAAGCCTGATAAACTGGAACTGTCCCAATTGGTACTGGCGAAGCATTAATAATCGCCGTGCGAATTTCATCTAAATTACCGCCACCAGTAGACAAATCCATCACGGTATCTGCACCATATTTTACCGCCAAATTCAGCTTTGCTACTTCTTCACTGAGATCGGAAGAATTTGGCGACGCACCGATATTCGCATTAACCTTACACTTAGAAGCAATGCCAATACACATCGGTTCCAGATTAACGTGATTAATATTCGCCGGGATAATCATTCTACCCCGCGCCACTTCCTCACGAATCAAATCCGCAGGGAGATTTTCCCGTTTTGCAACATAGTGCATCTCCTCGGTAATAACTCCCTGACGAGCGTAGTGCATTTGACTCAGATTACCATCACCACGCCGTTTAGCGATCCATTCTGATCTCATTCTCGATCTTCCTCAAATAACAGCTTCCCTCCGCTGGTATTACCCAGACTCAGGTTCTAAGGGTCTTTCTCAGCCCGGATTTCCGGACACCCCTAGCGTTAACTTTTTACGTTAGCAGTGGATTTGAGTGGTGGGTCGTAATGTTACTAAATTTTAATCTTTGGGGTTGGGGGTGGGAATTATTGAATCGATGGGAGTAGTAAAATAAGCTAGTAATATTCATTACAAGCAAATTATCAATAGTCGATTTTGGACTATTCAAAGATGGACTTTACCCTTGCGTTATAGAAACAGAAAGGGTATGAAAAAATCTGTCTTTTCAGAGGACTATAAATGCTTCCTCAAACTGCTTCGTGAAATACGAGAACGTGCAGGACTTACTCAAGAAGAAATAGCTGAACGACTTGAAACCACTCAATCAATTATTAGTAAATGTGAACGAGGTGAGCGGAGACTTGATCTCGTTGAGTTGAAGGATTGGTGTCAAGCACTTGATATTCCCCTTTCTGTTTTTATTGCTGAGTTTGAAAAAGCTCTTAATCAAGGGGATAAGTCATCATGCAGGAAATTATAGATCAACTCATCGCATCTGAGCGTTTCAGTATCAAAGCACTTTATGAAAGCGTTTGGTCTATTTTCTCTAATAATGAAGTAATTTTTGACAGTATAAATTTGTTAAAAAATCAATTCAGTAAAAGCCAATATAAAAAGCTTGGTTATGGAATCTTCCGCCATGCTTTTTTAATTGAACTGGTTAAAATTCTGAAGATTGATTCAACTAAGTTTCGTACTCGGTGGTACTCACAACTGAGAGGAGATCCAAGAGAATGTTCTTTTGAAGAATGTCTGGAAATTGCTCAGGATCTTGTTTTAAAGCTTACCCACAGTTGGCTGAGTGACCCGAAAAATTTTGAAGTGTTAAATCTATTTTTAAACTCTAGTATTATTCCCTATGAATTGCCCATTGATTATTTAGAACGACCCAAAATTGATGATACAGCTACCCAAATTCACCGAAAAGGTAATCTAGCCTGGATTGTTGATGAAAATGCGATCGGGACGGTTAAATTGCGACAGTATCTTATTAATTCAAAAACCAGTCCTGATGCTAAGTTTTTCAAGAAAGTTCTTAATAACAAAATTAAGGTGAAAACATACCTGACAGATCGAGTTTTAACGGGTATTCATAAAACCAACCGAGAGAAACGATGGGAAACTCACCCTCGCTCAGTTCATTTTGCTCTCAGACGGGTTTGTCTAGCCATTGAATATGAATTAATTACACAACTTTGTGCATTTGAAGGGTTTCCAGCAAATTTCCGAAAGATGCTTCAAGATCAAGAAATTCTTCCTAAAGAAATGAAAGTCTCCCGATGTCCGATCACATTAGAACCTCTTAAGTTTGAAGAATTTAGAGATGAATTAATGAACCCCAAACATGGAAAATCAAACTTCCAAGTTGGTCATCTCAACCCGCTTAAACTTGATGATCCAAATAGTCTTGTATCGGGTCATGTTCCCGGAAATGTAAGTTGGATATCTGCTGATGGAAACAGAATTCAAGGTAGCATGAGTCTCGAAGATGTGAGAAATCTGTTAGTGCGTATTGCTCACAACTACGAAAATGAAGACTGGGCATAATAAGTTAATTATACTGTAATGATTATACTCTAATTATTCTCCTGCTACGGCTAATCTAGCTTTTTTTGCAAGTTCTCTGGCTTCAACACGGTCACTAACTGCTTTTGCGACCATTTCTGTAATTTCATTGCAAACTTTATCGGATTTGGGAATAGGGAGAATCAGTTCATTAATTCTTTCACCCAGACTATCAATAATATCTTGAGTGAATTGTTTAGATTTGACTTGACGTTGAACAATAGGTGAGCTTAAAACAGCCAGTAAAAGAAATGGATTTAAACCCAAGCTATTCGGCATTACACGAATTTTATACAAATGGCTCTGATAAACAATTTCACAATCATATTGGGTAACAATTGCACAAGTTCCAATTAAATATGAACCATCTTTTACCATTAATATATCATTAACTTGAACATCTTGCTTTTTCTTTAAGTTTTCAAAAAAGTGTCGAGCAACACCGTGTTTTGGATTGGCTTTGAGTTCCCAATTGCTAATATCTGAAGTGCGGATAAATGGAATATCGCCAGTTCCATAAGCAAGCTTACCGAGTTCATCTCCCGTCGAAACTTTTAGCATTCCGTCTCGAACCAATTGACCAAAGTTCAGCAAGTTATGAGTTTTTTCTAAAGAAATTAAGTTCTCATCAACTTGAGGATCGTAATATCTAGGACACAAAACATTTGATTTTATGGCATCAATATCGATCAGAAAACCCAGACTAGATTGATTAAAAGATTTATTATTCTTGAGGAGTTGCAAATGCTCTCCGATAGTTGGTAGATCATTATTTGCAATTTTTTTGGCGCGAGAATCTTGACCACACCACTTGGCTTCAGCCATGAATATTTGCCTGTTGTTACCGTTGGTTTTGCCTTTTTTTTCGGCTACTAAAATGCAGGTTTTTGTATGAGTTCCTCCTTTACCTGAAGTTTTGAATAATGCTTCTGGCATACCAATTACAGCTTGAATATGACTTTGCTCTAAAAGATATTCAACAACATATCTATAGGATTTATTTGATAAAATGCTTTCGGGAAGAATAATACCCATTCTGCCGCCGACCTTTAATAGAGAAAGGCATCGTTCAACAAAAAGAACCTGTGGAGGGACTTTACTTTTCACTCGTGTTGTCGGACTCCATTTGTTAAGTGCTGAATAGAATTTCCATTTTCGAGCTAATTGAAATGTTTCCAACACTTCAGGTTGAGCGGCGACAATATTAACGCCAAAAGGAGGATTGGCTAAGACAATATCAAAACCTTCAGTTTCCGCTTTTTCTTGCAGGGATAAAAGATTATTATTGAATGCAAGACTATCACCACATAAAATTTTAGGATGTCCGCCTGTTAAAAGTGAAACATGAAGTTTGGCAAGATTAACCAAATATTCATCTTTGTCAATGCCAAAAAAGGTATCTGTGGCAAACTTAGATATTTCTTCCATAGAAAATTCTTTTTCAATCCAGTAACGAACTACGGAAGTTAAAAAACCTCCGGCACCGCAAGCCGGATCAATAATTGATTCCCCCAGTTTGGGATCGACTGTTTTAACTAACAAATCGGTAACAGAACGAGGAGTAAAAAATTGACCGGAACGACTTCGTGATTCGCTACCGACAAAGACTTCAAAAGCATCACCAATTGGATCGCTGGTTGCATCAACGAGCGAAAAAGAACAATTGGTCATCACCATGTAAATTGTTTCAGGATCTAAAATAATTTCGGACTGCGAAGTGTAAATATCTGGAAAATCTTCTCGAACTTTTGCAAATATACCTCGAATTGTTTTTGCGTAGTCTATGGAACTTGTCTCAATTTTGAGTTCCGGAACAAGTTCTAGTTCGATATAAAGCTTGCAGAATAGACATTTGAGTAGTTCATCTAATAAGGTTTCATCACGAGTTGCACCCACAAATTGCCCAGCTAAGTAGTTACGAAAGCTTCGGAAAATCTCCTTGGGTGTTCCTACTCCTGGAATGAGTACAAGTTGCCTAAAATCGGATTGTGTTGAACGCTTTGGCATGATATCTCTACACTATCTGTTTCTAGCTAATAACAAACCATATACTTTATGCGGAAAAAGAGCAAGCATGATTCAAGTAGCTGATCTCAAAATAACTAAACTTAAGCTTCTATGACTAAAGACCTTAAACTAAATTCCGCTTTTAGATCATAGCTTTACGAGTTTTTTCTTATAAAAAGCTTTAGGTTTACCTAATCCTTCAAACGGCGATCGGTCTATATCTTTAATTAATTGAACAATTTTGCGATAAATTTTCTTATCTAATTTTGTCCATTCATTAAAATCTGCAAAAGCAGAAGATTCAAACACAATTCTTCTGCTCATGGTAAATTCGGTAAATCAATTTCAACTAAATTTTGACGTTCGCTAATATTTTGAATAGCTTTCAAAATTTGTTTTTTGTTCTTTTCTGACTCAAAAAGATACTCAGTTTCATCAAGTTCTGAAATAATAATTTCAATTTCTTTATCTCCAAATGCCGCTTTGATTTCTTCTAGAAAACTGCTGTCTATTTCATTAGCTTTGAGACGATAAACTGTTGACATTATTTTTGTCTATTTTTAACTGATTACGATTAAATAATTATTTTAGCATATTCAAGAGCAAGAGTAGGACAATTAATTATGAATAGGAACAAACTAGAGGGTTTGGATAAAGAAGAAAGAAAATACAATTTATGGTAATTTTAACAGGGCGATCGCCATCCTCAACTCAAATACAAGTCTACTGGAATATGCGATCGCATATTCTCAAAATCTTGATCCGTCGTGAAAATACTGTAGCCACGATAATGCGCTACAGCACAGATTAAAAAATCAGTATTGGAACCTTGAACACCATTACGGCGACAAGTGTTGAAAAATTCTGCGGCGAGTTCGTATTCCTCCGTAGTTATCTCTAAGTCTGGAAAAGCACGAAGATAGTCTCGTAATCGAGTGAACTGTTCTTTGTAGCGAATTCCAGAAAGCACTTCCTGACGAATTACACCTAGTAAAACAACTTGTCCATTGGTTATGAAATCTCGTAACCAATTAACAATAAGAACTTTCTCGTTTTGCGTATTTCGTCCCAAGACGAGTGACCAAACGCAAGTGTCAACAATAACGTTCATTTTTTTTGTCTTTGTTGCTTATAATCATAATCTTCTTCATAATCTATTGTCCCAAATAAATCCAGAATTTTGATTTGTTTACGACGTTGAATGTATTCTCGTAAGGCTGCTTCTATCAAGAAATTCGCTCTGGAATGATTACTCAAATTAAGAGCTTCTTGAAGAAGTCGCTCATCTATTTCAATTTTGATTACCATATATTTTTTTATTGGTTAATATTACACAATTATGATAACAAATATCTAAAAAAGTAAGACAAATTAATTATGAATAAGAACAAACTAGAGGGTTTGGATAAAGA
>JAWQFW010000194.1:0-10564 GCA_035968095.1 Oscillatoria sp. PMC 1068.18
CGAAACCGAGTTAGAAGAAGTCGAAATCATCTCACCAGTAGATTCAGACGCAGAATTTGTACAAAAAACAACCACCGAAACGGAAGAAGAAACGACATCTGAAGCTGATTTTGACGATCTAGATTTCCTTTTAGATATTGTTGCGGGAGTGGTGGAAGTCGCTGATTTAGACGAGAGTGAGGAAAGTGTTGCTGAAGATGACTCAAGGGCTGAAATAGCTTTAGACACTGTTTCTCAGCTAAGTGGAGACACAGAATTAGCGAGTCAAGTAACAACTACTGAAACTACGGAAGAATTTGGTGAAATCAAGGAAGGAGAGGAAATATCTATCAATGCGCTACTGAAGAAATTAAAGCAAGATCCTACGGTAGTGATGCACATAGCGCAGCAATTAGAAATAGAGAATGAGTCACCAGAAGCGATTGTGGATGAGTTATTCCAAAAATTTCAGGAAGATAAAGGAAAGACTGCGGAATCACTGGAATTAATTAGCGCTCAAGAAGAATCGATTCAAACGATCCTCAATGAAGGTTTAGAGTTATCTAAAGCCGGAAAATTTCTCGAAGCACTAGAGACTTTCGATCGCGCGTTAGAAGTAAATCAGAATTACCACCAAGGCTGGAATAATAAGGGTAGTGCGTTAGCAAAATTGGGACGTTGGGAAGAAGCAGTAGCTAGTTATGAAAAAGCTACACAAATCAAGCCAGATTATTATGAAGCGTGGAATAATCTGGGTTTAGCGCAAAAGAATTTAGATCGTCTCGAAGCTGCACTAGCTTGTTTTGAGCAAGCGATAGAAATTCAGCCAGACTTCTACCAAAGCTGGTATAACAAGGGCAATACGTTATACAATCTGGAACGTTGGCAAGAAGCGATCGCTGCTTACCAAAAAACTACTGAGATTCAACCTGACAGTTACAAATCCTGGTATAACCACGGTAACGCCTTGTTGAACTTGGGACGTATTCAAGAAGCAATCTTGATTTATAAGCGAGCAACAGAAGTCAAACCCGATTACCATAAGGCTTGGCTAGCTCGTGGTAATGCACTCAAAAGACTAGGTAGAATAGCAGAGGCGATCGCTGATTACGATAAAGCCCTGCAAATTCTCCCTAACGATCCGGAAACTTTGGCAAAGCGACGCGAGGCAATGCTAAATTGATTTAAAGTTGAAAGTTGAAACTAAAATTTGAAAAAATGTTGCCACCGTTGTCGGTAATACCGCAATTTAGTTTCACTCTCCTACTGCTTCTCATTACCCTTTTGCTAAGGGGTAGTGAGCAGATAAAAAAGGGGACTTTTATTTTTGCTGTTTCTCTTATTTTTCAAGGAAGTAAAGAGAAAACTGACATTCTTTTCAAGCACTATTTGCAAGCAAGTTAATCTCGAAAATAATTGAGCAAAATGTCAGCAAATTTGCTTGAGAAAGATAAACTTTTTCGAGCAAAATAAATAGGTTTCCCTAAATAATCACTTTTTATCTAATAATTTAACGCAAAATTTCACTTACCAAAACGACTCGAATGAAGGAACAAATTCAGCTAATCTATCCCACAGTAGATTTATTTATTTATGATTTTCGAGAAGGTTTGGGAGAAAAAGCAGCAAAAATAAACCAAAGTCAAAGAGAATTTTGGCAAAAAATTTATGCTAATTCTGACTATAATTTATCGTCTAAAAAACTTGATGATTCTCTTTTAGAAAAACTGATAGATACTGAAAATTATAATGCTGGTTTTGTCGAATTGCTTGGTGCGAAACAAATTGAGGAATTTGAACTACCTCTTAATGGATATTACTATCCTTTGCAATTAGGAGATACTTATGCTTTGCAAGTAAATTGTTCGGGTTATTATACAAACGATAGTCAACAAACCCCGAATAGTTTGCCTCAAAATATTAGCAAATTAAAGGAAATAAAAAAACAAATTATTTCCCATTTGGGGGGTGAACCAAATCAAGGAAAAATTGGACAGACTTGGATGATTTGGGGGCAACTAATTGAAAATCTGCCTGTTTTCGAGATTGAGAAAATTGCCAAAAACTGCTATAAAGAAATAGCTCCAGAACAAGACTGGGAAAGAGATTATTACGGCAAAGGAAAATTTTTAGGTGCAACAGTATTTGAACTTTGGCGACAACCGTCAGATGTGGAAAACTTAAGTAAAGAAAATTATCATCTTTTAATTTTACTGTTTCCTCATAATTTAGCAATAAATTCGATTCGGAAGAAAATTCCGAATATTTATATCGAACTAATTCGTTTATTTTGCTATCGAAATAAAATAATCTGGACATATTACCAAAGTAATTCGGTAAAAAGCAGATTGACAGAAAACTATTCTTGGGTACAAGATACAGTCAAAGAAGTAACAAAATTAACAAAAAATCTGAGAACAAATAGAACACAGTGGCAAGAGTTACAGCAGTTACTCACCGATAGCTTAAGTATGCTTGCAGATTATGCCACAGACTTACGAGAATTAAACACTCAAGCGCTAAAAATAGAAGTAAGCCTAGAAAATTATCAAAAGCGCCTAAAACAGTTAGAAAATAACAACGGTGAGGTAAAATTCTTGGAAGAATTTAGTGACTTTGCTAGGGAGCGGTATTGGCGACAGATACAATCAGATTACGTGAATCTAAATCCGGGATTAACACTGCTAGAAAACTTGCTCAAAACCATAGAAGGAACGAGTAATATATCTCAAGCAGCTAGCGATCGCTCAGTGAATCCTACAGTTGTCGCTATTGTGACTGGATTAGCGATTTCCCAAATCTCCGTAGTGGTGATAACCAACCAAGCGCAGACAGCCTCAGAAACGTTTTTTTTGTGGACTCCTGCCTTCGGTTGGAGTGTGTTGAGCGGAGCGATCGCCGCTTTAATAGTTTTAGCAATAATTCGTTTCTTGCGTCATTAATGAACAACAAAATGCCATCAACTCGCATCATTAAAAGCTTTTACACCGACGGAGCCTGCATTGCTAATCCTGGTCCTGGGGGCTGGGCTGTAGCAGTTTATTTTGCTGATGGATCGGTATTTGAAATGGGCGATCGCGTCGCTCCGACAACGAATAATCGGATGGAATTACAAGCCGCGATCGCCGCTTTGAAAATTTTCGCTAGTAGTAACCAAACTGAACCAGTTACTCTCTATACTGACAGTGAATACGTTCAAAAAGGAATAACCCAATGGATTCATAACTGGAAAAAAAGAGGCTGGCAAAACTCTCAAAAGAAACCAGTAGAAAATCAAGACCTCTGGAAAACCCTCGATGAACTAAATTCTCCTTTGATTGACTGGCAGCACGTTCGGGGACATAGTGGTGACGAAGGTAACGAACGTTGTGACGCGATCGCTAATGCCTTTGCTCGCGGACAAATACCCGATCTGCTACAAGAATTTTCTTGGCTCGATTCTGAGCCAGAAACTAGCTCTTTTGAGCTTCCGGTAACAGGGTTATCAGATTTAAAAGCCCCTGTGACGATAGTTTACAAAGATAGCCAATCCAGCACTGACAATTCTGAGCAAGATATGAGCCAATCATTTTCAACGACAACGATGGAAGAAATCACAGTCCCCCGCGAAGTTAGGGTGGCTCAACTGCGAAATTTGAGAGAAACCTTAGCGATCGCTGATGAAGTAGCTACTAAAGGTTATTTAATCACCAGTTCAGAACTCGCCGATCTCATGGATGTTAATGCTAGTGCAGTTACCAGTCGCGGTGATAATTGGCCCTGGCGTAACTGGGTTGTGTCGAGAGTCCGACGCGAAGGTAATCAAATTCTTTGGCAACTAGAACGAGTTGATTAAGCTCAGTTTCTCTCGAACTAACGTAATTGTGCGCTTTAGCTTGCAGCACATTTTCGCGAGTGTTTCTCCTCACTCAAAGTTACTCGGCGATCTTTCTCGTTCTCATTTCTGCCTAGAATTAAGCCCATAAATTTCTGGGAATACTTTCGATCTGAAGTGAAAATCCCCGTTTTTAGAGGACGGGGACTGTTTACAAAACCACTTATCTCGCCAAATCACCACCGACAACCTCAATGATTTTGAGTAATGGTGTGCGGTGGTAAAGGAAACCGAGGGTACTTTGTAGGTGTTCTAAATTCAAGGGCGGATCGACCAAAAGGCTATCCGCAGCCACAATTTTTTTCCAGTTAAGCGCTTGAGTTTCCGTAACTTGTTTCATTACTTGCAGAAATTCGTGAGCGATTAATCCATAACCAACGGTAGTGGGGTGAAAACCATCAATCCCAAATAATCCTCCTTCGGATCTGGCTAAAGGATTGGGACTTTGGGGATCGAGGTGAAGATAGCGAGTATCGAGTAAAACCCTACCTTCGGCGCTGACTCGATCTTGAGTAGCTGGATTAGCTTTCAACGCCGCGATCAATTCTGGGGGAAAATTGTAGGCGATCGCTCCTTGTCGTCGTCGAAACGCCAGTCTATCTAAGGCTGAACAAATATCGACCACGTACCAACCTCGTTTTTGGGCTTCGTTGGCGATCGCCCGATTATATTCATCAATCACATTATCAATCTCGCGGGCTTGTTCGCGAGTTAAATTGGGAAAGTTTCGCGGTGCTTTCGCGAAATCCTCGTCCCAAATCCAAAAATGAGTGTAATACTCGAAATAACCATCCGCACTTAACGCCTCGTCTCCCGTTTTCCCGGGACTTACGCCGCGACTGACAGGTGGAATCGTTACATGAGGAATCGTCCCCACAAAGACATTTTTTGCCTTAATCTCGTCGATTTTCGGGGCAATTCTGGTTAGTAATTTCTGAAAATCTTCGGCTCGCCAAATATTATTTGTTCGTTCATGAGCTAATTTATTTAAATCAGCCTCAGAAGACCAATTCATTTTTAAGTTAATCACTGTACTGAGACAATTATTCGCACCCAGCCAGAAAATTAAATTTTCAATTTCTCCTGACTCAGCTTTCAAAGCTTTTGCTGCTTCAATTTGAGATAAATTTTCATAGCGTTGTTCAAAACGCGGATTTAACGTCCGTCTGGCGGTACGGTACATCGCAAATTCCGGAATTTGTCCGACAAAATCATCTTGAGGTTTCGGAATTACACTGCGACAAATTGCTTCAGTTAGGGTATCGCAATCACCTAATTGAAAACCCAAAACCGCTAAATTATGATGAATTGGACCTGTAGGAGAAGCTTTAGTTCCCTCACCTCGTTCCCAATAATCCTCGACGCGATCGAACAAACCTCGGAGCGTTAAAAAAGCTGGAAAAACGTCCAGCCAACTGACTTTAGAACCATATTTTTTTACCAGTAAACGGAGAATATTTTCCATATTTACTGGTAAACCACCTTCGCCACCAAAATCAGGAACTAAGAACTTATTGTTATTACCAGATGTGGGAATTTTAGCTGGTTCTAAGCCTAAAGCTTCGGCAATTAAGGCTGGATAAGAAACTTGGGTTTTGGTAATACTACCGCTAATTACTCCTTGAGATAAGCTATCGCCGATTACGACAAGTTTGGTGGGCATATAATCAAACCTCCTTGATTTTAGATAAAAATGAATTACCTACTCCCCAATACCTCCAATTCTTCCAATACCTCCAATTCCCCCTTCCCAGTCCCCAATCACCAGTCCCAAACTGTTCACTGATAAACCCGACCCCGCCATTGAGTCGGTTGTTTCCCGGCTGATAAGAAGATACGCCAAACTGCGAGAGGATCGGCAAAGGGAGAAAGCCAAAATAACCAAGAAGCAGTGGAAGAGTTAGGGCGATCGTAAGAAGGCGCGATCGCCAATAACAACCCAAAACGAATCATCAGCAAAAATAAGTTTAAGCCCGTCGCTAGCATTGCTGGTGGGGAATTGTAGCCAAGTGCGACAAAAATCAACAAAATCGGCGCAAGTAACACAGGTAAACCTTGAACGCTGAATAACAGCCATAAATCGCCCCAAAGCTGACTAGACGAAGCAGCATCCTTGAGATCCAGCGATCGCCCCCACTCGCGCCAAGTTTCTGCTGCTCCTTCGTACATCCGCACTTTAAGCACCTTTTTCCCGTCGAGAAAGCCCACCCGAAACCCAGCCGCAGCCGCATTTCGGGCGAGGGTGACATCATCGCAAAAAGAGCCTTTCGCCGTTTCATAGCCTCCCAACTGCACTAAAACTTCCCGACGACACAAAAAACACTGTCCATTCGCCATGACTCGTTCCGGACTCACCGCCTTTGCCCCGGCGGGATCGAAGCGATACAGTAAAGTCATCAACAACGCAGGTTGTAACCACCACTCGCCCGGATATTTGAGGATAAATTGAGGCGAGAGAGAAACTAAGTCATAACCGTCTGTCTCGGCGGCTTCAATTATTGAAGCAATTAAGCCCGGTTGAGGTTGTGTATCCGCATCGAGTCCCAAAATCCACTTACTCTGCGCGGAAGAGTGCAAAAAACCGTTGTGTAGCGCCCAAGGACGACCTACCCAATCGTGGGGTAATTCGGGGTCGTTAAGCAAGCGAAAACGAGGATCTTGCTTCGCGGCGGCTTGGACTAATTCGGGAGTGCGATCGCGCGAGTAACTATCGACGACAATTACTTCGCGCAATTCGTAGCTTTGGCGACTTAAACCAGTTAAACAAGGGCTAATTCGCAAAGCTTCGTTGAGCGTAGGAATGACAACGCTAACTGCTCCCAACAGTTCGGGAATCGGTGTTTTCGGTTCGAGGGGAGGACGACGCAAAGGTCCTTTGAACAAGCGAGAAAGTAAGATTAGTGCGGCGGGTAGCTGGAGCAGTAATAGCCCCAGACTCAGCAATCCTAATCTTTCTTGGTTGAGTAACTCACTCAAACCAATTATTAGGGTAGTCAACCAAATCACTCCGGGATCACTCCCACCGATGTCACGGGTACTTGGGAAGTTTTTTCTTTGGATTGTTGGATTTCGGCAAGTTTTTCTAGGTCGCCGATCGAGGTAGAATTAGCGGTGCGATAGAAAATTAAAGCGGGAACGATGCTGAAAGTTACGCCTAGGATTACCGGAATCCAAAATCCTCCCGCTAAACTCAAGACTGCACCAAAGGCGATGTTACTTAAATAAACGGCGAGAGGTAATCCTAGCTGTTTGCTGGGGATGACTACCGGGAATTTTTTCCACAGGAAGGTGGCTACTGTCATAAATAAGCATCCGGTAGCAAACCAACCAGCAAAGTTTTGGTAAGGCATTCCGAAGAAAGCGCCTGGTTGATGCCAAACCCAGAAGGGCATTGTCATTTGACTCATGGCAGGATCGAGAACGAAGTCCCACACTGTTAGCAAGAGGGAACCTGTGGCGATCGCACTTACGTCTCGTAACCAGCTAGCTTTCAGCCACCTTTCTAATCCGGCACGAGCAATTATATACCCGCTAAAGCCCACATAAAACCAAGATAGGGGAATCGTGAAGGGTACTAACCCAGCGATTTTGTACCCTAAACCACTGAGGTAGCTATAGTCTCCGAAGGGAAATCCGGTGCTGGTTCCGGAAAGTTCGCTTCCCAAGGAAATAAAGATTGCCGGGAGCATAAATGTTAGCCAGTGCCAGATTCCGAGGGTACGGTAGGCATAAATGGCGACAGCCGCAGTTCCTAAGAGCATATATACTACTCCGCCTCCTGCCATTGACCAAGCAAACGCTTTTTGTCCGATCGCTGGCAAACTGGCAATTAATTCGGGGTTGGGTAACACTATCAGTAATCCCGCCCAACCGAAAACTAACGATAAAACGTGACCGATTAAACAAGCACGTTCAGTAAGAACAAGTCGTTTCATTAATATTTTGACCTCAATAACCTTGGTAGCAACCCAATTTAGCTGGGAAGGAGTGGTCAGCCGCCAAAGCGGTTTCACCCCTGACTATGATCATTTGTTAACTTATTTTACAAATGTTTACGAGGTAGGTGGTCGCGAATTACTCAATTTATTTAGGTTTTTCCCGATCCGGGGCGAAAGAACTCTTGTTTAGGTTATTACAGTTGCTCTGGGCAATCAAGCTCTGGCGGAATAAATTTTCTTACCTTACTTTATTCGTTTTGTCAATAGTTATAAGTATTTTAAAATTTTTCAAGAGCGAATTAGTTATTTTATAGTATTTTTATACTAATCAAGGTGGCGATCGCGGTCAACTCATAAGCAATTTTTGCCTTCGCAGAATGTATCTCTAGAAAAAATTAGGTTCTTTTGTACTTGTTACGCTAAATTATCAGTAAAATCACCCAAAAATTGTAAAATAAAACGAGAACTTACCTTAATTCTCAATCTACCATTTACATGACTCTCAATCTAGCTGCCGATCAGCAAGTTCTTATAAAGCACATTAGAGAATTAGCAAACCAGAAGTTTGCCTCTCGCGCTGCTGGCTATGACCGCACGGCTAGTTTTCCTGAAGAAGATTTTGAGGATCTCTTGAAAGCAGGTTTGATTGCTCCTTGCGTACCGACTGAGTACGGTGGTTTAGGGCTGGGACATCACAGCGATATTTTTACTCTCTGGATGATGACTAAGGAACTAGCAAAGGTAAATTTATCTCTAGCTCGTTGCTGGGAAGGACATACAAATTGTCAGGTTTTACTGGCAGCAATGGCAAATGAGTCTCAGAAAAAGCGCTGGTTTGAAGGTATTGTCCGACGGGGTGAGAAATGGGCAGCTTGGAGTGGAGAACCCCAGTCGAAGATTCCCGGTCAAAAAATCGACTTTGGCACGACGGTTCAAGTGGTAGATGGGGGCTATATTATTAATGGCTCCAAGATATTCGCTACGAGTGCGAACAAAGCGCAGTGGTCAATTCTGCTTGTTAACCCATTAGGAAGAGGGGGAGCGCGTCATAGTAATGGGTCGGCAAAATCGGTGTTGATGCTAGCCTGTGATTTGTCAGACCCTAGCGTCAGCTTTGATGATAGTTGGTGGGAACCGATAGGAATGAAAGGTACGATTAGTTACCTGGTACGCTTTGAGAAGACTTTTATTCCGAAAGAAAACTTAATTGGCTATCCCGGTCAGTATATTGTTGAGGAGTGGCAGACGCGGTTTACTCCCCAGTATGGTGCTGCTTTTTTGGGATCTGCCGAGGGAGCTTATGAGTATGCTTTAGCCTATGTTAAGAAACAGGGAAAAGAAGACGACCCTTATGTGCAGCACCGCATTGCTCAAAGCGCCATGAACTTGGAAACTATGCAATTATGGTTGCGTCATACAGCGACTCTTTGGGAAACAGGTCAACATTCAGAGGCTAAACGAGCAGGTAATCGTACCCGTTACTTAACTGAGAACTTGGCAATGGAAACATTAAATCATTGTCTTAAAACCTGTGGAGCGCGTTCTTTGATTCAACTTAGTTCTTTAGAGCGGATTTACCGGGATTTATCTTTTTACGTTCTCCATGACAATTGCGATCGCGTTTTGTCTTCTATCGGACAAGAGATTTTGGGACAGTCTTTTGACCGCTCTTTCTTCAACTCACCAACAGTTGATCAACAAAATTCCTAACTGAATTCAAGCAAATGAATCAAGAGATTTCGGTATACAAAAATTTTACTGGTTTTCCCCAGAGTATTTGTGTTCCGATTTCACCTTATCAAAACCAGATTTTGATAAGGTGAAATCGGAAATTTTGGTTTATTCTCGTCCCCTTACTGGTAATAAAGAAAGGATAATTGTACAAGCAAAAGCATGGATTTAGAACTAACTGGTAAAACGGCTTTAGTTACTGCTTCTAGTAAAGGTATTGGTAAAGCGATCGCACAAGGATTGGCAATGGAAGGGTGTCAAGTCATTATTTGCAGTAGAGATCAAAGTAATTTACTCAAGGCTACCCAGCAAATAGAAGCCAAAATTGGGCAATTAATTACACCGCTTCAAGTCGATCTTTGCCAAAAAAATAGTATTGAGAGGTTTCTAGAGCAAATTACCAATAAATTTTCTACAATTGATATTTTAGTCAACAACACGGGTGGTATGCCCTACAAACAGCACTATGAACTCAACCAAGAGGATTGGCAGCGCTCATTCGATCTGACTTTTATGAGTCAGGTGAATATAGCTGAAGCTTTAATCCCTCAAATGAAAAAACAATCTTGGGGTAGAATTATTTTTGTGACTTCAGTAGCAGCAAAACAACCCGGAATGCTGATTGCCCATTCTCAAAGAGCAAGCGTCGTTGCTTATGCTAAAACTCTTGCCAATGAATTAGGAGAGCATAACATTCTTGTTAATAGTATCTGCCCTTCTTTTACTGTTACAAATAAGTTATATGAAGTTGCGGATGAGCTAGCGAGGAGACAGAGAAATACTCGCGAACAAGTTATTCAACAATGGATGAAAAGTGTTCCTCTCCGTCGCCTAGCTTCAGCAGAAGAAGTAGCTAATTTAGCGGTATTTTTGGCTTCGGAAAAAGCCAGTTATATCACTGGAACTTGTATTCAAGTTGATGGCGGATTTGTGAAAAGTTTGTTTTAACATTTCGCAATCACTATTTGAGTAGCAGTAGGGAGAACATCAGATAAAATTCTTGAAAATTAAACATCTAGGAGATAAAAGTATTATACAGCAA
>JAWQFW010000195.1:0-10426 GCA_035968095.1 Oscillatoria sp. PMC 1068.18
GTCCCCAGTCCCCAATCACCAGTCCCTCAATCATTTAAGTAAGTGTTGAGCGACGAAATCAGTGTAAACCTCTCCAGCCAAGAAAGCCGGAGTTTCGAGAATTTTTTGGTGAAAGCCAATTGTCGTCGGAATACCTGTAATTGCGAATTCACGTAAAGCACGCTTCATTCGCGCGATCGCCGCTTCCCGATTCGGTCCCCAAACAATTAACTTCCCAATCAGCGAGTCGTAGTAGGGGGGAATTTCGTAATCAGTATAAACATGAGAATCAATCCGAACGCCCGGACCTCCTGGAGGTAAATAAGCACTAATCCTACCTGGTTGAGGGCGAAAATTGCGATCGGGATCTTCCGCATTAATTCGACATTCGATCGCGTGTCCCTTCAGTTGAACTTGTTCTTGAGTTAACGGTAAAGTTTCACCATGAGCAATGCGAATTTGTTGAGTAATTAAATCCAATCCCGTAATCATCTCAGTGACAGGATGTTCCACTTGAATCCGGGTATTCATCTCCATAAAGTAGAAATTGCCATTTTTATCCACCAGAAACTCAACCGTACCCGCACCCACATAATTAATCGACTTCGCAGCCCGAACTGCCGCAGCGCCCATTTTTGAACGTAATTCCGGAGTCATCACGGGGCTAGGTGCTTCTTCGAGTAACTTTTGATGACGACGCTGAATCGAACAATCTCTTTCTCCGAGGTGAACAACATTGCCGTAACTATCAGCCAAAATTTGGAATTCGATGTGACGGGGGCGTTCAATAAACTTTTCGAGATAAACCCCAGGATTACCAAAAGCCGCCTCAGCTTCACCTTTCGCCGCATGAAAAAGCTTAGAAAACTCACTTTCATCGCGGACTAAACGCATCCCGCGTCCACCCCCACCAGCCGTAGCTTTAATCATGACGGGAAAGCCAATTTCTTTTGCGATCGCCTTTGCCTCTTTTTCCGACTCTAAAAGTCCCTCACTTCCTGGTACTGTAGGAACTCCGGCTTTGAGCATGGTTTTTTTTGCCGTCGATTTATCTCCCATCGCCAAAATTGCTGAAGCAGTCGGACCGATAAAAGAAATCTGATGATCGGCACAAATTTCCGCAAAGCGGGCATTTTCCGCCAGGAAACCATAGCCTGGGTGAATTGCTGTGGCATTCCGAGTCAGAGCAGCAGCAATAATATTGGGAATATTAAGATAGCTTTTGTTACTAGGAGGATGCCCGATGCAAACACTTTCATCTGCTAACTGAACGTGCAGGGCGTGACGGTCAATTGTTGAGTGAACCGCCACTGTAGCTATGCCCATTTCTTCACAGCTACGCAGTATTCGTAGAGCAATTTCCCCTCGATTAGCAATTAAGATTTTGGCAAACGGCATTTTCGGTGCAGTTAATTTAGGATTATCAGAGTTATCCAATCTGGTAAAAACTGTCTCAACAGTCTTAATGGTTGGAGATGGAATGCTGCTGTTGATTAGGGCGTATCCAAGCTAGGCTAATTGCAATAATTATTTCTACCTGAGCGCCTGAGCCAGCATTTTCCAGTCACGGAGTGCCTTTTTTTCAGCGCCATCGGGTCAAGCCTAGCGCCCAAAAGAGCGATCGCCACTAATCCTTGAACAAGAGATTTCGCGATCGCCGAATAGAAGCATTTTTCCGTTACCCTACTCTACCTTGAGAGAGTACCGATCGCACGCACAAATTATTTTCAGCAATGATTCGATTACCTACTCCAATAATGGAGGGCTGTCTCGGTTACTAAATTCTGAAGGTGGGCGATCGCTACTCCAAGCCCACCAAGCTTTACCACATTGACAATGATAAAACTCTTGCCACTTACGACGATAGTCTTCGCTCATGACGGGGGCGCGACGATTGATCCAAACTTGATTTGCTTCTGCGGCACTGGCACGACAGCTAGGACAACAAAATTGTAAAGCGTGACTAGCTGTTTTTGTCCACTCAGGAGGTGTTGGGCTAGCAAAATCCATAAATAACTTCCGACAATTTCATGAATTGTATTACGCTTTCAGCTTTGATTGGAGTATTTCTTTTGCACTACAGATGAAAATTATTTTTTGTTGTATCCTTTACAGTGTTTGTTCGATTTACTTCGTCATCAAATATTGTTGCTCTCAAATTAGGTACTATATCTTGAGGCTTTGATTTTTAGCTGCGGCAACTAGACATCTAGACCATTGGTGAGGAAAAATAATTTTTATGTCTCACCCGTTCTATCTCAACTTGATTTCCTTGGGCGGTATTTTTGCTCTCGCGGCGATCGCGTGGCTTGTTTCCGAAGATCGACGTTTTTCTGCTCTCCCTTGGCGGGTAATTTTTGGCGGTATTAGCTTACAGTTACTCTTAGGATTTTTCGTTTTTTACTTTTCCCCTACGCGCGCTTTTCTCGAACTTTTAAATACGCTTCTCGATAATCTTTTTTTCGCTGCTGATGCCGGGGCAAGATTTATTTTTGGTATTAACATAGTTCCGGTTCTAGGTCAAGTCAGTAATGTTAATTTAGGTTATATTTTTGCCTTTCGCGCCCTACCCGCAGTCATCTTTTTTTCTGGACTAATAGCTTTATTGGATAACTTGGGTTTAATTCAGCCAATTGTCAAGTTATTTGCAAACATTTTTTACAAAACAGTTAATTTGAGTGGAGCCGAAACCTTGAGTGGAAGCTTAAATATTTTTCTAGGGATTGAAGCAATTATTGCAGTCAAACCATTTTTAGCAAAAATGACTCGCAGCGAACTTTGCACAATTTTTGCTTGTAGTTTTGCGACAGCAACCTCTTCAACTTTAGCCGTTTACGTCACTTTTCTCAAACCTGTATTTCCCGAAATTTTAGGACATTTAGTCGCCGCTTCGATTTTAGCGATTCCAGCTTGCTTTGTGTTAGCAAAAATTGCCGTTCCCGAAACAAAAGATTCTCAAATAGTCAGAGAAAGAGAAAACCAGTCTCAACAAAAAAATTGCGGAGAAAAGCCTCACCAAAAGACCAGGAAAAAAACTCAACAAAAATTAACTCCCCAAGAAGCAGCGATCGCGGGCGCATTAGATGGTATAAAAATGGCAGTATCGATCGTAGCTGTACTAATCTTGATTTTGGGTCTAGTCTACTTAGTAGACTTAACCTTTATTTCCTTAGCCAGTTGGCGTAAATTGGACAATCCCTTACCTGCCTCAATTGGACACTTGTTTAATGTAGTTAACTTACGCAATCTCGTAGCTTTCATTTTTTATCCACTGACACTCTTAACTGGTGTTCCCTTTGATGAATCTTGGACAGCTTCAATTTTACTCGGACGACGCTTAATCGAAACTGCAATTCCCTCTTACCGGGCTTTAGCAGACGCTTATTTAGCCGGAGATCTTAGTTCGAGGACATTGTTAATTGTAAGTTATGGTTTGGCGGGAGTTGCTCATCTTGCGTCAGCAGGAATCTTAATTGGTGGGGTTTGCGCTTTGATTCCCCAAAGACGACGAGAAGTTATTGAATTAGGAGGAAAGGCGTTATTGATCGGGACTTTAGCCACAATCAGTGTAGCTTGTGTTGCGGGAGTATTTGATTTTGGGAATGTTAATGTTTTGGGAATTGATTCAGCCATGAGGAATGTAGATTGGTAATTAGCGAGGAAAGCTGCTGAGTTGGCAAAGTTTCAGGAAGAGGGAGACAAGAAAATGTGATATTTAAAGATAAGAAAGCTTACAAGACAGATAGCTGAGAAGTAAACTTATTATTTCTGAACCGGAAAAAAATATGAATCCGATCTTGAATATAATTTCCTTTCTCGGAATTTTTGGACTTTGCTTTATCGCTTGGTTGGGTTCCGAAAATCGCCGAGTTATCCCGATTAAATTAATTGCGGTTGGAGTAGGATTGCAGTTAATTATCGGTGCGTTGGTATTTTTAATTCCACTGACGCGCCAGTTTATTGTTTTCTTGAATGATGTAATTAATGCTTTTATTAATGCTGCGGAGGCAGGTTCTCGCTTTTTGTTTGGTAGCATTATCGTACCCGATCCTACAGTAGTACCCCCTAGTCCTGGTTTAGCTGGACGTTGGATAGCCAGAGCAATTGGTAGTCCTTATATTACTAATGTAGGCGATCGCCTGGGTGGTAACGATCTTGATTTGGGTTATATTTTCGCTTTTCGCGCTTTACCTTTGGTAATCTTCTTCTCGGCTTTGATTGGGCTTTTGTACCGTTTAGGGTTAATTCAGCCTGTGGTGAGAGTTTTTGCCAAGCTGTTTCGTTGGTCGATGAATCTTAGTGGTGCGGAAGCCCTTTCCGGAGCAGCGAATATATTTGTGGGTATTGAATCAGCGATCGCCGTAAAACCGTTTTTAGCCCAAATGACTCGTTCGGAGTTATGCGCAATTTTAACTAGCTGTTTTGGTTCGATTGCTTCCACAGTTTTAGCTCTTTATGCAGGCTTTTTACTTCCGGTTTTTCCGACAATTACAGGTCACTTGATGTCGGCTTCGGTACTGACAATTCCCGCTTGTTTTGTGATTTCCAAAATTTTAGTTCCCGAAACTGAAGTACCAATAACAATGGGAGAAGTTCCCGAAGAACCAGAGGACGAAAGTGGAAATCGCCCCAGTCCAATGGATAGTTTGATTGTTGGTGCATTGGATGGAGTTAAATTAGCGGTGGGAATTGCGGCGGTTTTAATTGCGATCGTGAGTTTAGTGGCGTTGTTAAATAGCTTTTTCGGTTGGTTGTCAGGACTTTCGGATGCAGAAAATGAGTTAAGTAGAATTATCGGCGATATTTTCACTTATATCACTCTGGATAATATTTTCGGGGTGTTATTTGTGCCTTTGACCTTTTTAACCGGAGTTTCTTTAGATTGGCAAGAAATTTGGACATCTTCGGTGTTGATTGGTCAGCGAGTTCTGCAAACTTCGATTCCTCCCTATCTTGGTTTAGCACGTTTATCCGCAGCCGGAGAATTGAGCGATCGCGCTTTACTAATTATTAGTTACGTTCTCTGTGGTTTTGCTCACATTCCTTCTTATGGCATTTTTGTCGGTGGTTTAGCAAATCTCGCTCCTTCTCGCCGCAAAGACATTAGTTCTCTTGGTTGGAAAGCTCTCTGGGGCGCAACTTTAGCTACTTTGATGACTGGTTGTATTGCGGGAGTATTCGATTTCGGCAATGCCGCAGTTTTAGGAAGATAGTTGTTTGGCAAGAATTAGTTTAATCATTCATTATGAAAAGCATTCGACGCGCGCTCGGTTTAGCTGTCTTAACTTTATTAGTAGTAATTCTTTTTGGTCGTTCTCCTTGGTTAGTTAATTTTTCAGGAAAACCAACCCTCGAATTACCTGCGGTGGCTCAAACTCCTACTCCTACTGAGTCACCAGCGACGGAAGTAACACCAGAAACCCAAGTAACACCCGAAGCAACCCCATCAACCGAACTTTCGCCAGAACGCGAAGCAACTCCTGAAGCATCACCCTCACCTGTAGTTTCTCCGGAACCAGAAACCACACCTTCGCCTGTAGCCACACCGGAACCGGAAATTACACCTTCGCCGATAGCTACACCGGAACCGGAAATTACACCTGAACCAATAGCCACACCTGAACCAGAAATCACACCTTCGCCGATAGCCACACCCGAACCGGAACCAGAAGCACCAGCAAGGGTAGAAATAGATGTTCCTCCTTTACCTTTAGCCGCAGAACCTTATTTAGATCCTGCACAAAGATTTCAAATAGGGATTGTGGAAGGGTTTAGCGTTAGTTCCGTTGGAGGTTCACCGTTAATTGAATCACCTGATGGAAATGTAGCTTATACAGTCGTGGTGCGATCGCCACTTCTTCAAGAACCCCTTCGGAGAACGAGAACGTCTTCGACGAATGCCCAATCGCGAACTTTCGAGAATAATTTAAGTGATGCTGCTTTGGCTCAAATTGCTGTAGATACTTTCGACCGAGGTGAAGGTTTTCTTCCTGGAGAGTTTGCCTCGATTGGCGATGGGATAGTAATTGCTTGGAATGGTAGCTTAAGTTTGAGAGGAAAAAGTCAACCGATTAGTGGTTTAATTTTATCTCGTCAAGTACCAGGAAATGTTTTATTAATGCTGATTTCAGCTACTGAAGAGGGAGAAGACGAAGTTGAAGCGGTTCTCTCTACGGTTGCTAACACTCTGCAATCAATCTGAAAATAAGTAGAGACGTTGCGCTCAACGTCTCTAGCTAAGTTTTTTGAGAGATTACCATTGTTTTTCATGAGAGGATTTTGGGAAATCAAAAAAATATGCGCAATTGTCAGTTGTCAGTTATTAATTAGCTTAATTCACGCACCACATTTTAACTTCCTACTCTTTAATAACTATGAATCCCGATCCGGAAATTCGCCATTTGTTAGATTTAATGCCTGCTTCTGGTCGCATGAATACGAAAATCGTCAATAAACCGCAGCAGACGCAAGTAATAGATGCACCCTTTGTTCCACCTTGGCATCGTCGCAGCCGACCAATTTATATTAATTTCGATCTCTGGCGAAATTTGTCTCGACCTCAGCGAGATTTATTACTGTTAAGGTCGGTATGCTGGTTGCTAGGATTTAATTGGTTTAAACCGAATGTTTATCAAGGAATTGTTTTAGTAGGATTTTTAGATGGGATTGTGGAATTTTCCCAAGGTGATGCTTTAGGTGTGGCGGTTGCGGGCGGTTTGAGCGCGATCGCTGCTGTGCGAATTTGGCGCAATGCCAAGAGTTCTCGTCGGGAAATAGAGGCTGATGAAGCAGCGATTAAAGTCGCTCTCCGTCGGGGTTATACCGAAGCAGAAGCCGCAAAAAGCTTATTGGAGGCGATTGAAAAGGTGGCGCGAATTGAAGGACGTTCTAGCTTGAATTTTACCGAGTTGATTCGCTGTCAAAATCTTCGGGCGATCGCTAATCTTTCTCCTGTTAGCGTCCCAGAAAATGTCCGACAGGAGCAATCTTAGCTATTGGAAGCTACTTTTTGGGTGCGCTTGCGATCGCACAAACCACCAATTGTTAACAAGGCTAAAGCTACGGTCAGACCAGGTTCGGGAACTGTTGCTGGAGGAGTGTAAGGTTCTTCAGGAGTTTCGGGAGTTTCTGGAACTTCAGGAACTTCAGCTACATACTCAGTTGCCGTTCCGACTAACTTACTGCTACCTTCACGATTTGCACCAACACTCTTCAGCCGGACACCAAAGTCTTGTAAAGAGAAATTGCTCAGAGTTAAATTTGCTGAGGAATGAGAAAGAATGAAGCTAGCTTCTTGGTAGTCATCTCCAGGGCTTGCACCACCACCACCAATTGCCACACCAATATCGTAAGCGAGTCCTGATGTGCCGCCACCATTAAGATTGTTATATTGACCGCCAACTCTACTGACTGAGTTAGCGTTGAATTCAGTAGCAGTGATGTTTACGCCGTTAACACCAGTTACCGAAAGACCAGATAACAAAGATTCGTCGTCAATATCGAAGTAAAGTCCGGTAATATCTGCGATGTAACCTTCACCTACTTTAACTGTAAATAAAAGATCGCCTTCTGCCAAACCGTCTCCGGTATCCGAAACTGAAATATCTACTTCTGCATCAGAACCAGTAAATTGATTGAAGCTGAAATCTAAGCTTGCTGCATTAGCACCAGAGGAAAAAGCTAATGCCAAACCAGCCGCGAAAACAGTAGAACCAACTAACTTAGATAAATTGCTTTTCATTTGCTTACCTTTTTGCTTGCTCTTGGTTTCTAAATTAAATCTAAACAATTTTGTTAGATTTGTCTCTAGTTTTTCGTAAGGTTCATTAAATCTTTAAAAATACTAAATTAGTTGGTATGAGCTTTATATTTACTTGTTTTTACAAAACTCGAAAAATCTTTAGTTAAAAAATAAGTAGATCTCAGTAATTTTGCGTAAGTAGCTAAGTGCATTGAGGGTGTAGAGAAGGATTATCAGTTGCTTGTAGTTAATTTTTGTATTCAATTAAGGAAACACTGATTAGTGCCTAAATTCCGGAATCAGTAACCCGCCAACTCAGTTTCAGGTTAAACCAGAAATTCCAGAGAGTGACAGCCGCGATCGCCACTAACTTTCCTAAATACTCATTAACACCAAAAACATTAAACAACAAATTGACCAATAAAACATTCAATGTCAAGCCTAACAAGCAAATTAAATTAAATTTTAACAATCTTTTACTGCGCTTGCGCCAACCTTTTTGCTGGCGAGAAATATCTCCGAATGTCCAAAAGTCATTCCAAAAAAAGTTATTGATAATTGCCACTTCTGCTGAGAAAACCGCGCTGCGAGTCAACCCTAAACCGATTCCTTCTCGTAAAAAATAAAAGACCGCTAAATCGACAAATACACCACTAAAACCGACAACACCAAAACGGAAAAAACGACGCAGAGGCCAAAGCGAGAAACGCAAGCGGAGTAAATGTTGGAGATACTCTAGATACTGCTTCCAAGTAACTTTACTTTCCCCAGCCTGACGTTCTTGAAACACATAACCAGTTTCCCCAATCCAGCGAATTTTACCACGAGCAACCACTTCAATTAAAATTTTGTAGCCCAGAGGATTAAGAGTTATTTGTGTCAGACAGCGACGACGGACTAAAAAATAACCACTCATCGGATCGGAAACTCGACCCACAATCCCCGGTAAAATAATTAAACCAAGCATTTGTGCGCCACGAGACAAAAACCGCCTGATGAAACTCCACTGACTAACTCCACCACCTTCCACATGGCGACTAGCTAATGACAAATCTGCACCAGACTCAATTTCTTGCCAAAGTTTAAGTAAAATTTGAGGTGGGTGTTGTAAATCAGCGTCAATTACGCCGAGAATTTCCCCTGTAGCAACTTGCCAACCGCGAATTACCGCCGTCGAAAGTCCTCTTTGTTTGATGCGCCGCATAACTCTTAGTTGAGGATATTGAGTCATTAACTCTTGGGCTATTTTCCAAGTTTTGTCAGGACTATTGTCATCAACGACAATTAATTCATAAGCTTGAGGTAGAGTAGCATCGAGTAACTGTGCGAGAATGGCGATCGCTGCTTTGATATTTTTCCCTTCGTTATATGTAGGTAGCACCAGCGATAAGCGTATTTTACTAGCAGTTGTTAGCTCAGGAATTTGGAAAATCCCAGAGGGAACAGGCAATAATGAACGTGGTTGCTTAAAAGTCATAATCAGCGTTTATTATCAAAGTAAAAGCAGTTCAGTTTTAGCTGAAAATTCAGTTAATTTAGGTCTTTCAGGAGCAATCAACTCAAATTACAACTTATAGCTAGGGAAAAATAAGCTTCTTCGATGTACCCAATCGCCTGATAAATTTATTTTCGCCCAGCTTTTTACTTTTCTTGTTTACCAAAAATTCTTTTCATTAACAAAATTACTGATTTTTTGATTCCCTTGAACACTGCCAATCTTACCATAAATAAAATCAGTTTCGGAGCTTTTTTAATGTCAAAGTTTAAAAATATTCTTTTACTTTTTACTGTTATTTGTATCCTAGCTACAGGTTTAGGAATTTATTTGCTCAGAGAAATTAATCAAGAGCAGTTACAGACTTGGTTAGAAGCTCAGGGAATGTGGACACCAATTGTTTATATCGCTCTTTACGCGATCGCCACATTATTCATCTTACCTTCCACACCACTTAATTTAGCCGGAGGCGCAATTTTTGGTACTTGGGTAGGAACTTTTTGGACAAGTCTCGCCGCTATCATTGCTGCATTAATTGGTTTTGCTTTTACTAGAACTATAGGTAAAGAATTAATTACTCAGAAACTCGCCGGAAAATGGGAAGCAATAGACACAGATATTCGTCAAGGTGGTTTATTTTATATCTTCGCAATTCGCTTATTACCAATAATTCCCTATGGCTTAGTTAATTTTGCTGCTGGCTTAACTTCAATTCGTTTCCAAGATTATTTCTGGGGAACAATTTTCGGAACAATTCCCGGAATTTTGCCTTTTGTCGCTATTGGTAGTTCCGGAATCAAAGCAATACAAACCGGAAATATTCTTCCCTTACTAGGTACTTTAGCTTGCACCGGAATCCTAGTTGCAGCAGCTACTTGGTATCGGCTACGTCGTCAATTTCCTCAAAAAGCTATACGAAAAAGTAAGCATTTAGATTCAGATTAAAAACTAATCAAAAAGAATTTTTGACTATCTTCCTCTTGATGGTTGTTTCAATTACTCTAATTTGTTAAATATTGATTAGATAGTTGACAAAAACAACTTCAATTTAATTATTAAATCAAAATTTATCATGAACCTACCTCAATTCATTGTTTTAGGCGGACATAAATGTGGTACTTCGTCTTTGCATTTTTATTTAGATCAGCATCCGGAAATTTATCTACCTGCAATTAAAGGAATAGACTTTTTTAATCGAGAAGGAAATCTAG
>JAWQFW010000196.1:0-10407 GCA_035968095.1 Oscillatoria sp. PMC 1068.18
CCAATCCCCAATTCCCAATCCCCAATCCCCAATCACCAATCACCAGTCCCCAATCCCCTAAAATTATCGGTAAACAAGCACTAGAAAGCAGAATATGTCAAAAAAAAATTTAGGAGTATTTGTCGGGGGTATGATTGTCGGCAGTACCCTTGGCACTATAATCGGTTTGTTAGTTGCCCCTCGTACGGGTAGAGAAACCAGACAGCTAATTAAAAAATCTGCTGATGCTTTACCAGAGTTAGCCGAGGATTTGTCCTCCAGCGTGCAGTTACAAGCAGATCGTCTCTCAGAATCAGCATTGCACAATTGGGACGATACGCTAACTCGACTTCGGGAAGCGATCGCGGCGGGAGTTGAGGCGACTCAACTCGAAGCTAAACATATTAAGCATTCCCGTGAAGTTGCTTCAGACTCGTCTGCTACTTCTAGTGCTTCTGATAATGATTAATAGGCTACCAAGAGTGTGATTAACCCCCTATTTTGGCTTGGACTGTCGATTCTGCTAGTCGCAGTCAGCTTAACTGCTGTTTTGATAGCAGCCTTACCTGCCCTACAAGAGTTGGGACGGGCAGCCCGTAGTGCAGAAAAGTTATTTGATACTCTCCGCCGAGAGTTTCCTCCGACTCTAGAGGCGATCCGCTTGACTGGATTGGAAATTAGTGAGTTAACTGACGATCTTAATCAAGGTGTGAAAAATGCTTCTGGTGTGGTTAAGCAAGTTGATGATAGTCTCGGTGTGGCGAAAAAGCAGGCGACCAATGTCCAAGTTGGCACTAAAAGCGTTGTCGCTGGGATGAAAGCTGCGTGGCAAACTTTTAAGCGTCCTGCGCCGAAACGTCGTTCTCTCGAAGCGATGAGGGCAAGAGAGAGTGCGATTTTAAACTCGCCTCCACCAATTTATCCTGCACCGGAAAATCAACCCAGCGATCGCCTTCCTGGAGAAATTGAAAGTAGCGATCGCTCGACTAACTTCGAGGATTAACATCCTCTGTTCATTTTTCTTCACGTAGAGACAGCAAAATTTATGTCTCTACTTGTTCTCATAATTGCTCTTGACATTAATCAGCTTTTGTGCATTAAATTTTCGAGCGCAAAATTAGCGCCAAACCTTTTCCTCTAGCTACTTTAAGCAAAAAACAACAGTAATCTTACCTAGCGTCGATTTTTTGCAAAAATTAATTAAGATTAGAATAAAGTAAAAAAGTGTAAAGAATCTCATACTTTTTCATAAACTTGTGGTTCATTTGGAAAAATTTAGTTAGTACAACCATGCAGCATCGTTTCTTGAAAAGACTTCTGTTATCCGTAGCCGCCTTGGTTCTGGCTTTATCTACTTGGGCAGTTGCCCCCGCAGCCTGGGCATTCGATAATCCAGAGTTACTACCAAACTACGAAACCCCGATTATCGACTTAGCAAACTTTCTCCCCTCACTTCAGGAAGAAAACCTCGCCCAAGAAATCGAAACTTTTGAAGCCCAAACAGGCTGGAAGTTACGGGTACTAACTCAGTACGACCAAACTCCAGGTCGCGCCGTTAAAGGCTATTGGGGACTTGATGACAAAAGTGTTCTGCTGGTAGCAGACGGTAGAGGAGGTAATCTGCTAGCTTTCAACGTTGGAGATGATGTCTACCAACTACTACCTCGGACTTTTTGGGTCGAGTTACAAACCCGCTTCGGCAATCTTTACTTTGTTCGAGATAACGGCGAAAATAACTCAATTGCCAAATCTTTAGACGTAGTTAAGCAATGTCTGACTAAAGGCGGCTGTGGTGTAGTTCCCGGACTCCCGCGAGAACAATGGATTTTAACCTTAATAACTTCCATTATCGGCGGCGTAGTTTTCGGTTTAGCTGCCATTCCTCGGAAAAAAAATCAAATCGTTGCTTGGCAATGGGCGTTGATTTTCTCACCTTTATGGGGAATTCTCTTTGTCGCTTTCGGTATTGGACCAGTGGTTACTCGTACCTCAGATTTTTTACCTTTGTTCCGTAATATTATCGGTTTTGTTCTCGGTGCTTTAGTCGCCTATCTCTCACCAGTAGTCAGCGACTCTACCACTTCCGACACTTAGTTAACTATTCATGCTTATTCTCTGCTTGCAGAAACAAAATTTCAGCATGAAGGAACAAAGTCTCAAAAGTAACAATTGGTTAATTTATAATCTTGACAATTTAACAAAAAAGTGGATTAAATTGGCTCCTTCATGCTTTTTTTCTCGAAGCTCAAATGAGCTTGACTGACTATTTAGCAGTTAGAATGGCGATCGCCACAAGCACTACTGACCAAAAGCCAAATCGCCACGGCGCTCAATCAAAGCTATTCTTAAGATCGAAGAAGATTGATTAGGCGAGCGAAAAAAAGATGGAATGGCATTCAACCGATGCTCAAAGTCTGGCGATTATCGATAGCGAAATTGGCGAACATATATTTTCTCCAGCAGAATACGAAATTGTTCGCCGAGTTATCTACGAAACGGCTGATTTTGAATACAAGTCTTTGATTCGTTTTTCAGAACGAGCGCTTCAAGCAGGAGCAGCAGCGTTAGCAGCAAGGACAACAATTGTCGTCGATGTCCCAATGGTACAGGTTGGCATTACGCCTCGAATTCAAAACACTTTTGCTAATCCTGTCTATTGCAGTATGGAAACCCTCACTAGACCCCAAAAGTATAAAACCCAAGCAGCTTGGGGAATTCAAACTTTAGCCAGACGCTACCCAGAAGGAATTTTTGCCATCGGTCAAGCGCAAACTGCACTCACGGCTTTAGTCGAGTTAATCGAAGCTGAAGAAATTCGCCCTGCTTTAGTAATTGGTACTCCTTCGGGCTTTGTCGGTGCAGATGTAGCCAAAGAAAGACTCAACGATTCTTTAACTCCTCACATTCGCATTGACGGACGTAAAGGTAGCGCCGTGGTAGCCGCAGCAATTTTAAATGGTTTAGTTGATTTAGCTTGGCAAGCTTACGGACAAGAAACTGGAGCCGTTAGCTAATTGAGATAAACTAGATAAATAAATTAGCAATCTTGCACACACTGAGTTAGAGGTAACTTATGAGTGAGGAACAAAATAATAACCAGCCTGAAGCTACTACTTCCGAAGAAAACTTCCCCATTACTCGCAACCCACCTTGGGGTACTGTGACCGTGTTAGAAGAAGGCTCTCGCTATCGAATTAATCGTATCGAAGTGAAACCAGGAAATCACATCAGTACCCAAATGCACTATCATCGCAGCGAACATTGGATTGTGGTTTCGGGGACAGCAAAGGTGATTTGTGATGGTCAAGAAACTTTGTTACTGCCAAAGCAATCTACTTATGTGCCGATGAATACTCGTCATCGCGTGGAAAATCCGGGGGTAATTCCTTTGGTGATGATTGAGGTGCAAAATGGTGAGTTTCTCGGTGATGAGGATATCCACCGTTTACCCCAAGAAGATGCGAAAGTGGCTCAATGAAACTAACCAATTCTCAAGTTATTTCGGGATTGATGGGAGTTTGTGTTGCTGATGCTTTGGGTGTTCCCGTCGAATTTATTCCTCGCAGAGAACTTTGGGAAAATCCGGTTGTGGAAATGCGGGGCTACGGAACTTACAATCAACCTCCTGGTACTTGGTCTGATGATAGCTCTCTAACATTTTGTTTGGCTGAAGCTATGTGTGAGGGTGTATCGCCCGCTACTGAATTATTGGCGAGAACTGCTGATAATTTTTGTCGTTGGTATGAGTCAGGTTTTTGGACTCCCCACGGTGTAGTTTTCGATATCGGTAATGCTACGGCTAGGGCAATTCGACGACTGCAAGCTGGTGTCTCTCCCACTGAAGCTGGGGGTACGGAGGAAGGAAGCAATGGTAATGGTTCGTTGATGCGGATTTTACCTCTTGCTTTTGCTTATGAGTTGCTTGAGTTTGGGGATTTAATTGAGTTAGCTCATCAAGTTTCTTGTTTGACTCACGCTCATCGGCGATCGCAAATTAGTTGTAGTATTTATCTCAGCATCGCTGTTTGTCTTTTACAAGGTAGACAACCTAATTCCGCTTATCTCGAAGGAATTGAAAAAGTAGCCTCAATTTACACTCAGCCACCCTACGCTACGGAAAAACATCACTTCCAGCGAGTTTTGACTGGTAATATCCCTACTTTATCAATTGAAGAAATTCACTCTTCTGGGTATGTTGTGGATAGTTTAGAAGCTGCTTTATGGTGTTTCCTTAATAGCACTTCCTATTCTGAAGCTGTCTTGAAAGCAGTTAATTTAGGCGAAGATACCGATACCACTGCGGCAATTACTGGCGGTTTAGCAGGTATTTACTACGGTAGAGAAAATCTTCCTTTTGATTGGAGCAAGCAAATTGCTCGGCAAAATGAGATTATTGATTTAGCCTCTCGCTTACACACTGCTCTTAACTCTTAATTGCTAGCAAATTTTTGGCTTAATTAAAAAATATCTAGACCCTAAATCGCAAACTGAGTTTGGAAATTTATTTGGTGAACCAACGGCTCGTTTGATGGCTCTAAAATAGTCCCACCAAGTTCAGCATCCTCAAAATTCGCACCACTCAAATTAGCTTCATTCAGATTAGCATCTCGCAAATCTGTCTTGCGCAAAATTGCTCCAGTTAAATTCGCTTCCTCTAAACTTGCTCCGACTAAGTTAGCTCTCGTTAATTCAGCACCGCGCAAATTAACCCCGCGTAAACGAGCTTTCTCCAGATTAGCCGCAGTTAAGTTAGCACCTTCCAATATAGCGCCACTCAATCTCGATTCCGCAAGATTAACACCTTCTAAATCAACACCACTTAGATCTACTTCCTTTAAAAAAGACTTACTTAAATTCACACTATTTAAGCAAGCACCATAAAGTTTTGCACCACTTAATCTAGCTTCGTACAAATTAGCCCAACTTAAATCAACACCACTGAGATTTGCCTCACGGAAATTAATTTTATGTAAATTCGCGCTACAGAGATTTGCTCCCCACAAATTTGCTCCTCTCAAGTTAGCATGAGACAAATTTGTTCCGCTCAATTTAGCTCTGGGAAGCTTAGATTTCACCATAAAAGCGCCACTCAGATTAGCTTTTGTTAAATCTGTCTCCACTAATTTAGCGTCACTCAGTTTGGCGAAATTTAAATTTGCCCAATTGAGATTAGCACCACTCAAATCTGATTTAGTCAAGAAAGCACGACTGAAGTTAGCCCCCATCAGGTTAGCACCTGTAAGATTAACTTCAATCAACATTACTCCTCGTAAGTCAGCCCCACTGAGGTCTACCCCAGCAAAGTTTCTGATACCTTGTTCATAAAGCTTACGCAATTCACTAACTTTCATCCTGAGAAAACTCCTTCAGTTGGTCATTAAGATCAACGCGAAACCAACTTTGATTTAATCGGTAAAGTTAAAACTAGAAAATTTCATTTATTTTTAATAATACCAAAAGTAGACACGATTGTACTGCTGATATTTTCTATTTTACCTACTCAATCTCGTTTTCGGAAAGACTATTACTAATTATCCTTAAATTTATTGTAAATTTTTTTAGCAAAAAGACGCTTATGCTCCGAAAATACGGAAATTATTTGCTATAATTTTCAGTAAAAATACGGTTGTAAGCATCGGAGCTTTGCAGAGCGTAAAAATCTTGTCAACAGAAAAATATTTTTCAAGCGATCGCCAAAAGAGCTTAGAGAATGCCAAGAAAAATCGCAGTTAGCTTTACCTACCAGACTCACTAACTGCGAAGGACACTGATTCCAACCAAAACTGCTGATTTTCCTAAGTACGAATTGGCGAAAGAGAGTAAACTTGACCATCAATCAATAATCTCGTAATTCCCTTCGCTTGCAAATAAAAACTAACCTTTTGCAACATTTTCCCATCAGGAACCTTAATTACTCGCTCTCGGCGGCTCGAAAAACGCCGCGCTACGCGATGGTTATCAAAAACAGGGAGGGTAGTTTGCTGAATTTCTTCCGGAGGAATTTTTCCGAGATCGGCAAAATCCTTCAAAGGTCGAGTAATCAATTCAGCCGCGCGATCGACGACTATATAGCAAGTTCGAGGGAAACTTGCTTCTGAGAGTGGCAAGACACTGATCCCACCTGCATAATAACGAGGGCGAGGTGCAGGTTCATCAGCCTCAGCCTCAGCCTCATCCTCATCATCCTCATCATCCTCATCATCCCAATCATCCTCATCATCGTCATCGTATTCATCTTCATCATCAGCGAGGTCTTCACCAAGCATTTCTTCAAGAGCTTGAACTTCAGAGCGATGGCTTTGTCTAGTTAAAGGTAGGCGATCGCCATTCTCCTCAAAATACTCTTTTTCAGCTTCCTCTGGCTCCGGTTTCTCAATCGCAGGCTTCCTAATTTGCGGTGGCGAAACCGATGAGCGAAGTTTTGGTTTGGGACTATGAGTTTCAGTCTGAAGCTCTTTTACCTCGATTACTTTTTCAGGCTCGCTGTCAACACCTGGCTCCTCATAGACATTTTGGATCGCCAGTTGCATCCTTCCTGTCGGTGTTCGCGCCAGACGCTTTTGCTGGATTAGATCCTCATACTCTTCATCAGTCAAGTGACTTTTGAGAAAACGGCTAATCGTCGAACTACTAACGCTGTAACGATCTGCCAGAGTCGATGTCGTCTCTGGCGTATTGCGATACAGCGTGATAATTTCTTTTTTGTCAGATTCAGTTAATTTTTTCGGACACATTCTTTTTTATCTTGCCCGCCTACGCCCAGCACGGCGAGAACGGTTTGAGACATCAAATTCTAGAGCAGCACCAATAGCAAATAACAAACCACTAAAAACGTAAAAAACTTCTAGCACCCCACCACTTTCATATTCTGTTGGCAGTGTTTCCACATACTTAAACCACATATCAGCTATATATAGCGAAAGAGTAGCACCAGCAATCATTTGCCATGACTGAGCCAAACGTCCTCCCCAAAAAGCCAGCAAAACTGCAGCCGCAACAATGATAAAAATTACGTCACCAAAAATGTAAGAAAAATTCACTGGTTGAGAAAAACGACTCAAAAACTCGTCAGTTGCTTCAATCCAAGCTGGAATTTGCTTTTCGTTTACTGTTTCTAAAGTTGGAGTTAAAGCTTCTGCCTTAGATAATTCTAACTTTTCTTTGGCAGTAATTGTCGGAAGGGAATTTGTTGGTGCTAATTGTTCAAGCGCTGGAGCCGAGTCAATATTTTCCGGGATAATTCCCACGGCTTCTGGGACTTCTGCCGCAGTTACTGGAATCACAAACGTAATCCAAACCGCTAGCCCAATTCCTACTGTAGCTACTGCGCCGACCGTTAGTAACTGCCATAACTCCAAGTTTAATCGTCTGGGTAGCACTGCTAACACCAGCGCAGTCGTCACGAAAACATAAAATCCGATGTAAAAAATGTCTGCCGGGGAAACATCGGGGTCAAGTCCCCAATAAAGCTCCCACCAACCGAACAGAAAATTAGCAATTACATAACAAAGCGTTCCTAACCCCACAAAAAGCCATACTGATTGTCCGCTAGGAATTTGAGGATTACGCCAATTTCGGTAACACAACAGTGCTGCTACTAAAAAAGGTAAACTTTCATCGACATAAGTGCCGAGTAAGTACCAAATAGAGCGCTGTTGTTCTAAAAAGAAAAAGTTATAGACAATGTAAAACACAAGTGACAGCACTCCCCAAGCAATCCCGACATAGAGGACATTTTTACCATTGAGAAGCTGTTGCTGACTTGAGGAATTTTCAGAACTGCTCATAAGAGATACTCTCTGCTATTACTTGCCACGTTGAAAATTGATTCATTGTTCACTGTCAAAGAGTAATTTTTTAATTGTTTTTCCCTGACCTCCAAAATTAATGCAAACTTCCTTTTTGTAGTCTACCCTCTTCAGGGTCAATCTTTTGTCTCGAAAGTTTAATTTTATCGCCAAAGTTTACCCAAAGGCGTTTGATTAAGCCACTTCCGGAATTGTTTTTGTTCCGTAGGCTGCATATCTTGTAATATTTCTTCAATTCCTGAAGCAAAATTATCGTTACCGAAATATTCTTTACCAATGCGATAAAGTTCTTGCAACAAAGTAATCAGATGATGTTCTTCCCAAGGGGGAAGATTTAAACTAGAGAGAGGATCTGCTGTGAGTAGTTCGTTAATTGCTTGTGGGGTATCCGTCAGAGGAAAGTTCCACACTTGAAAGACTTTGGTAATATCTTTCTCAAACAATTTCGCTTGACGATTACCTAGCAAATCTTCGACATCGAAATAAACTGTTTGCAGCAGGAGAATGGAAGCTTGAGTAACTGGCACAATTTTAAAATCTGCACCACCTGCTTCTTCTCCTAACTTATCCAGATTAACTCTTCCCCAGATACTATAGCGGTCTGTTTCTTCGAGTAGGACGCAGAATTTACCTTGATTGTCCGTCAAATCGCGCCAGAAAGCACGAGCTTCTTCGGCGCGATCGGCAGCAAAGACGCTTATCAAGCGAAATGTTTGCCCCTGATAATTGAGAATGGGGATTTGCTGATCTCGCTTGGGATGCTTAATGCTGGTTATTTCAACGTCCTGCCTTTTGAGAATAAACATGAATTTAGGTAGATCTCTCCTGAGAGGGTTGAAGGGGCAGGGAGTGGCGGCTGTTAATTATTGGAACACAATTTGAGAAGAATATTTCTCGTCGTGTTATTAGCAGCCTACCTTCGCAGCTTGCGCCTTTTGTTATACCCTATCTGAATCTTAGCCACCAGTGATGGTTGTTGTATAGTTTACCGCGAGAATTCGAGCGATCGCTGGTTCCTTGCTGACTAATTAGTCAATTAGTTAGGAGATTTTCAGAGCGGATGTTTGAGGATGACTGACTCAAAAAGCTTGGGTATAGCTAAGTTATTCCTGGCTAGACCTCTTTATTTTCAACTTCTCAGGCTGATTAATCCTGTTGTCTAGTTTACTTAATTTGGTTTCCTAGCTCTGGGAGGGACAGATCTGCTCTCTTGCTCTGCTACAATGCTACAAGAGTCTAGGTCAATTTTGACTTTGGGTGCGTAACTCAGGTGGATAGAGTAGCGGACTTCTAATCCGTTTGTCGCAGGTTCGAGTCCTGCCGCACCCGTAGTGGTTTAGCGATTTTTGAGGCAGGTCTGAACTTCGCCGTCTAGTTTGGGTTCAGGGTAAAGGCGAGGAGGTACTTTAGGGGGGGTCGCGGTGAATGGCGATCGCTTACCACACTCAAAATAAACTTTCAGTCTAAATTATCTTCTCTTTGACTTTCTTGAAGGACAATTTGAATTGATGATGGTTCACTCTGCATCAATACCGTCCCACATTTGAGAGAGGGGAATAGTTTGTCCGGTAAAAGCTTCATTTAAACCTTGATGAATGCCTTCAATAATTATTTCAGTTGGTGTTTCATCAAATTCTTCTTCAGCTTCTGAAATCAAGACGATTACACGAACACGCTGAGGTTTAATATTTAGGGAGCGATCGAGGGTAAGTTCTCCATTCTCATTAATAGTTGCCGTAGTTTCAATTGCTTTCATAGTTGGTGACAGAGTGATTGATTCTTGAGTCATTTCCCTTGATTTCGAGTGTAGCGATTTTGAGGATCTGTGTTGTCAGGCGAGGTTTAAGATTATGGCTTTGTGGTTAGAGAATTAGTGTACTAGGAGTTTTACATACGACGTTTGGGGAAATTACATACGCTTATATCTTCTTTTCATACTTCTATAATATTGGTTAAGATCCATTTCTTCATGATAAGCATTAAAAGAAATTTCAAACGGTTTAGGAATTCACAAAAGTCGCAGGTTCGAGTCCTGCCGCACCCGTAGTTGGTTAGCGATTTTCGAGGAAGGTTTGGACTTCGCCGTCTGGTTTGAGGACAAGGCGAATACGGGGGTTTCCTTGTCTTTGTAAAGGAGAAACAAAGGGTTCACCAATTAAGGGTATATCTGTCCAATCGATGTTCTGTTTGGATGCTTCTCCGAGGGGAATTATACGCTGGATTGTGCCGTTTTGATTGAGTACGAGGCTGTATTCTAAGGTTTGGGTTAAGTTGTCTGGTGGAACCCATCTGCGATCGAAGTATTCTCTGGCTTCGGCTATTTGCGGGATGTTGTCAAATAAGCTCTCACCAGTGGCTTCGCGGGCTGTACCGGAGGAGGTGGCGACTTCAGGATTTGCTTGAGGTTGGGGACTGGAGGGAGAATTTGCGGATCTGGTTTGTTGTTGGTTCGAGGTTTTGGGTGTGAGTGGTGGGATCTCGCTGGGAATTGTTGGTGGAGTTGTGGGACTTGCGGCGATTGTGGGTTGGGGTGAGGGTTTTTGGGCTTCTACGCGTGGGGTATTGGGACGATTAGCGGGTTCTGGGGGGGGTACTTGGGGGCGAACGGCTTTGGGTTCGG
>JAWQFW010000197.1:0-10346 GCA_035968095.1 Oscillatoria sp. PMC 1068.18
ATTATATACTGGAATAATTATCGAAATTAAAGGCATTTTTATTTTTTATCTTTAATAATTTCAGCAAAATTATATTCTAAATGAGCAAAAAGAGCCGTAACATCAAAAAGCTTTTTACTCTTGCTTCGTAGTTGATGAGATAAAGAAGGAGGTAAAGTTGATATAAGAATAATATTTAACATAATTTTCCAAATTACTCGCACTTTTAATATTGACGGGTCATTGCGGATTGTCTGTAAAAGAAATCTGCTAGCAGCTAGAGCTTTTTTCCGTTCTGGATATCCTTCAAAAGATTTATAAATAAGGTATTTGTAAATATTTCCCAGACTATATTTTTTTAAATACTGTAAAGAGTCTGGAGCTTGAGCAAAAGCTTTGTTTATAACTGTAGTAGCTCCTTTTTCTAAAGCGAAAACATTAGAAGAAACAGAGTTAGGAGAAACTCTGTATAATATTTGCGGCAATGGTACTACTACAAAATGATAGCGAGCAGCTAATCTTAACCACATATCTCGATCCTGACTTCCAGGTAATGATTCATCAAAGTTACCTACTTCTAAAAAAGCTTCCCGACGAATTAAAGGATTAGAACCACTCGATAAAAAATTAATAATTAGTAACTCTGCTAAAACATCACCTGTAACACTTACAGAGCCTCCGTGACCAATAAATTTACCTGTTTCATCGATACGATCTGTCCAACTATAAGCAACACCTGCTTGAGGGTTTTCTTTCAAAGCTTGCAATTGTTTTTCTAATTTATCTGGTGTCCAAAGGTCATCTGCGTCGATAAAAGAAATATACTCTCCACTTGCTTTAGCTAATCCACGATTGCGGCTAACGTTACCTCCTGCATTCGGATACGAAAATACTTTTAAACGAGAATCTTCAAGTCTATTAATTACTTCTAAGGTAGAATCTGTAGAACCATCATTAATAACAATTAATTCTAAGTCGGTAAAAGTTTGACTTAGGACAGATTGAATCGTTTCTTCGATCGTTTTTTCAGCATTATAAGTGGGAATAATTACAGAAATTAAGGACATATTATTTATTCCAAAGTTATAATTTACGCTTTTGCATCACTGTATCGATAATTGCTTGAGGAGGAGCTTGAGTTGTGAAATATTTTTCAACTCTTTGTTTAAGATATTTTTTAGGTAGAAAGTCGATAATTAAAAGATTTCTGGTTTTATTTAAGTAACAAAATATATATTTCCAAAAGGGTGTGTTTTTGGAGTTGATATTCTGGCTGTGTAAGTTAACATATACCCAAACATTTTGGTTGAATTTTAATGAAGCAAGTCCTTTAAGGATTTGCCACCTTTTCATCAAATTAGGCTCAAAGTACCACTGCATCCAGTAAGGCATATAGCGGATGAAATCGCTAACTTGAAAGTCGCTATCTGCTTGCAATTTGCTAGAGAGAATAGCTTGAAAGCCTTGCTTTCTGGCTCGGCGAATATATTCGTAATCGCCGCCGTGATGAGGTAGCCTGGTAGCATCGGGGAGTCCAATGCGATCGCAAATCATTCTGGGTATAACGACAATATTCCCACATAAATCTTCTACTTTAATTTCTTCTGAGTCAACAAAGTAGCTCATATCGTTGATTGGTTTGAGTCCATTTGAACCACTATAAACAATCCAATCTGGATAAGTTTTATCCCTCACTATTCCGCCCACAATTTTTTCAGCATAACTAGCAGAAAGACAAATATTTCTTAAGTTTTCAATCAAGTCTTCTTTAAGAAAAATATCGTCATTTAGCCACACCAAATACTTGGGATTTAACTTATTAAGAGCATATTCCATACCTTTAACGATCGCGCCCGTCCACCAAAGCGAACCATCTCCTGCAATGAGATGCACTTCCGGAAATTCTTGCTTAACCATTGCTTTAGTGCCGTCAGTGGAACCATCGTCTACAACTACAATGGCAAATTCCTCTTTTGAGTTTGTCTTCTCAATTTGTGCTGATAGTTGTGTCAAAACTTGACGAGTACAACTTTGGCGATTTCGGACTGGAATTACGATCGCGATCATAGTCAGTTAGCTTCTCGAATTTTTTTCAGATAAATTTTTTTCAAATAATAAAAAGGACTCATCATGCTACCCCAGAAAAATTCTAGTTCAAAAGCAGCAACTAAATCGCTATCTAATTGACTGCGATACTTTAACCAATGCTTAATAACTCGACGTAAATTTCCGAACAGAGTCCTAAGTACAATTAGCGGTTTTTGCCAGTTTTTAGCATTGATTGTGCGTAAGTAACAAATCGGTAAACCACAACTACGTGCTAAAGGTATTAAATAAGCTTTTTCTAACCTACTACCTGGTACTTTATGCTGAATTTGCATTTCTGGGTTGTACCAAATTTCCCATCCTAGTTTGTGCAGGTGGAGCAAAGCTTCATAGTCTTCACCTGCTACTGCTACTTTTCCAACTCTACCAATTAACATCAACTGAGTAGGAATTGACTCAGACCAAGCTTGTTTCCGAATAACTAATCCTGCACCTGGAGGAAGTTTTAAGTTATCTGGGTCGAATTTATGAGGTTGCGAACCATGTTCACCAATAGCGAGACAACGACTAATTTTTTCGATCTCTTTTGGCGGTTCAATTTCAAATTTACCTAAAATTTTTCCGCTATATGCTCCTGCTTGCGGGTATTTTATCCCAAATGAATGTGCAGCCTTTACCCAATTTTGATCGGGTAAGTTATCATCATCCAGAAAGCCGATTAAGTTACTATTTGCTTCCTTTACTCCTCTTTGTCGGGCGAAGGTTAATCCCTGTTTGGCTTCAAAACAATATTTTAGGGGAAATTGATAATTCCAGTTAGTTTGATAGTTTTTTACTATTTGGGAAGTTCGGTCATTACTATTATTATCTACTACGATTACTTCCCAGGAAATATTTTCGGTATTAGTTTGTTGCTGAATTTTTTCTAATACTTCTGGTAAGCGTTTTTCGCCGTTGTATGTGGGGATAACTACTGAAAAGTCAATCATATTTTTAGCGAAATCCTCCAGAGATAAAATGGACTGACTATGCTGCTGCGTAGGAATTCCATTTCGCAGGCGGCAACGACATCTTGCTCAAGCAGGTTGCGGTTTTTAAGAAAATATGCTAAAGCTTTTTGTAAGTCTTTGGCTAAACCGAGGGGAAAAAAGAAGGGACGTTGCCAGGGTTTGAGACGGAGCATCCGAATGTGGTGTCTGGCTAAACCTGTACTTCGCATGAGGTAGAGGAGATATTCACGAGTGAGGCGATCGCGTTTTATTTGATGATATATTTCCATTTCGGAGTTATACCACACTTCCCACCCGGCATTTTGAATATACATCACCACCTCTAAATCTTCGCTGTTCAGGATAGATTTACCACTACGCCCACTTAAAAACGGTTTTTCGGGAACATTTTCGCACCAAGCTTGCTTACGAACTACCAAACCCGCCGAAGGTGGTAACATTTTCAAACGAGGTTCATATAAATGCGGTTTGTCTCCTCTTTCGGTAATCGCAAAAAAACTCGCAATCCGCTCAAAATTAGCCGGAGGTTCAACTTCGTAATCTCCATGAACTTGACTCCCGAAAGCACCTGCTTGAGGATGTTCTTGAGCAAATTTATAAGCTGCTGTTACCCAGTTTGGCGCAGGTAAAGTATCATCGTCAAGAAAAGCAATTAAATTACCACTTGCTTCCTTAACCGCCTTTTTCCTGGCAAAAGCTGCACCTTGCTGAGTTTCTAAGCAATATTTTAACGGAAAAGGTTTTTGCCAATTAGCTTGATAATCGCGAACTATTTGAGCAGTTTCGTCGCTACTATTGTTATCAGCAATAATAATTTCCCAAGCAATATTTTCCGTATCAACTTGCTCGCGTAATTTTTCCAATACCAAAGGTAAACGTTTCTGGCTGTTGTAGGTGGGAATTGCTACTGTCAAGTCTAGAGACATTTTACCTACCTGTTGTGAGATCGACTAAACTACTATTTCTGGCGTAACTACTGGAATCTCGCCTTGCTTGCTAAAAGTTAGGCTGTTCTTTTCACAGTCTATCAAAACTGTATCGCCCTCCACATAAGTATTTTCGAGGATTTTCGTGGCAATGGGATTTTCTAATGTCCGTTGAATTGCCCTTTTCAAAGGTCTGGCTCCGTAGACGGGATCGTAACCTGCTTCTACTATATAATCTTGGGCGGCTGCGGTCATTTCTAAGTTAATTTTTTGTTCTGAAAGTAATTTTTCGATGCGTTTGAGTTGAATTTTGACGATCGCGCGCAATTCTTCTCGACGCAGGGTGTGGAAGATAATTAGATCGTCAACGCGGTTGAGAAATTCGGGGCGAAAATGCTTTCTTAAGGCTTCTGTTACCCGTTTGTGCATTTTCTCATAGTCGGAGTCGTCCTTGGCGACGTTCAAAATATGATCGCTCCCGATGTTGCTGGTCATGACGATAATGGTATTGCGGAAGTCTACGAGTCGTCCTTGGGAGTCGGTGATTCGTCCGTCGTCAAGTACCTGCAATAAAATGTTAAATACGTCTTGGTGGGCTTTTTCCACTTCGTCGAAGAGTACCACCGAATAGGGACGACGGCGGACGGCTTCGCTGAGTTGTCCTCCTTCTTGGTAGCCGACGTATCCTGGAGGTGCGCCGACTAAGCGCGAGATGGTATTTTTCTCCATATATTCCGACATATCGATGCGGACGATCGCGTCTTCGGTGTCGAAGAGAAATTGTGCTAAAGCCCTCGCAAGTTCAGTTTTGCCTACGCCTGTGGGTCCCATAAACAGGAATGAACCGATGGGGCGGCTGGGGTCTTTCATCCCTGCCCTGGCGCGACGAATCGCCGCAGCGACGGCAGAGACAGCTTCTTCTTGTCCGATTACTCGTTGGTGGAGGTGTCCTTCGAGTTTGAGGAGTTTCTGACGTTCGGATTCTAAGAGACTGTTGACTGGGATACCTGTCCAACGGGCGACAATTTCGGCGATGTCGTCTTCGGTAACTTGTTCGCGGAGTAAAGCCCGTCCTTGAGATTGAATTTCGAGGAGTTTGGTTTCCTTGGCTTCGAGCGATCGCTGAATACTCTCTAGTTTGCCATACTTCAACTGCGCTGCTTTATTCAAATCGTAATCTCGTTCGGCTCGTTCTACCTGCAAGCGTAATTGTTCTTCTTCTTCTTTGAGGGCATTAATTTCATCGAGTAATTGCTTTTCACCTTGCCATTGCGAAGAGAGTCCCTGCTGTTTGCCTTGTAACTGATTAATTTCCGCTTCAATGCGTTCTAAACGGTCTTTAGCTGAACTATAAACCGCGATCGCGCCCGCCCGTTCATTTTCTTCTCCTTCCAGAGACAATTTCTCCATTTGTAACTGCATCAAACGGCGATCGATCGCTTCGAGTTCCACTGGTTTCGAGGTAATTTCCATTTTCAACTTCGCGGCTGCTTCGTCTACCAAATCAATTGCTTTGTCAGGTAAAAAGCGATCGCTGATATAACGGTGAGAAAGCGTCGCCGCAGCAACCAAAGCCGAATCAGTGATTTTCACCCCGTGGTGGACTTCGTAGCGCTCTTTCAGCCCCCGTAAAATCGAAATAGTATCCTCTACCCCAGGCTGTTTGACCAAAACTTGTTGAAAACGACGTTCCAAAGCCGCATCTTTTTCAATATGATTGCGGTATTCATCGAGAGTAGTTGCCCCAATACAGCGCAATTCGCCCCTCGCTAACATCGGTTTGAGCAAATTCCCCGCATCCATCGATCCTTGAGTCGAACCCGCCCCCACAACCGTATGTAACTCATCGATAAACAGCACAATTTGCCCTTCCGAAACCGTAACCTCGCGCAAAACCGACCGCAAACGGTCTTCAAACTCACCGCGATACTTCGCCCCAGCGATTAAACTACCCATATCCAGGGAAATTAACTGACGATTTTTCAAAGATTCCGGGACATCACCATTAACAATACGTTGAGCCAAACCTTCCGCGATCGCCGTTTTCCCAACTCCCGGTTCCCCAATTAAAACCGGATTATTCTTCGATCTCCGGGATAACACCTGAATTACGCGGCGAATCTCTTCATCTCGTCCAATTACCGGGTCAAGTTTGCCACCGATAGCTAATTCCGTCAAATCGCGACCATACTTTTCCAGGGCTTCGTAACGTTCTTCCTGGTTTTGTTCGGTAACTTTTTGCGAACCGCGTACCGACTTAATCACCGTTTCCAAATCTTGGGGGTCGAGATTAAACTTTTTCAGTAATTGTCTACCGAGGCGATCGTCTTCCGCAAACGCCAGCAATAAATGTTCAACAGAAATATACTTATCCTGCCAACTACCTCTAGCCGTCTCCGCCCGATCCAACATTACATCTAAACCGCGACCGAGGTAAAGTTGCTCGGCATTCGGTACTTTCGCTTGTCTTCCCGCAAACAGTTCCAATTGTTGCTGAAAACGAGCCAGATCGATATTCGCCTTATTCAAGATTCGCACCGCCAGTCCTTCTTCGGCTAGCAGCGTGAGGACGATATGCTCTACTTCGAGATATTGATTTTTATAGAGACGGGCTACTTCTTGAGATTTGACGATCGCGTCCCAGGCTTGTTCGGTAAATTTGCTCGGGTCGGTTGGCTGCATCTTGAAATAATATTTTCTATATTTTGATAGTTTGGTGTGTCGATAGTATAGCAAGGACTTAGCAGTTAGCAGTGAACAGTGAACAGTGAACAGTTAGCAGTTAGCAGTTTATTCCGTAATTCCTCCCCCTCTTCCTTGTCTCCCCCCTCTTCCTTGTCTCCCCCCTCTTCCTTGTCTCCCTCCTCTTCCTTGTCTCCCTCCTCTTCCTTGTCTCCCCCCTCTTCCTTGTCTCCAATTTCTACTGATAACTGATAACTGTTCACTGAAACCCCCAGTCCCCTAAGCTTGTAAAGCTTGCCGTAACTTCAGCCAAAAATTTTGGACAAAACTTCTAATTTCGTGTTTCCGTTCCCAGCTACGATAAGCTTGTTCGTAAGCTTCGCCTTCAGACTGAAAAGTTTGCCAACCGTGGAGGGCTAACCACAATCCCCAAGCAAGGAGAATATATAACGACCAAGAGAGAGTTCCCGCCGTAAGTAAGTTAAAACCCACTAAAAAACTATTAATAATTAAAAATTTTCCGGCTTTTTGTTTAAATTTGCTTTTACGATAAGCTTCAAAAGCGAGTCTTTTCTCTTGATCTTTCCGTTGGGAAAGCCACTGAATTTCTGCTGCTTGCAAACTCTCTGGGGAAATCTGTAACTCGGCGGCAATTTCCCAGAGTTGGGTACGAGGTAACTCATCTTCATACTCTTGTCGCGCGATCGCCGTAGCGAGAATTTGCTGGATTTCTTCTTGACGGTAGGTTTGGGGAGTCTCCATTTTCCGGTAGTCCTGATCTTTTCTAATCTTGTCGATCTAAATAGTTATTTTTCTCAAAAAACTTAGTTTTTCTAGCTTAAGAAATATATTAAGCTCATTAGCTAATGCTCACAAAGCACTAATTATATTATGCCTAGTCAGAGATGTTTTTGGCACAATCAATGCTAGTTAATATTACCGTACTTTTTCGGGCGGTGATTACGCCAAGCGAGAGGGGACAAGCAACTTTGCATTTCGTTACGATTGAGTTAACGAGGTTCAAGAAAACCTCTAGCAGCAGCGAAAGGAGGCAAAGCCTATGAATGGCAATATTCGCGTCGGTAATTTATTTGGGATTCCTTTTTATGTGAATCCTTCCTGGTTTTTAGTGCTAGGGTTAGTAACGTTAACCTATGGAAGTGAGCTAAGTTTATTTCCTGGATTAACTGGGATTATGCCCTGGTTACTAGGATTTGTTGCCTCGCTATTATTATTCGCTTCAGTTTTAGCACATGAGTTAGGACATAGTTTAGTCGCGATTCAGCAAGGAATTGAAGTTAAATCGATTACTCTGTTTTTATTTGGCGGTTTAGCTAACTTAGAAAAAGAATCGAAAACGCCCAGCGAAGCATTTTTAGTGGCGATCGCCGGACCTGCGGTGAGTCTGCTATTATTTGGCTTGTTTACCGCGATCGGGATTGGTACACCAATTTCCGGTGCATTTGCCGCGATCGTTTCTTTACTCGCCTCAATTAACTTAATTTTGGCATTATTTAACCTACTTCCCGGTTTACCTCTCGATGGCGGTAATGTAGTTAAATCTATAGTTTGGAAAATCACCGGAAATCAATATAAAGGCGTTTTATTCGCTAGTCGCATTGGTCAATTTTTAGGTTGGTTAGCAGTCATTATCGGTATTTTAGCAATTTTAGGAATTAGCCAGATCGGAAGCTTCTGGACATTATTAATCGGTGGTTTCCTTCTCCAAAATGCCAACAACTATGCTAAATCTGCTCAAATTCAAGAAAAACTCAGTGGCTTAACTGCCGCAGATGCAGTTATTCCTGATAGCCCAATTATTGATAGTAATTTAACATTGCGGGAATTTGCCAATGAATATGTGATTGGGAAAAGAAACTGGCGAAAATTCTTGGTGACAGACGCAGAAGGTAAACTCGTAGGCGCAATTTCTGTCGATAGTATGAGGACTATTCCTACTTCTCAATGGAATGAAGTTAAGGTTAGCGACATCATTCAATCTGTAGAAAACACCACAGTCATCGACTCAGATAAGTCTTTATTAGACGTACTTATGCTGTTAGAAAAAGCAGAAATCAAACAGCTACCAGTTGTCCGTGAAAATGGTGTAGTGATTGGACTTTTAGAAAAAGCTTCCATTCTCCGTTTACTAGAAAAACAACCGCAACCAAATCCTGTCTAAATTACCAATTACCGACTCAAAAAATTATCCCCAAATCTGGGGATTTTTTTATAATCGCAATAGTATTTACTTTATCTGTACTACATGAAATTGCGTAGAGACGTTACAGGCAAGGTTTCTACATAGCCAACCGAGCATTTCTTTCATTTCAGCTTACGGTTTTTAAACATCTTTTCTACTCAATTAAAGTCGAACCGGGCAGACACTTTACCGAATTATCAGCTAGCAAAATAGGCATTTCTGGAGATACTGAAGTAGCAGATTCACTTTCACAAATACCTCTCACAGTATCAGTTAAATTCTCATCATTTTTTACAGCAAATACAGCACCAGTATAACTTTTTAAAGTTGGTTCCAGAGGTGTAGCAGTCAGCTTAACACTATTATCTGGTTGCAGTTCCATCTCATAAGTATAATTAACTTCTGGGGATAGATTTAAACCTAATTCTTCCCAAGAATCAGTGAAAGTTTGTTTTTCTATAAAATAGGCTTCCTCACTTATAGTCCAACTTCTAACATATTGTTTACCTTCAGCTTCTCTAGCTTTATTTGCTTGGTTAAGGAAACTCGGTAAAATGATTGCTGCACCAATTGCTAAAATAAAAATTAAACCTAAACAACCACAACCAATTCCGCCAATAATTAAAAGGATTTTTAGCCCAGAATTTTTTTGTTCAGGTGGAGTAGTTTCCTCTTTAAAGTTTGGTGGTTGAGTCATCTTTAATTTTCTGTAAACTACCTATTTTCTCATTGGTGATTTTAGGCTAGTCAAATGATCAATAATTTGTCAATACTAAGACATGAAACTTAATTTAGCTACCTTAATCACCATCCAATTGTTTTAATAACGGAACTAATAAATAGTAACTAATACCGAGAGATAAACCCAAGCTTGCACCGAGAAAGGCAAAAAAGACAATAGTTGCGCCCAAATACAAATAATCGGGTTGAGAGAAAGATAAAATTTCCTGAACTACAAGATGAGGAAGAATATCAAACTTTAGCAAAGTACCAAATAAAGCTCCCGTTCCAATTAATACTACTAAAGCATGGACAAATTTGTAGCTAGATAAACCTAAACTCAGAACCAAAGGAATAACTGCTGCGACTAAAAAACCGAGAAACTGAACCATTCCCGAACCGGGCATGATTTGCCAAATTATCCACGCAAAAATATAACTAAAAAATCCACTTATTCCGGCGAAAAAAAGACGCTTGTCTTGTCCGAAACCACTAGCTAAAGTTAATCCTGATGCTGTTCCCAAACCTGCACAACCAAACAAAAGTAACTGTTTTACTAACACCGCATTAGTATTGAGAGAAACAGAATCAAGTTGCTGTGTTATCAAAGTTTGTACGTTAGCACCCATAGGAGTCACAAAGCTGATTAAAAAGCCAACAATTGTGCCAATTGCAGCCCCAACTGCTCCTAATAACATTTCTTTCATAGTATCCAAACACGCGAGAACAATTTTGTCAATAATTTGCTGAACTAATTTGATTATTTTAACTAAGTTTCGT
>JAWQFW010000198.1:0-10330 GCA_035968095.1 Oscillatoria sp. PMC 1068.18
GATAAAAAGAAGGATGCTTTTTAAAGATTTGATGAAGTCAAAAAAAAATCATTTTAACTGAAGTTAATTAGTCATGATTTTATCTAAGTTAACTACTTAAGATCCCTACGGCTTCAGAAAAATTTGAAATGAGCGTTTTTCATCCTGGTGAGTGAACCGTTAGCATGAAGTAATCATTGAGAGCTTAATGATAAATTAATTATAGATTAATCCTACACTAAGAAAATTCACTGAGATTGATACTAAGTTGATCTGGACTATAGATAAATTAGGTAATTTTTATCAAATTTATCTAAAATCACCTTGACACAATTCTAAGAAGGAAAAAATCAATCCCTAAAGCCATGATGAAAAAACATTTTTTCGCAATTATAAGTCTAATTTGGCTATTAAACGCCTGCGGTGAAGCAGTATCCAGCCGCACAAAGCAAAATCTCGGTAATGTAGTTAATTGTCCCCAACCTGTAGCCGAGGAAGCTGTCTTAAAACCATTCCAACTAACCGGAGATTTTTACTCTCGCTTGAATTATCAGCCGCAAAATATTATCGGTGACGCTGATACTATTCGCTTTCAAACTATCAACTACGACTTTATTTTTTGTCGAGACAACAAAACTTGGATAATTCAACCGACAACCCTGAAAAAAGAAACATTATCTGAGACAAATTCTTTAACCAATCCTCCTTACGAAACTATTGCATTAAACGGCAAAAACTATCAATATCGCGTTACTCTTCAACCTAATCCTTTTCCTGACTTTAAACAAGAACCAAAACAAGTTGTTTTAGAATTAATTACAGCCGATAATTCTCAGCCACAGCGTCACGTTCTTTATACTTTAGAGGATGTTAAAAAAGCTCAAACAGGCTTTCAGTTAGGCTTACCTGAAGTTACAACCGTCCTCAAACATGATAATCGCCTTTTTTTGACTATTTCCTCAGAACAAGGCGAAGGAAACGGCGGTATTGCCACAATTGTTAATTACAATCCAGAAACGGATACCACAACTATTATTCAGCCAGAAGAAATTAAGAGTCAACAAATTACTGATTTAGTAATCGCTGGTGAAGCCGATAATCCCACTTACTGGCTAGGAACAAAAATTGCGGGAGAAGGTAATCCTTTTTTGCCAGGAATGGGTTTAGTTTCTTATCGTCCCAACGGTGATAATCTTCAGTCAGGTTTGTTACAAAGTTATCGTCTAGAAAATAGTTCCCTTGTGGGTGCTATTCCGACTCAATTATTAATCGAAAATGACCAACTTTGGGTCGGTACTGGTAACGGCATTTGTCAAATAGAATGGCAAAATATAGATAATCAAGAAAGTTGGAATTGTTGGCGCTTCGCACTCATGGCAGAAATTACCAATCAAGGTCTACCTTTGTATCATAGCTCTTTAGCTAACTCCGCGACAACTACGCTGAAAAGCGAAGAAACTGTTGAAATTTTGTGGTTTTCACCTGTTAATTTTCAGGAACAGAAAGGTCGCTACGAGGTAAGATATGATGACGGTTTTATTGTTAAATTAGACGATATTGGTGGAGAATCTTGGGATAACTTCTATCAAGGTGATTATCAACCTCCCGTCTGGCTACCTCCAGTTTACTGGGCTGGAGTTAATTGGCATTGGAATGGTGAGAGTTTTGTTCGTAGTTGGGATGAGGTAGGTTTGAATTATTCTGGAGGAGGTCCCCAAGGAATTAGTAAAAATGGGTTTGTTTCTTCTCAAGAGGGCTTCGATCATAATACTATTCGTGCTGACTTGGAAATTTTGGAACTGACAAAAAATACTACTGAAGTGAAGTATTATTCTGGTTGGGTGGATGAGGAATTACTAACTCCTTATCTATCTGTAATTCCTCAAGAACAGCAAACAAATTCACAACCTAATCCTTTGTTAGCAAAATCTCAAGAACTTCAATAATTTCACTGATAATTTTAAGAAGGAATTTTGTCAATTCTTAGTGTTGCTATGTCTCTACAAAAATAAATTTGTCTCATAATTTACTTCCGAGGGATGATTGTTTTTTTGTAAAATAAATAATCATCCCGATAAAGACTGGAACAAATTGATAGAATTGCTGCTAAATTTCACGAAGTTGTCTAGTTTATTTTTTAATCTCTTTCTTCAGTAAGGTTCGCAGCTATAACTCTCCTAGCTACCTTTATTTGTGAGGGCAATTAACAAATTAATTTTGCTGCTTTGTTTTGAGAGCAAAGCTATGCCTGACTAAAGCAATTCGGAGGTCTTTTATGACTTTTACTAATATTTCTACTGATGATGCAGTCAAAGAGTTTAAAAAATTGAGTGTAGATGACCAACTAGCATTTTTGTGGTATGTCTATGAAGGCATGGGTAGTTCGATTACTCCGGCTGCACCTGGTGCTGCTAGCGATGATATTGCTAGTGGTTTGTTCAAGCAAGTTAAAGAAAAGTCTCACGAAGAACAATTACAAATTCAACGCGATATTGCTGGGAAGAAAGATACACAAATTAGCCGTGAGTATGGTTCTTTAAGCGAGAATACTAAACTTTTGTTTTGGTATTTGTTGGCGCAAGGAATGGAGAAAGAAACGATTATTCCGATGCCAGAAGATTATCAAATTGCTGAGGCTGGAAATAGTCTTTTGACAGCGGTTAAAGGTATGGAATACCAAGAGCAAATTACTTTTTTGCGTAATTGTGTAATTGAGATGGGTGCTTCGGCTGCGCCTGGTTCTAGCATCTAATTTTTTGAGTTAGAAACAGATTTTGGGGTAGGTAATTCTACCCTCTTTTTTTAAAGTTAAGAAGCTCTTGTTAGGAAAATGTGACGTAATTAACTGAGTTTGAGGTTTACTTTTTGAGGTTAGGAAAGAAGAAGAGGGCGGTTCTTCGCTCAAAAGTGGGAGATTGGCGATCGCTCTTTGGTGAGAGACACTGACCAGGGATCTCGCGCTATGGTATCGAGGGAATCGCTGCGTGTAAGCTCATGTTTGTGAACGCGGCAACCTGAAATGAAAAGCTAAATTAGGAGTCGAAATTATGGCAAATAAGCCCAAGCAAGAAGCTTTAGCAGATATGGAAGCAGAAGGTAAAATGCCACCAGTGGAGGTAAGTACGACGGCAACGAATCAAGATGATCCTTTAGCTGGGGTGACTTCTCGCAATACTGGGGGTGGAGAAATTATTGAAGAGGCAACTACGACGATGGCTGCTGGGGGTGAGGTAACTGCTGGAGATCTTGATGCTAATCAGTATCAAGCGAAGGTTAGTGGTGAGGAAGCTGTCGGTGGACTGACTCCGACTCCAGATCAAAATGTAACTGAGGAGATGCAGTCAGCGATGGGTATTTCGGCGGCGGAAACAGAACCCGTACAAACGACAGAGAAGTTACAAAGACGAGATGAAAATCGTTGGCAACTCGATCCTGAGTCGTCTGAAGATTACGAGCAACACACATAATTAAACTTAAGGCAGCCAGCGCGGTTTCCATCCTGGTAGGGGTAATTCTTCGAGTTGGGCGGTGGTAGGATCGGGGGATTGAGGTGAGGAAAGTAAGAGTAGCCACAGGTTACTGGTAGCAATCGATTCTCCGGAGTTTGTTCTTAGTATTCCTGGGGGTGCGGTAGGATCGGGGTTGGGAATTACTCGGTCTAAAAGGATGCCTAAGCCGTCTGGGGCTAAACTCATTTGGAGATCGATTTGTTGGGGTAATTTGGCGAGACGAAGGAATTGATTTGTTTGGAGATTAATTACTGCTAGATAGGGCTGTTCGATGTATAAGTCGGTTGCGGTGGTTAAATCGGTAAGTAAGCAATATAAGTTGGTTGCGCTGGGGTCGAATTGACAGTCTAGAATTGAGCCGTTGGTGTCGAGGATTTTTTTTTCGGTTCCTTGGTTGGTGACGAGATAAATCGATCGCTGATAGCGTAGTTCGGGGTTTTGACTGTTAAAATTAACCATTGCTGCGGCTCGACCATCTCTGGAAAAAGCGAGAACTCTGCCATATTCTGAGAGAAAGTCGATTGGTTTGGGATCGGGTTCTAAGGGTAGAATGGCGATACCTTCTCCTTGGGCGATCGCGATCGTTTTACTGTCGGGTATCATGATAAAGTCGCCTCCGGGTTGGTTGTTTAAGGGTTGGGGTTCGCTGTTTTCCGGGATTACCCATAAACCAAATTCAGCCGGATTGTTACGATTGACTCGTCGGACGATAATGGTTTTGCCGTCTCTGGATAAGTCGAATTTCAGATTTTGGTAGTCTTGGTTGTCTAAAATTAGCTCGATTTTTCCGGCTAAGTTATCATTAATTTCTGGTTCTGAAGCTTGAAAGTTAATTCCTGTGGTGACGGTATACAGTTTTTCTTCTTGTAATCCTTGTTGTTCGGTTGTGGGTTCGGCTGCTGCAAAGAGAATTTTTTCTCGATTTGGATAAGGGATAAATTCGGTAACTACTAAATTAGGCGGTGTTAAGACGCTTTTTTGTGGTTTGGTTAAGTTGTAGAGAATTAATCTTCCGGTTTCGTCACCTTCAACACCGATATAAGCGATCGCGCGATCGCGGGTGGTAAAATTTCCGCTAAATGGTTGCAGAGGTTTACCTTGATAATCTTCTTCTTGAAACCGTTCTCTGGCTCCTTCTAGACTAACTTGATATTCAGCGCCATAGGGTGCAGGATAAGTAAGAGTATAAGCCATTCTTAGTCCTGCCCAGCTAAATTTTCCGGGTAGAAGGGGATCGATTTTGAGATTGTTTTCGACACTATCTCGATCCATCGGACGGCTAAAAGTCATCAAAAAGCCAGTATCATTAGCACTAATTGTTTTACCTGACCAGCTAAAATCGCGGACATGGGGTCCGGTGGGTTCGATTACTAACACCAGGAAACCAATAATTATCCCTAAAGCTAACATTAACGCGATCGCCACCCGGTCAATCGGCTGTTGCAATAATTTGTTGCTCGTTTTTTTCTTCATATTAACTGCTCACTGTTCACTGATAACTGGTCACTGAAAACCCCAATCCCTTAAAATTCATAAGGATCTTTCGGAGTAGGAATTTCCTCAATCGAAGTGGGAACAATCACAACTTGACGCTTATCAGCAAGTTCTTCAGTAATAATTGAACCTTCAACTTGTAACCAAGTATCCGGGGGATAATCATTTTGGGAACGAGATAACTTGACAGGTAAACCCACAGGATAAGCATCAACCGCGCAACAAGTAATCACAAACCGAGAGATAACCAGATATTGCTCCGGAAGTGCCTCTGAATGAACCACGAACCCCTTGACATTCACTTTTTGACCAAAATAATCATCCGGTTCCGGATAAGCGTTGAGAGTGCGTACCCAATCGAGGAGCGATCGCGCTTCTGGTTGAATCGAGACGCTAAAAGATTGGGGTTGCGCCCTGGTTGTCAACAGAGAATCAGTAATTCCCCGTTGCAGGGCGGTATCGCTGGCTAAAATTCTCGGCGGAATCAATAAACCTAAAATTGCAACTCCTAGCAGCAAACTGCTACTCAATCCAGGCGGAAATAAAGTAATGTGACGCACATCTGCGCCTAAATCCTGTTCGTAGCTGCGTTTGCGCCGTTTTTGTAACTGTTGCCAAACGCGCAAAGACGCGATCGCCACTAAAATAATTCCTGTAACTAAAACTAACCAAAAATAATTCGGATGAATCAGTAATTGTAGCTGACCAGTCAGCCAATATTTTAGCAGTAACCCGCCCCAAGCCAAGAATGCCAAGATATCGAGCCAGGGAAAGAGAACTTTGTACTTGTAGGAAATACCTTTGGATTTGGAACTCATCCGCGCAGATTAAAATAAATAGCTGTAGGAAAGAGTGAAAATGAAAGTCAGTTGCGCCGCGATCGCAAACAGATAAATAATCATTCTCGGCTTAAAAATCGAAAACATCAAGCCAATTGCCTTTAAATCGATCATTGGACCAAAGACTAGAAACGCCAGCAACGAACCACTGGTGAACACTGAAGCGAAGGAAAGAGCAAAAAATGAGTCAACTGTCGAACAAATCGAAACTACAGCCGCCAAGAGCATCATCGCCACGATCGACGTAATCGGACCTTGACCCAAACTAAGGATAATTTCACGAGGGACAAAAACCTGAATCGCAGCCGCGATCGCACTTCCAATTACCAACATCCCCCCCAACTCTCGCAACTCTTGCACCAAATTGTCGAGAAACAAACTTAACTTTTGCGAGTCAATTTTCTTCTTTGTTGAAGTACGATAACCACTCAAAGGCATTGCGGCGGAACTTTGCCAAGATTGTCCCGATTGACCGAGAATATAAGTACCAGACTGCAACAAATTTGATACTGCTTCGTTTTTTCCTGATAAAGATTGCTGAGTTTTTTGTCCTTTCAGATAGCGTAAGCGATTACACAAAGCAGGTTGTAGCAACGGTTCCGGATTTTTTTGCACCGCAAAAATACAACCAATAATTGTCGCAATAGTTAACGAAAAGACAATTCGTAATAAAACAATTTCCGGGCGATCGCGAAATGCGATCCAAGTTGACCAAATTACAATCGGATTAATCGTTGGTGCTGCTAGCAAAAAACCAATTGCTACCGAAGTTGGGACACCTTGCATCAACAATCGTCTCGCTACAGGTACATTACCACACTCGCAGACCGGAAACAAAAAGCCCACGCAACTGCCCACAAACGACCCTAAAATCGGATTTTTCGGCATCCTCTTTGCTAATTGGCGCTCGTCGATCAATAATAGCAGCGCACTGGAAAGCAAAACCCCTAAGAGCAAAAAAGGTATTGCTTCGACTAATAAACTCAAAAATAGCGTGAAGGCGTTGTACAGTCGATCCATGAGCGATGTAGTTCAAGAGTATTTGCGATCTTTGGTGTTACAGAAAACATTGTATCTCTAGCTGAATAAGTTAATCTTAAATTAGTTCCGTAGCCAACTAAAGTTACAAGCAACTAATTGAAAATAATCTTAATTTGTAACTATTGGGCGATCGCGGATTGTTCCTACTACTTTAGCGAATTGTGTCACCTGAATTATCCTTTCGAGGTTTTTCTTTTGCTGAGAGTAATCTAGATTTGCATTTAGAGTCAACCCTAAGCGAACTAGAACTTGATAATTTTCAGATCGACTCTCACTGTTTAAGCAAAGAAGTTGCTGGCAAGTTTGAGGAAAATCCTTTATTACCTGGAGTCATTTTAACTGAATATGGGCAATTAATCGGCATGATTTCTCGCAGACGTTTCTTAGAAAGGATGAGTCGCCCTTATGGTTTAGAATTGTTTTTGCAGCGCACGCTGAAGTCTTTATACCATTTTGTCAAAACTGACATTTTGACTTTTTCGGGCGATACTTTGATTGTCGCAGCAGCGAGACAAGCTTTAGCGCGAGTCCCAAATTTACTTTCTGAACCTATTATCGTCGAAATTGCACCACTAGAATACCGCTTGTTAGATGTCTATCAGTTACTAATCGCTCAATCAAAAATTCATGAGTTAGCCACTACCCTCCTCACTCAACTCTATCAAGAATTGGCAACCGCGAACTTACAATTACAACGTCTTGCTACTTTAGATGGATTGACAGAAGTAGCTAATCGACGTAAATTTGACGAATATTTAACTCAACAATGGCAACAATTAGCTCAAGAGCAAAAGCCACTTTCTTTAATTCTCTGCGATGTGGATTACTTCAAAAAGTTTAATGATACTTACGGTCATCAAGTAGGTGATGATTGTTTAAAAAAAATTGCTGCAACAATTACGACTACACTTAATCAAATTATTCCGGAAGATTTGTTTTTAGTTGCTCGCTACGGAGGTGAAGAATTTTCTGTAATTCTCCCCAAAACTCCAATCAAACAAGCTTTACAAATAGCTGAAAATATTCGCAAAAAAGTCAAACAACTGCAAATACCTCATCGAGATTCTTGTTGTTCTTCTTATGTAACTCTCAGTCTTGGTGTTGCTACTTTAATTCCTCATTCAGCAGAAGCAACTCAGACTATTATCAAACTAGCAGACGTGGCTCTTTATCAAGGTAAAGAAGCGGGACGCGATCGTGTAATTGCTTATTCTCCTTCTCTTTTAATACCACAAAATCAATAATTTTCCCTAACTTTACCTAAATAAAATTATTCTTTCTTAAAAATCAAGTTTACTTAGCAATTAAGTTAACTTTAGTTTAAAAATAAATTAGTTTGAGATTAACTAGCTTTTCTCCACAAAAAAATACTCTTTACCTGAGTCAAAATCGATAAGCTAGTGCTAAAGTAGAAACAAAAGCTATCTCCTTTACTGAAAAAAATTATTCTTTGATTTTTGTTTTATGTTAACTTTCGATATGTCTCAGCAAAAAACATCGGAACCATCTCTAGAGCCAAATTTTCAACTAACCTTAGAATCTACTCTCGAAGAACTTTCTCTTTCTAATTTTCAAATAGAATTATCTTCCCTAGGTAAAGAAGTTGCTTACGAATTTAATACTAATCCTTTAATTCCAGGAGTAATTCTCACTGAAAATAACTGGTTTATAGGAATGATTTCCCGACGGAATTTTTTAGAGATCATGAGTCGTCCTTACGGAATAGAATTGTTTTTCAAACGACCACTTAATTCTTTATATGATTTTACTCAAACTGAAGTATTAATTCTTCCTGGTAATACGTTAATTGTCGCAGCAGCTAAACTAGCTTTACAACGTCCTGCGGAATTAATATATGAACCAATTGTGATCCAATTAGCACCGCAAACATATAAATTAGTAGATATTCATCAATTATTAATCGCGCAATCAAAAATTCATGAACTAGCAACTCGTTTGTTAGATGAAAAAACTCAAGCGCATTTAGTCCAAACTGAAAAAATGGCATCTTTAGGACGCATGATTGCCGGAATTGGTCATGAAATTAGAAATCCAGTTAATAGCATTAATGGTAATTCAGAATTTTTAGGTAATTACTGTGAAGATTTAATTAAATTAATTGTTGCTTACCAAGAAGAATTTAGTCAAAAATCAGCAAAAATTACAGCAATAGAATCAGAGATAGAATTCGACTTTCTCTTAGAAGATTTACCCAAACTTTTACAAAGTATGAAGTTGGGTGCAGAAAAACTAACCCAAATAGTCGCTAGTTTGAGAAATTTTTCTCGTATGGACGATAATAAGCGTCAGATTTTCGATATTCATGAATCAATTGATGGGACGCTCTTAATTTTAAATAATAATGTGAAAAATAAGATTAAAGTTATCAAAAACTACAGTGACTTGCCAGCATTTTCGGGTTATTCTGGTTTACTAAGTCAAGTATTTATGAATATTATTGCTAATGCAATTGATGCTTTAACGGATAAGCAGTTAAAAGTTGATCAAAATTGGCAACCGCAAATCAAGATAACTACCCAAAGTAGAGTAAATGAAGGGAAGTATTGGATAGTAATTACAATTGCTGATAACGGTTTAGGAATTCCTTGGGAAATTCAAGAAAAAATCTTTGAAAACTTTTTTACTACTAAACCTTGGGGAAAAGGGACGGGGTTAGGTTTAGCAATTAGTCATCAAATTGTGACTGAAAAACACGGAGGGAAGTTACAATTTAATTCTCAGTTAAATGTGGGGACTGAATTTGAAATTATTTTACCTGTGGATGAAGAAGTTAATTTAAGTTTGCTATAGTGTTACCAACGGCGATCGCGCTAAACTTTAAACTTTTTTGGGATGCTTAGAAAAAAAGTTCATGCTGACAACGTTGGAAATGCGCTGGTTTAAGCAGGGTAAGCTTCCAAATCATGTCCAAGACTGGTTTGTGGAAAAATGTCCTGGGGATAAGTTAGGATCGCTAGAAGAACGTACAGATTTGTATTTATACGCTCCAGAATGTGATAATTTAGGAATTAAGCTCCGTCAAGGTAATTTAGAAGTGAAATGGAGAAAAACGGAGTTATGCGAAAAAAATTTTGGAGAAATAGCGCAAGGAAAAGCTGCGGAATGGGTAAAATTAACTTGTGCAGATGCTTCTTTGGAAAGTTTGCTGACTGATGCAGTTAAGCAAAAAAAGACTTGGGTTGCAGTGGAGAAACAGCGCGATCAACGTCGCTATCGAGATTGTCAAATTGAATTGACTCAAGTTTACCTCGAAAAAGAATTTTGGTGGACGATCGCCTTTGAAACTCTTACCCCAATTTCATCTCTCGCTGATTTTAATACCACAGTCGGGGATATTTTGTCAAGTTATCCCGGAGAAAAGTTATTAGCAACTGATTCTTTCGGTTATGCTGCGTTGATTGGGGGATTAGGGACTGGGGATTAGCGACTGGGGATTGGGGACTGGGG
>JAWQFW010000199.1:0-10294 GCA_035968095.1 Oscillatoria sp. PMC 1068.18
ACTTAATTGAGTACAATCAAAATAGCTTAATCAGGAAAAATATATGATACAATCAGCCAAAGCTCAAAATATAGACTTACGCTATTTAATCGATAACTTTCGACTTCAGCGAGTTCGAGAACCAGATTTTTTTGCTGAATGGGAAGAAAATTTACCCGAACTATCCCCAGCAGAAAAAGAACAACTAGACAAAGTAAGAGAAGGATATTTTAACTTAATCGAACATCCACCTTTGTTAGAAAACGTCGTCAAGCTAACAATTGTTAGTCCAATTTTGTTTATCGCTGGCTTTTATTTATCTCCCTTCCAGATCAAAGCTGAAAAATCAATTCAAATTAAAGCAGAAGATGAGGGCGTTATTCTCGAAGGAAGAATTGATATTTTGTTGCTGAAAGAAAACTTTTGGGTGACAGTAATTGAATCAAAACAATTTGCTTTTTCCCTCGAAGAAGGCGTTGCTCAAATTCTTGCTTATATGTTAGCCGATCCTCATCCAGAAACTCCCACCTTCGGTTTACTTACCAATGGAGTTAACTTTACTTTTGTTAAGTTAGTTCAAGCCGAAAATCCTCAGTTTGCTTTATCCGATGAATTTGTCATCAGAAACAAAAAAGAGGACTTATACAATGTCGTCCAAATTTTAAAACATCTGAGTAACTTAGCAGGTAATTAGATAACAACGATCCCTCCCAGGATTTGGGAGGGAAAAAAGTTTTTGAGTTTAAGAATGTACGCGGAGAGTTAAGCTTATAGTACCAGAAGTAGATTGAGGTGGATGCCAAGCGAGTAGCGATCGCCGAATCTTATAAATAACTTTCCCATTTGTGAGCGTCGATTTCTCTTCATCCAACATTAGTCGTGACACGCGACCTTTACTGATGGTAAACTCGAAAACAACCTCACCACTGAAACCAGCAGGTAACTCAACCTCTTGCAAATGTTTGGTTAAAGCAGCAGTTGCGGCTGCATCCAGCCCAGCGACACTAACTACCTCAAGATTGAAAAACTCAGGCGCGATCGCTTCATTTTCGCACATTTCTGCTGCCGAAGCAGGCTGCGCCATCATCGCTGGATTAATTAAGCTTAGATCGTAAGCCTCTTCTGCAAATGTAACAGATTCCGGTGCAGACTGTGGTGCAGGCGAAGAGACAATTTTTCGTGCTGCTGAATAAGATTCATTTTGTGCAAAACTGCGTCGCATCCTCGCCATTGGTGCAGCAGCAGCCCCCCCATAAACACCTTGATAACTCACACCTTCAGGCATTTCCACAGGAACATCAGCCGAAATATAATCATTTCCAGGTTCGACTCGCACATCATCGCTAACCGCCACAAAAGCAGTATATTGCGACAACAGTTGATAAGTCAAAGCCGTTTCCGTAACTGCTTCCACCCCAGCTTTCCTATCACCACCAAACATTTGATTCATCAAAGCCTTAATTCGAGATCGTCCCCACAGTTGCGCTACAGCCGGATTTCCACTATTTTCCTCAAATTTGAGGTCAAACGTCTTTTGATAGCGTTGACCGCCCGCAGCGATCCCTCGGACGCGCAATTTACCTGCAATACCATCCTGCTTGCGTCCACACAAAACTAATGGTTGTTCCGCAAATAAATCAGGCGGCACACTCGGATAAATAAGCGGCTTTTCGCCCTCACTTTCCCAACCAAGTTGAATATTTGTCAACACCGGATTATTAATTTGTCGGAAGAACTTTTCAGCTACTTCTTGAGTTGGTTCATCTTGACGAATAATAGAAGCAGTTCCCCGTCCAATTTCCGCAATTCGATTCAGTAAAAACCGATTAACCGAACTACCAGCGCCAAAACTATACAAGCGATTTCCTGGTTTCAATTCTTGCTGAACTTCCGCCAAAATTTGATTTTCGTTACCAATATAACCATCAGTTAGCAACACAATACTTCGCAAACGTCCTGGAGATTGAGCAGGAAAATTCAGCGCCGCACGAATCCCGTTTAACATATAAGTTCCGCCGTTTGCTTGCAATTGATTGATATAATGAATTGCGAAAGCGCGATTTTCTGGTGTATTTGGTAGCGGCGCAGCAGAAAGTTGTTGCGTAGTATTAGAAAAGTCGATAATCGAGAAAGTATCATCAGGATTTAAACCATTAATAAAACGGCGCATTAATTCCTGACATTTAATTAGCGGATCTCCATGTTGTGAACCAGAAGTGTCAATCAAAAAGACAACATCTTTGGCAACAATTTGCTCATGATTATACTCTAACGCGGGAATTAAATAAACAGCAAAGTGTCCGCCCCGTTCGTCAGCTTGAGTTAAGACAGTTGCTTGGGTATTGTCTGTAGCAACTCGATAACGAAGAATTAAATCTTTATTAGGAATTGTATCTTCCCCAGCTAATTTTACCCGGACAAGTTGCTTTTCATGTTCGATGTCAATTTGATGAGAAGGAGAACGAACTTGACTAACTGGAATTCCGGCATTAATTTCCACAGTTACGTTAATATCATGTTTGGATCTTGTTCCTGGGGGAATCACTGGGGGAGTAATACTGGAAGCGTCAGGAACTTCGTCGGTGTCACCGCTACTATCAATTTGTGTACCGGGAATAAAACGAGGTCCGACGACCATTGGAAAGACAAATTCGTAGTTACCACCCTCGAATTTTAAACTGTCGGTATAGCGAATGGTAACGTCAATTTGTTCTCCAGGTTTAATATTAGCAAGAGACTGGGTAAAAATGTTATCTCTTTCTTGTTCTAATAAACCCGCAGTACGTCCTTCTTGTTTAGCTTGTTGGTAAATTTGTTGTGCTTCTTCGCGTTTTTTGATGCTACCTTTAATAACTTTTGCGCCGATTTTGATTTCCATTTCGTCCACTGCGGCTGCGTCGGGTAAAGGAAAAACATAAACGGCTTCTAAAGGTTTGATGAAAGGATTTGTAAATTGTTGGGTTACTTCGACTCGCGATAAGTTACCCGCAATTTTAGCTAAAATTTCGGTATGTTTGAGAGGGAAAACGAGTTGTTCTCCTGATGGTGATTGAACGTATAACCCACCTTGTTGACGGTTTTTAGTTTCCATGTTTGTAGTCATAGTTAGTTTAGAGGGGTAATTAGGAAAGACTGAAAAGATTAAGCTATTTTTGGTCAATAATTAAGTGATCTCCCTGGAATGAAGGATTTTTGCTGGTACTCGCTAGTTACGCACTTTCTTGGTAATCTAGTTGGCAAGAAGATATGATGAGAGAAGTTGACTTAATTAACTTTTGTAACTGGTTGACGTGGCTGATGCTTTCAGTGAGAATTTCGCAGTTTTCCTTCGCTACTTTGATAGCTTCTTCTTGACTACTAAATTGGCTTGGTAATTCCCAACTGTCAATAGTGACGTAATAGTAAGATGCTGTAACAGTTTGACAAGCACCTTGAACGAAGTGGAAAACGTTGATTTTCTGGTTTTGATATATTTCTTGATGAACTTGCATGAATGCTGCTGTCATTGCTGTAAGTCTCTTATCTGTTGCAGTTAAAACTAAACTAACGAACTTGTGGCTGGGTAAACACCTAACGAGTCTTAGGAGTTTTGTTAGAATTTGGTTAGCAACTTAAGGAAACCGAAAAATATGGTGGCTATTGAAGAAGCTTTTGCTGAAACTAAAGATAACTGGGATTTAGAAAGACTAGATAATGACTTGACTTTTGTAAAGCAAGAATTTGGTAAGCGTCGGAAACTTACTGAATTGGAAAAAGCTTGTCTGCGAGGGTTGCTTTGTGGTTGCGGTCCAAATGAAATTGCTGCGGAAATTAATCGGGAACCAAGGGGGCTGAGAGTCGATTTATCTAGGGGTTTATATCGGTATGTAGAAATTCTTACTAAGCAGCCTTTAAATAAGCTTAGAGATTGGCGCGATGTAGCTGATTGGTTAGAAAAGGCTGGATATAAACTTAGTGTTAGTAATTTGGCTAGATTGGAAGATGATTCTTTAATTAAAATTGTTGATGTTTCGATTTGTGGTTCTAATCAAGCTCCTGTTTTGGATGTTAAAGTTCGCAATGTTGGTAGTCAAGTTGCTTTTCTCAAAAAGATTTATTTGGAAATTTGTGAAATTTGGTTTTTACAATGTTGTTTGTTTGATGATGAATTAGTACCTGAAGTTTCGGCTGCACCTCAAATAAGTCGTGCGAGAAGTAGACAAGTAGAACCTAGTGGTTATTATGATGTGGATTTGAGTTCGCTAAATAAGTATCAGGCTAATCTCTTTAGTCAAGCAAAATTTGGTGATTCAGAGTTGATTAGTTATCACCAAATTTTGGATATTTCTCAATGTGTGGCTAATAATGATGTCGATCGTTTTTTTCTAGCTTTATCGGTTGCTGATTTGAATTTAAGGCAAGATATTTCTGCTTTTTATAAATCATTTGTTTATGAGTTAAAGTTGACGCTTATTTATGACGAAGATAATAAATGTGCGCTAAGTTATCCGCTAATAATCTGGCTAACGCCGGAATGTCCTCCTGAGAAAAAGCAACATTTTTTTGCTGAAGATTTTTCCCCAGAAATAGAAATAGAGAAATATGTTCCTGAATATCAAAAAATTAGTTTGAGTAATCACAAGGTTTTGGGAGAATTGGCGAGAAAAGAAGGTGTGAAAAGTGTTGATTTGCAGGAACTTATCCACCGTCAACAGCAATTAGTTGATTTAGAAAAGCTAACTGAGATGAAAGAAAATTCTCGCTCGACTAAATTATTTTCGTCTTCGCGTTTGCTTGGAAAAGAAATAATTAGTAAACTCAAAGGTTGAATAAATTGCCTAATTTTGTATTAATAAATATAACTATTGATTGACAAAAGCTCTTGGTTGCAGTATGCCGAGAAATTAGTTAATTTTAAGAAACTTAATAAAAAATAGTTTTTTGAATCAAGATATTCAAAAAAAGTTTAGTATAAATAGACTAAGGCTTGGTTATTGGCAATCTGGGAGCAAAATTATCTGTAATAAAGTTAAGAGAGAGGGATGTCCAACAATTAAGTAGGTTGTTGAGTCACCAGAAAGAAAATTATAGTTGATCGGTGACGGATAAAAGCTAGAAAGAATATCGATCTAAGCCGTCTAATGTTAGGGAAGAGAACTTATTTAGAAGTAAGTTCTTTAAGTAAGGAGCAAGGTGAACATTTGGTGGAATGATTTGTCGAAGGCGAGATTTGAGGCGATCGCCTTTAGCGAAAAAAAGTGCTTGCTGCAAGTTAACCCAAGTTTTACCGAACTTTTTGGTTATGAAGCAGAAGAAGCTAAATCTCTGAGTGTGGGGAGATTAGTCTTACCTCGATATCGTCAGCAACTTGAGGAAAGTCTGGATGGAGTGAGACAAGCGAGTCTGGAAACCGTTTGTCAACAGAAAGACGGAACTACTTTTGCGGCGCAAATTAGTTGGCAGACGATCGCCATTCATGAGAGTATGATTCAAGTCTTAGAGATTCGAGATCTTGACATTGCGATCTCTAGTGTGAAATCAGCACAGCGATCGCCATTGTACTTACAGCAGTTAGTTTCATTGTTGTATGCAACCCTAAATTCCACTACGGATGGGATTTTAGCTGTTTGCAATCACGGAGAAAACTTAATCTTCAACCGTCGGTTTCGGGAAATGTGGAAGCTCTCGGAAGCAGAAGTAAATTTAGCAGATCGTGACACTAAATTTGCTTTTTTGCGCGATCGCGTGAAAAATCCCGAGAAATGTTTACAGGAATTTCAAGAAGTAGAAAGGAAACCTTTAGCTTCAGTAAATACCATAATCGAGTTAAAAGATGGCAGAATCTTTGAGTTGAACTCTGAACCACAACAGTGTGAGGGTGGCGTGATTGGCAGAGTTTGGAACTTTCACGATCTTACAGATACGATCAAATCAGCAATAATTCTTCAGGAGAAAAACCAACGCGAACAGCTTATTAATGCGATTTCCCAACGTATTCGTCAGTCTTTAAACTTACAAGAAATTCTCGAAACTACCGCTAGTGAAGTGCGTCAACTGCTGAATAGCGATCGCGTGGTAATTTATCAATTCAGCCCGGATTGGAGTGGAAAAATTGCCGTTGAGTCAGTGGTTGCTGGGATTATGCCGATCTTAGGTAGAGAAATTTACGATCCTTGTTTCGGGGAAAAACACATCCAATCTTACCGCAAAGGAAGAATTCATACCGTTTACGATATTTACCAAGACGAACTGATTCCTTGCTATCGAAAGTTTTTAGCAACTTTGCACGTAAGAGCAAATTTAGCTTTACCAATTTTGCAAGAAGATAAATTATGGGGACTTTTAATCGCCCATGATTGTCAAAAACCTCGTAAATGGGAACGAGAAGAAATAAATTTATTGCAATCTTTAGCCACTCAAGTCGCGATCGCGATTCAGCAAGCTTCCCTGTTTGAACGACTCGAAACTGCTAACCGAGAATTACAACGTCTTGCGGCGATCGACGGTTTAACGAAATTAGCTAATCGTCGTCGTTTTGATGAACATTTGAGTAAAGAATGGGAACGAATGAAACAACAAGAAAAACCACTCTCACTGATTTTGGGCGATGTCGATCATTTTAAGCTTTATAACGATAATTACGGTCATTTAGCCGGGGACGTTTGTTTGCAAAAAGTGGCACAAGCTTTATCCGTTGCGGCGAAGTATCCTAGAGATTTAGTTGCCCGCTATGGTGGAGAAGAATTTGCGATTATTTTACCGGAGACTGAGGCGAAAGCTGCTCAGGTTATAGCCGAAAAAATCTTAGCTGGGGTCAGAAATCTGCAACTTACTCATGCTTACTCATCTGTGGCGAAGTATGTTTCCGTCAGCCTCGGAATTTGCACCTTGATCCCCTCAGAAATGGATACTCCAGAGGATTTGATTAAAACCGCAGACAAAGCTTTGTATCAAGCGAAAGAATCCGGACGCGATCGCTATGTTCTCATCCCCGACCAAAAATAAACACAGCAAAAAAAGACAAGCAGGTGAAGCGATCTCAGCCTCACCCCTACTTAAAATTAATTAAGCTGCTTCCCACATTTGCTTGATTTGCTCCGGCAAATATTCACTTATTTCCGAAATTCGCTCCTGAGACAATTCCGCTTTCGTCGCATAAAAGACCGCTTTGATTGCTGTTTCCGGATTTACATCTTTCGGTAAACCGCCTTCTTGACGAATTCGGAACAAGAAAGTCTCGCTTTCAATTTTCAAAGGTGGACGAACTCGGCTCAAAAAGTTGACAATGGGATTAGTATCTGTCCACAAATCAGCGATTTCGTTTTGCAGAGTCTTATCCTCAGTTGGTTCTGCGGTTTCGTGCAGTTCCCCTGCAACTCGGTCTGAGGCTTCTGTGGTCATCATGTCTCGCATTGTCCGGAAGACGACTTCAGCCATGTCACGAGCATCGAAGATATCTTCTAGCTTACCCTCAATCATCACTTTTTCTAAGAAAGGCAGATTGCTAGTATCTATCGGTGCCGGAGGTGCTTCGTCTTTCATGAATTTATCTTTATTTGCTTCCATTTTCTCCAGCATCTTCGCACCTTTGGGGGTGAGTTGCGCTGCTTCAAAGTTGATTAAGTGAGGTAACGGACCGTCTTCTGCACCGAAGGTGTTGGCTACTCTCCCGCCAAATTCGTCTGGGTTGACGGCATCGGGAACGTCTTCTTGATTGGCGTAGGCGTTACCGCTAAAGTCGGCTTTGACAAACTGCTTTTGATTCAAGTAGTCGAGATGACCGAGTAATTCTGCTTTCGTAAGCTTACGATTACCGAAATCTTCTGCTGTGAAGGAAACTGGGTGCATCTTGTTTTCACCGTGGTCAGTTTCGTTAATTTTGTTAAGTAAGATGTACATTACATCTTCTCTTAGTGAAATTGGCATAAAGAATCTCCTAACTGTGTCACTTTTGGGATAATTTAGTAATTGCTGGTGCATCAGTGACCACGGTTTTCTAACCTAACCAGTTTTCCTCACTGTCGTGAAGGTCCAATCTCTGACAGTGGGCTGGTGATTGTTGCTGTTTGCGCCAGCTTTTAATATTAAGTTAAGTAAAGAAAAAATGAGTTTCCTCCGTCTCAGGAAACAGATTAACTGAGAATTTCTGTATTCTTGGTTGCTTTTTGCCGATTACACGAGCCAAATTTTGTTGCTTTTTGTTAAGAAAGATTAGTTTCGGGTTTAGCTGCTGGAAGCGTGACGGTAAATGTGGTGCCGAGATTGAGTTGACTTTCGACTGTGATGTGTCCGCGATGGTTTTCGACGATCGCCCGCGCGATCGCTAATCCTAATCCTGCGCCGCTAAAAGTGTTTTTTTCGGTTTCGGACTGAAAACGACTCCGGGCGGGATCAAGACGGTAAAAACGCTCAAAAATGAAGGGTAGGGCGGCTTCTGGAATTCCCTTTCCGGTGTCGCTGACTTTGATCTCAAACCAAAGATGATGAGAACGTTTGCTTAGTTGTAATTCTACTTGGATTGTTGCTTCGCCGTTGTCTGTTGGTTCGGTATGGGCGATCGCGTTACCGATTAAATTAGTAAATAAACGCGCTAATTGATCCCAATCTCCCTTGACATTAAAGACATCTTCTGAATCGGGAGAAGTTTCTGGTGGGGGTTCGACGATATGTAACGAGAGGTAAATATTTTTTTGTTCGGCGATCGCTCTTTGTTCTTCGATCACTTCAATCAGCAAAGCATCCAAAGGCAAAATTTGAGAGCTTGCCTCCACGATACCACTATCCGATCGCGCCAGAAACAGCAAATCATTCACCAAACGCCCCAAACGCTGCGTCAGACGTTCGATAGTCTGCAATTGACGTTGAATTAATTGGGGTTCGGCTTCCGGGTATGCTAACGCCATTTGGACGTTAGTTTGAATTGTCGCTAAAGGATTTCGCAATTCATGGGAAGCATCAGCCGTAAATTGCTTTAAACTTTGATAAGATTGACGCACAGGTTCGATCGCAATTCCCGACAGCCACCAACCAATTGCGGCAGTACAAAGAATCATCAAAATAATACCTAAAGTTAAATCAACGCTTAACTGACGAATTGGTTTAGTAACTTCAAACCAAGGATGACTCACTCGCAAATAACCCAGAACATAACGCCCTAACTCAACTCTTTTCGTCATTTGTCTGAGTTGGCGCGAGCCTATTTGTGCGACGCTACGTCCTAATTTAAGCGGAATTTCGAGCGGTTCGTCAAGAGTAGACCAGAGTAACTCACCAACCGGACTAAACCATTCGATATCGATGCGATCGTCTTCTACCCCAGCATAGTTATTGTCGCGAAAACTATCCTTGAGATTAACTTGCAAACCAGACTCAGGTGCAGGTTCGATCGCCAGCGATCGCTCCACAACTTCCACCACGTGCTTCAGTGTATCATCAACTCGCTCAATTAAAGTATTCTGTGCATACAAATATACCCCAGTCGCAAACAACAATAACAAAATTGCCGTTACCGTTGTATACCAAATTGCTAATCGTCGCCGTGTCGCTTGAAACATTACTTTAACTTCAAAATCAAAACTTTAATCCTCAAAAAATAAATAATTAAATTTTCTAAAAAATAGACTAAATTCTCAGAAAATATGCTATGAGAAGAAGCGGCGAGATCCACATTTTTAATCAAATGAACAAACTACCACCAGGATGTCAACTACGTCCAGCCACAGCCCGCGACATTTGGAAAATCAGGTTACTGGTATTACAAGCACTGCTCGACCCAACACAAATACGCTGGCAGCAGTTTTGGGTGATAGAATCTGAAGGGAAAATAATCGCTTGTGGACAACTACGCTCCTACTCAAAGACACAAGAACTAGGAAGTATCATAGTCAAAAGTGCATGGCGGGGTCAAGGTTTAGCTACTTATTTAGTCAAGCATTTAATTTCCCAAGCAACACAACCACTTTACCTAGAATGTTTAGGTGCGAAGTTAGCTTCATTTTACACTCGTTTCGGCTTTGAGCCAATCTCTTTTTCTGAGTTACCAGCTTCACTAAAATCAAAGTTTCGTCTTTCTAACTTAGCGAAAACTAGCCTACGAATTCCCGTGATCTTTATGCAATACCGACAATTAAGTTAGAAAAAAAACATAGACAAGGGAAAAACACTAATTTAGCTTATAAATTTCTTCATTGCTGACTTGAAAATTAAGGTTTTGCTAAAATAAAAGCTTATCCCAATTTGCTTTATTTACGCTACATTAAATTGTGTAGAGACATTGTATGCAACGTCTCTACAGGTTTGCGTCTGTAGCATTAGTTTATGTAAATGGTATTAAAAA
>JAWQFW010000200.1:0-10255 GCA_035968095.1 Oscillatoria sp. PMC 1068.18
GTTAACAATTAGGTAAAATTAGTTAAAAGCGAGGAACGACTTAATTTTAAATAATTTTAACTTTCTTGGCAACAATTCTCTAGTTTTCGCGTCTCAAGTAATAGCTAAACTACCAAAACAAAAAGAAGTTACTAAAATGATTCAAATGATATATTCACTCTAAAATAACCCTAAATAAGCTAGGAACATCCTTCTCAAAAAAGTGTCTACTAAACAAATAAAGCGGTTTTAAACAAGGAAAAAAAGCATGTCTAACTCAACTCAAGTAAAAGCAACGGCGGCGGTACTGCTAACATTAGGAATGAACGGTGTAGCGATCGCGCCTTTTCTCTCACCTACGGCTGCATTCGCCCAAACAGCAGGATTTCGCGATGTACCTACAAGCTACTGGGCGAAAGATTTTATCGAAGAATTAGCAGATCGTGGGGTAATTGCTGGTTTTCCAGATGGTACTTTTAGACCAGAAGATCCAGTAACTCGCGCTCAATTTGCTTCAATGGTTGCAGCTTTCAACGAACCACGAGAACGCAATGCAATTACTTTCCGAGATGTAGCTTCAAATTATTGGGCTACACCAGCAATCCGGAAAGCTTATGAAACAGGTTTCTTGACTGGTTATCCTAATAACTATTTCCGACCCGATCTCAATATTCCTCGCGAACAAGTTTTAGTATCTTTAGCAGCAGGATTAGACTATAATCTTCAAGGTTCCCAAAGTCAACTGTTGAGTAATTACTTAGATGCTAGTAATATTAGTAGTTATGCTACTGATGAAATTGCGGCGACGACAGAACGTAAAGTTGTTGTGAATTATCCTAATGTGCAATATCTCAATCCAACTCGGAGTGCAACTCGTGCAGAAGTAGCTGCTTTCATTTATCAAGCATTAGTAAATGAAGGACAAGCACCAACAATTTCCTCCCGTTTCATTGTCTCACCAACTCCGGTTGCAACTGAGTTTAGAATTCCTTCTGGTACGCAAATTCCCGTAGCTTACGAACGAGATAAAATTCTCTTGACTGAAGACGAAACTGCGGAAATTACTTTGACAGTAGATGCGAATATTACTACCAGAGATGGTCAGTTATTAATTCCGGCTAATTCAGAAATTGTTGGGGATTTGACACCAGCGAATGGAGGAACTCAATTTGTTGCGAAAGAGATCATTTTCCCTGATGGTGAAACTTTAGCAATCTCAGCAGTTTCGGACGTAGTTTCGGATACAGAAATTGTCCGTAAAGGTGGCAATATTACTACTTTAATTAAAAATGCAGCAATTGGTACAGGTGCAGCCGCCGCGATCGCGGGAGTAACTGGCGATCGCGCGATCGCTACCGAAGAGTTACTCATCGGTGCTGGTGTCGGTGCGCTAGGAACTCTGATTCAACGTTTTATCGGTCGTAATAGTGTCGAATTGATTGTCATTGACCCAGAAACCGATTTGGATTTAACTTTAACTAGAGACTTGGTAGTATCGGCTCAACGTTAACTGAGTTAACCTTCTGGACACGGGACTCAACAAATTCCAGTTTTCGAGAGATAATTAAAATATGCCGTGTCCGAAGTAACTACCAACGATAACCAGAAATAACTGGTTTTGGGCGGAGTGTGGACTTTAATTCGCTACTGGTAGCCAAACAATAAATGTGGTTCCCGGTAACTCGGAAGAATTAGCCTTGCTGAAAACAGCAGGGCTAATTAATTCGATTTCTCCTTGCATTTGTTGAAGATATTCTTTGGCGATCGCTAATCCTAAACCGCTACCAGGAATCTCGCTTTCTGCTTGTACTCCTCGATAATGACGCTCAAAAATTCGTTCTCGATCTGCGTCTGGAATTCCACTCCCCGTGTCGCTAATGGCGATTCCTTGATAAATGTGTTTCGCGGTTTGTTTTTCGATTCCTACCTGAAGATAAATTTGCCCTCTGGGAGTGTATTTGATCGCATTATCGATTAAATTACTTAAGACTTCGCGTAAAGCTTGAGGATTGGCTTTCACTGGTTGAATTGTTGCCGGAATTTCTGTCACCAGACGCAAACCTTTTTCTTGGGCGATCGCTTCGGCTGAGGCGAGTAAAGGTTCTAAAATTTCGGTAATTTCTAGAGTTTCTAAATGAAGCTCAACGTTAGTTACGGTGGTACTTCCGGGGAGTAATTTTGGTGTCGGTTTCCCAGCTAAAGTTGGTGTCGAATTTTCCGCAATCTCCAACCAAGAACGAAATTGAGTCAATAAATCTTGTAAGCGATCGCTTTGACGGAGAATATTCTCAGCAACCTCAATCTCGCTAGGAAATCCAGCTAAACGCTTAATCAACAGTTTGCCAAAAGTTCGCAAAGCCGCGATCGGATTTTGGAGTTGGTGGAGCAAGTCGTGAAACTTATCGAATTGTTCCTCAGCAAAAATTTCTTGTGCTTGTAACTGTTGTTTATACCATTCTTGTCGTCGCTCAAACTTACAGGCGATCGCCACAGTGCGAGCAATTTTCTCAATTTGGTTAACTTCTTGGGAATTCCATTGGCGATCTTGTCTCCCCGTCACCAAAATCCCCATCATCACTTCTTCGTAAATTAACGGCAAAATCAACTGACGCTCCCGCCTTGACAAAATTTCTGTCTCGGCTGTCGTTACCTCTACTTCTGGGGTTATTGCTGCTGCTTGCAAACGAGGTAGTGAAGGAAATTTATAGTTAGCTTCATTTAACAAACGAATCTCGGCTGCTTCTTGCCAGAATGCTGCTTTTTCTGGGTAAACAGCGATCGGTACTAGCTTAGGAGCCTCTTCCAACAATTCTACTGTTAAGTAAATCGCAGTCCAACTTGCCCCTAACCCCTGAGTTAACAGACTTACCTGAGACTCACATAAAGCAATTAATTCGGAACTAGCATCAGCCAAAGTTGGGTTAGGATAAGACATACAACAATCAAAAACCACCAATAACTTTTTCTTTAATTTTCTAATTTAAGGTTTCATTGACAGATGAAGCCTCTACACTAAGGAGCGATTTTTGGTTCATCTGACTAAAGTTTAAGTTTAATTAAGGATTTGTGAACTTTTTTGAGAAAATCTTCTTCCCAACTAATTATCCTCAACTCCTGTTGTTGATTACCATTGCCAAAATTTCCTGGGCTAATTTTTTTGACAAAAAAGCTTGTAATCTCAGAATAGAAGGGATATAATTGCCACGGCTTTTGTAACTAACATTACAGCTATTAGCCGGAAGAGGAGGTAAGCAGGTTGGCAAGAAAACGCAAGCGCAAAAGTCGTCGTCGGCAAGAGGGAAGAAAAATTTTAGAGCTTGTACCTCAGTTTAATATCGAAAGTGGCGAAGACAAACCCGTAACAGCAGCAAGAAAGTATATCAAAGCGGAAAATATAATTCCGCCAGCTTTATTGGTTGTAAAACGGAACGAACATACGACAGATCGTTATTTTTGGGCAGAAAAGGGACTATTCGGAGCGCAATACGTTGAAGAAAACCATTTTCTGTTTCCTAGTTTAAGGTTTGTTAGTCCTCCAAGCAAGACTAATTTAGTTATTGCTAGTGTTGGTAGCCACTAAAATCTAATCGCAATAGATGACGACAAAGCTGTGAATGCCCCTCTCAAAAAGTTTCGACTTGAGTGGGGCAGCAGCTATTTATAACTAACAGTGAGTCTAAATTTTTCTTGACATCCTCTCAGGAATATGATAAGAAAATTACTCACTAGGAGCAGGTTTAAAAGGTAACGCTTGCTGAAGTTGAATCAATTCATCACGATGAGCAGTGACGGTAAGCAAACTTTGGGGTAGAGAATTTTTCGGTGCAATCGGCTCAATTTGCAAAGAAACCTCTTCAGTACGTCCAGCTTTTTGCCAATAATAGCTTCCAGCCACCGGAGCGAATAAAAGCAGCACCAAAAACCAATTACCAACTTGGGGAAACAAGAAAGACAAAACCAGCCCGAAACACAGAAAGCCACAACCAGCCAGAAAACTTAAGAAAATCGCCAAAAACCAGCTAGGCTGAACAAAACCAGCAAAAATAAGCCGATGTTGCTTTTCATCAACCGCCGTAACTCGATAAGCTCTATTCGTAAAATATTGCTGTAAGCGGTCTAGAACCGAAGTTGCTGATTCCTCAGCAATTAATTTTACTTGGGTCGTACGGTCTTTAGCCGAAGCCCGGATAAAGAAAAACAAACCCACCATTAACAACAAAGTCAAGAAAAAAGTCGAAGTAAGAATCGGCGTATCCATTGATTAAATTAAACTCAAGACAAAAGCATTTTCAAAAGTAGCAACAAAACCCGTAGCGCACCAAATTTATTTTAATTGCGCCGAGGAGGGTAGGTTACCACCTACCCTAATTGTTGCTCATCAGCAGCTTTTGCCGCCTTCTTCGCGTTCAAATTACATCGCCTTCTCCTCGCTATTCACATATTGTTGCCAAAAATTAGCCAATTCTTCAGCTTTAGGATGGGACTCCGAACAAATTTGATACATTCGCCTCGGTCTACCCCTTCCTTCTACTTTTTTCCAATAGCCACTAATCGTTTCTGACTCTTCGAGAAACTTCAAAGCGCTATAAAGAACCGTATCCGAAAGTCGATAAGTTGGATACTCTTTTTCCAATAGTTCAATCAGTTCAGTTCCGTATGACTCTCCCCGTACCAAAACAGACAGAACGTAACACACAGCTACTTCTTTATTCAGATATATCGGCGGAGGACTGTCGAAATACTGATAGATATCCTCAAATTTCATTTTCATAACCCGTCAGGCTTCCCAGCCAACACTAGGAATGTAGATATTCTTTTGGTGAACACTAAGATGCACTCCTGCGGGAAGCAAACCACTTAATTTTTAGTCCGCTGCTTCCAAACGGGTTGAAGATTGTCTCATTAGTGGGAGTAAGCGATTTAACTGTTACTTCGACCAAACTAGCTCAAAGCGAGATCCATTTTGCAACTTGGGCTTTCATCCCCATTGCCGCAAATTCTTAACTCCCCTGGTAGATGCGCCTACTTGAGCTTCAAGATAATTCTACCAACGTAATTAAAATCCGTCAGGTAGAAAATTGACAAAAATCGGAAAATTCCCGAAATTAAAAGTCATGCTTGGGTTAGTGGCTCGTTATCGCACCCTCGATGTCAATTTTCTAGTAAATTCCCAAAGAAGAGTCCTTCCTCAGTTAGTGTAGATTCATTCACCCTAGCCTGCTAGTTTGATGATACCGCGAAAGGATTTGCAGATTGCATCCCCAATATAACCGAGATTCGCTGATAGTGAAACACTAGCCTTAAATCCAGACTTGTACGACATCAAATAGTCAACTAAGCATTGCGAGCTTCAGGCGATCGCCACCGAACCTAAAGCTATTGACTCTCAAAGTAGAAAAAAGTTCAATTCTACCCTAAAAAAATTTTACTTTACCGTGAGACTGCTATCGGACAATTTAAGATAGAAACATAACTTTGGGCGATTCACCAAGCTTCCCACAACAAATAAAGACCATGAGAAATCAGCCTCAAATCAAATCTTCCATTCCCCAAGCTGTACAAAAAGTCTCCGTCAGTATGAGACGCGCAGGTCAAATTGGCTTATGGATACAAATCTTCCTCGGAATCGTCTCAGGTCTAATTTTGGGAGGAGCGGTCGTCTCTCAAAATGTAGGCGCAAACGAAAAGGGCGGTCAAGAAGGTTTTGGTATTTTCTTAGCCATTTGCGGACTCATTACCCTAGGTGTCAGCGTTTACTTTTGTTTGCGTTACCTCAATATCGGTAAACTCCTAATGAATGCTGACCCCGCCTTACGTCCCAGTAAAGCCGATACCATCGAAGTGCTACGACTCGGACTCATCGTTAACTTAGTCGGAATGTTTCTCACGCTTTTAGGTGCAGAAGCCACCGTCGGGATTATCCTTGGTAAAGCATTATCCCAACCTCAAGGTTTAACCACCTATGACCCCGAACGCTTTGTCCGCGCGTTAGATATTTTCATCGTCCAAGCAAATATCAACACTATCGCCGCTCATTTTGCCGGAATTATCCTTTCTCTCTTGCTCATCAATCGCGTCACTCGCTAAGGTAATTAACTGACGTAGCTAATCTGGCGATCGTCTCTCGACTCTACAGACCGCACCAGCAGTCTTTAACATTTATTCAGGAACTTCCAAGTCCGTGCTAGACCTCAAGTTAATCCGAGAACAACCAGAATACATTCAACAACAACTCAACCGCCGTAGTCCTAGCGGTGCATACGACCTCACGCCAATTTTAGAACTAGATCGCCAACAGCGCGAACTCGAATCTACTCGCACTAGCTTACAAGCTCGCAGTAACGAAATTGGCAAAACTATCGGTCAAAAAATGAAATCTGGTGCTAACCCCAAAAGCACAGAAATCGCAGCGCTGAAGGAAGAAGGCAACCAAATTAAAGTTAAATTAGCCGAACTCGAACCCCAAGAAAAAGACTTAAAAGCGCAAATCGAAACAACTTTACTCCAAATTCCCAACCTTCCTAGCGAATCTACTCCAGAAGGAAAAAACGAAGACGAAAACGTCGAAATTCGTCGCTGGGGCGATGAATATATCCCCGCTAATTCCGATATTTTGCCTCACGACGAAATCGGGAAAAAATTAGGTATTCTCGACTTTGAACGCGCTGTAAAAATCGCCCAAAGTCGCTTTGTCGCCTTAGTTGGTGCAGGTGCAGCTTTAGAAAGAGCTTTAATTAGCTTTATGCTTGACCAACAAATTGCCGCAGGTTATACCGAAGTTATGCCTCCGGTATTAATTAATAGCCAAACTTTGACCGGAACCGGACAATTACCAAAATTTGCTGAAGATTTATTTAAATGCGAATCAGACGATTTGTGGCTAAGTCCCACTGCGGAAGTTCCGGTTACTAATTTGTATTCCGGTGAAATTCTCGATGCTGCTCAATTACCAATTTATCACTGTGCTTATACAGCTTGTTTTCGCCGCGAAGCCGGGAGTTATGGGAAGGATACAAAAGGCTTAATTCGCTTACATCAGTTTAATAAAGTCGAATTAGTTAAATTAGTTGCTCCTGAAACTTCTTTTGATGAATTAGAAGCTTTAACGCAGAATGCCGAAGCTATTTTACAAGCTTTAAAACTGCCTTATCGAGTTATTGAGTTATGTACTGGAGATTTAGGTTTTAGTGCTACCAAAACTTACGATTTAGAAGTTTGGTTGCCTTCTGCGGGTAAGTATCGGGAAATTTCTAGTTGTTCTAATTGTACTGATTTTCAAGCCCGACGCGCTAATATTCGCTTTAAAGAAAGTGGGAAAAAAGGTACGCAATATGTTCACACTCTTAACGGTTCTGGTTTAGCGGTGGGACGTACAATGTCGGCTGTTTTAGAGAATTATCAGCAACCTGATGGAACCGTAAAAGTTCCTGATGTTTTGCAACCTTATTTGGGACGTGAGGTGTTGTAGAAAATTCCCTAAGTAGCCGACGACTGAAGGATAGGCTACACGAAACCACTTAGGCTACAGGAAACCAATAAAATTATCCGACGACTAAAGTCGCGGCTACACGAGCAAAGCCCGCCTTCGCGGGCTAATATTTATGATCAAGTAAGCTAATTTGGTTGATGTTCTTTGGTTTGTAAATAGCTATGAATATAATCTTGCTTGAACATAATTCTTGCTAATTGCAGTGCTTCTGATGGTTCCATAAAGTCTTAAATTTTCTTCAGGCATTAGTTAGCTTATCATTACCAGTAGAGTTAATAAATTAGTTAACTTTTAACTAAAAATCCTGTTATTTCTTTGCATGAATCTTCCGATCGCGTACCATCCTGATTATGTTACCCCACTACCCCCCGGTCATCGCTTTCCGATGCCGAAATTTAAATATCTTTGCGAGTTGCTCCTCAAAGATGGTATCGTACAACCAGAGCAAATCCACGCACCTTCCCCACCTCCCAGAGAATGGCTGGAATTAGTCCATACTCCTGAATACGTCCAAGCTTATTGCGAAGGTACGCTCGATCCTAAAGCGCAGAGACGCATCGGTTTACCTTGGAGTCCCGGCTTAGTTACTCGTACTTGTACCGCAGTCGGGGGGACGATTTTAGCTGCGAAATTAGCTTTGGAATCTGGTATTGCTTGTAATACGGCTGGAGGGACTCACCACGCTTTTCCTAGCTACGGTTCAGGATTTTGTATCTTTAATGATTTGGCGATCGCCTCCCGACTTCTTCTCCAACTCCAACTCGTCAAGAAAATCCTCATCATCGACCTGGACGTACATCAAGGAGACGGAACCGCCTTCATCTTTCAAAACGACCCCCGTGTCTTCACCTTCTCCATGCACTGCGAAGCCAACTTTCCAAGTAAAAAGCAACCCAGCGACCTCGATATCCCCTTACCAGTCGGCTTAGACGACGACGGCTATTTGCAAATCCTAGCAAAACATTTACCACATTTACTCGCAGAAGTCAAGCCCGACCTCGTACTTTATGACGCAGGAGTAGATACCCACGTTAGCGATCGCCTGGGTAAATTATGCCTCACCGACACAGGCATCTATCGCCGCGAAATGATGGTTATTAGCACCTGTCTTGCCGCCAGATACGCGATCGCCTGCGTCATTGGTGGCGGCTACTCCAACGACTTCCCAGCCCTCGTATATCGCCATTCTCTGCTACATCGAGCCGCCAAAGAAGTTTCCCAAAACTATTAATTATCACCTCAAAAAAATAGTTTTCAATTAACATTTTCTCCCTTCATTTTTTAACTCACAAATTCTCATTCCCTCGTTGCTTATCTCCGGCAAGAAATATTGCCATTCTCTACTTCATTCCTCGTTTCTTGTCTCCGGTAAGAAACGCACCACAGAGGCTCTGCCTCCACATCTCCAAAATTACAACTAATAATAAAACCCTTCAATTAATCGCGAGGCAGAGCCTCTATTATCGGTTCCTCGGCGGAGCCAAGGAACTAGGAAAAAATAGCTTTCAGCCAGTATAAGTTTCCCTCCCTCGTTTCTTGTCTCCGGCAAGAAATGCACAACAGAGGCTCTACATCCACATCTTAATTAATCAAAACGTCTACTCAAAAACACCCTTATTTCATCCGCACCTCACGAATTGGAAACGGAATCACAATTCCCTCCTCATTATATCTTTGATGCAACCTTTTAATAAATTCATGCCTCGCCAAACGCTGCGATAAAAACTCACTTACCCGCAAATAAACCTTAAAATCAATACTAGAATCATTGAACTCTTCAAACAAAATAAACGGCTCCACCTTCGACTCCGAATTCACCGCTTGCATTACCTCCTTCGCCACTTCAACTGTAACTTTTTCCACTTTTTCTAAATCACTTTCATAACTAACACCCACCGCAATAGTTAAAGTAATTTCCTTCACGGGCAAATGATAATTAGTAAAAATCGCCGCCGCCAACTTAGAATTAGGAATAATCACCAAATTGTCCGGAATTTCCCTAATTGTCGTATTGCGCCAATTCACATCAACCACATAACCTTCTTGTCCCGATTCTAACTTTAAATAATTCCCCGTTCGCACCTGCCCCGAAATAGTTAAATAAATTCCCGAAAACAAATTAGAAAGAGTATCTTGCAAAGCCAAAGCCACCGCCAAACCACCAATTCCCAAAGTAGTTAAAATCGGCGCGATCGCAATTCCCAGCGTTTGCAAAATCATCAAACTCCCAAAAACAAAAATAATAATTCTCGTTAAATTAGAAATCAGCGACGCAGGTAAACCATCAATCTTTTGCACCAAAATCGTAATAAAAGCAGCCGCAACTCGCGCCAGAAAAAGTGTCACCGCATACAGAAAAACAACGATGAGAAGATTTTTGAGAATTTGATCCAAAACCGGATTAATCGACCTCACCAGAATTGCCCCGTAAAAACCCGCCACAAAAAAGACAATTAAACTTACACTTCGCAGCGAGACAAAGACAATTTCATAAAAACGAAAACGGCTTCTTGTCGCGAAATCAGTTAACCTTTTCAGGATAATTTTCTCGAAAACGAAACCGCCAATAATACCCAAAAAAATAAAAACTAGCGGTAGAATCAACTCAATTAACGGTAAATTTAGCAGCATAAATTAGTAGTTACATCCCCTTTCTCAAATCGTCGCAGATTCTTTACCTATATATTCCCCTCGTTTCTTGACTCCGGCAAGAAATGCACCACCGAGGCTCCGCCTCCATCCCTCAATTAACCAAAACGTAGGGGACCCTCCCCCCGTGGTTGCCCC
>JAWQFW010000201.1:0-10252 GCA_035968095.1 Oscillatoria sp. PMC 1068.18
CTTATAAATTTCCTAGCTAAAAATTTGATTTTCAACCTATTTTTAACTAGAAAACAACTAATTGAGTTATCCTAGAAGCGCGGTTGTCTGGAGGGTAAACAAAAGTAATGCCGTTGATCTTGTCTGAACCGTTAAGTGTAGAAAGGATCACAGTAGCGATCGCCGATCTCTCACCATCCTTACAAGGAACGAAAATCGTTCAGCTATCGGATTTACACTATGATAACGGGCTTTCCGAAGCCCTGATCGCAGAAACTATCGCAATTTCTAATCAAGAAAATCCTGACTTAATTTTACTCACCGGGGATTACGTCACTGACGATCCAACACCGATTAACCAATTAGTCTTGCGGCTAAAAAATCTCGAAAGTCGAGTTGGTATTTTCGCTTGCTTAGGAAACCACGATCTCTACTTTTTGCATTCCAAAGCTTTAGTAACTGAGGCTTTAACTCGCGTGGGAATTCAAGTATTATGGAATGACATTGCTTATCCTCTCGGAGAAAATTTACCCATTGTTGGACTTGCTGATTTTTGGTCGCGTCAGTTTCGCCCGGAACCAGTTTTTAGTAAACTAAATCCGGAGACTCCGCGAATTGTCTTGTCTCACAATCCCGATACAGCAGAAATCTTACAAAAATGGCGAGTTGATTTACAACTTTCAGGTCATTCTCACGGAGGACAGATCGTAATTCCTGGATTTGGACCCGTAGCCCAATTAATCCAGCCGATGCGAAAAATTACACCTAAACCTTTACAATTCTTTATTCCCTATTTACGCCAATGTTCCAGAGTTATGAAACACTGGGAATGGGCGCAAGGTTTTCATAAAATAGGTAATAATCAACTTTATGTTAATCGTGGTTTGGGTAGTTATTTCCCCGGTCGTTTATTTTGTCCTCCAGAAGTGACGGTTATTACGTTGGTAACTCAACATTAAAGGTATTGTAGAATTGTTGATTCAGTATTGATTTTTTACCAGTTATCAGTTGCTATCAATTAGCATAAAAAAGAGAAAGAAGCAAGGAAAAAAATATTAAGAATTAAGTATTTATGTTGGATTTTATTCGCTCCGATTTAGCTGAATTTACCGCTTATACTCCTCACCCAGGTGGAAAAGTTACCGTACCGATCGATCGACTTGATACGAATGAAAGTCCTTACGATCTCCCAATTGAATTAAAGCAAAAGTTGACAGAAATTTATCAGGAAAACTTGTCTACAAATCGCTATCCTGATGGCAGTCATGAACGAATCAAACAAGTTTTGGCTGAATATGTAAATGAATCAGCTAGTTTGAATTTAGACAAAGTTATTACAGCAGATCGGCTTTCGCTTGGGAACGGATCTGATGAATTAATTCGCTCAATTTTAATTGCTACTTGTTTGCGCGGTGAAGGGTCGATTTTGGTAGCTAATCCAACTTTCTCAATGTACGAAATTATCGCTAAAACTCTGGGAATTCCAGTGGTATCGGTAGGACGTTCAGAAAGTGATTTTGCCATTGATTTAGCAGCAGCAGAAGCTAGTTTAAGTCAAACAGATAATCCACCAATACGAGTGGTTTTTGTCGTTCACCCTAATTCACCGACAGCGAATGCACTTACGGAAGCCGAATTAGATTGGTTACGCAATTTACCTGAGCAAATTTTAGTCGTTATCGACGAAGCTTATTTTGAATTCAGCCAAACTTCGGTGGTAGGAGAGTTAGGAAAACATCCGAATTGGATTATTTTACGCACATTTTCCAAAGCATTTCGATTAGCCGCGCATCGAGTCGGTTACGCGATCGCCAATCCAGAATTAATCGCGATCCTGGAGAAAGTTCGCCTTCCTTATAATCTACCAGCTTTTTCCCAAGCAGCAGCCCTACTTACTTTAGAAAAGCGTCAGTTAATTTTACCCGCGATCGCCAAAATCCTCAGCGAACGAGACAAACTTCACCAAGCATTATCTCAAAATCCTGGCTTCAAAGTTTGGCACAGCGACGCTAACTTTATCTATCTACGACTGAAAAATAGTAGCAGCGATTCCCATGAGGAACTAAAACAACTTACCAACACTCTTAAAGCCCAAGGAACACTAATTCGGCATACAGGTGGTGGTTTAAGAATTACCGTTGGTACTCCCGCAGAAAATGCTCGTACCATTGAACGATTATTGGGAATTGGGGACTGGTGATTGGGGGGATTGGAGGAATTGGAGTAATTTGGAGCGTTGGAGGAATTGGAGGAATTGGAGGAATTGGAGGAATTGGAGGAATTGGAGGAATTGGAAGAATTGGGGGAATTTGGAGCGTTATCAGTGTTAGGAATAAAGAGCGATTTTCACAACCAACATTTACTCTCCCAACTCCTCCTTGTCTCCCATTTCCTCCTTGTCTCCCATTTCCTCCTTGTCCCCAGTCCCCAGTCCTCAGTCACCAGTCACCAGTCACCAGTCACCAGTCACCAGCCCTAACTAACCCAGTCCCGTCACAACTGGATGGAAGTAAAAAGCTAATCCTAAAACAGCATAAGTAGCTAAAAGTAAACTACCCTCCAGCCAGTTAGAATTACCGTCAGAACTAATCGAATTAGCAATCAACACAGCCACAGCCACAGCCACCAACTCAAACGGATTAAAATTCAAATCCATCGGTTGACCGATCGCCCAACCTGCAATCACCAATACTGGAGCAACAAATAAAGCAATTTGCATCGACGAACCCATAGCTACAGAAACCGAAAGATCCATCTTATTTTTAATTGCTACGGTCACTGCGGTAGCGTGTTCAGCCGCATTCCCGATAATTGGTAACAAAATCACACCAGTAAACAAAGCAGTCAAGCCTAAACTAGCGGTAGCCGCTTCGAGGGAGTCAACCAACAATTCTGACTCCACAGCCACACCCAAAGTCACCACCAACAAAACACCCAGCCATAACCAAAAATTCGGCTTATGTTCCGATTCTTCGCCCTTGGCTTCAATTTCCTCAGCTACATCTTCATCTTGTTCTGCTAAACCGACATCATAAAGATAAGAGTGAGTTTTCATCGAAAAGATTAAACTCAGGACATAAACCAAAATTAAGATTAGGGCTACGGCAACTGAAAGTCGCTGAAGGGTACTTTCCCCAACACCAGAAGAAGTATATTGCACTGCCGTTGGGAGTAAAATCGCAATCACGGCTAAATTCATCAGCGAAGCATTCATTCTGGCGGCTGTAGGTTGAAAATCCTGCTCTTTGAAGCGTAAACCACCCAAGAACATCGAAAAACCCATCACCAAAAGTAAGTTACTGATAATCGAGCCAGTAATTGTTGCTTTGACAACTTCAACAAGTCCAGCTTGGAGAGCAATCAAGGCGATAATCAGTTCTGTGGCGTTACCAAAAGTAGCATTCAGCAGTCCACCGATATTCGGACCGACTACTAAAGCAAGTTCCTCGGTTGCCATCCCCATAAATGCCGCTAAGGGGACGATCGCTAAACCCGCAGTCAGAAAGACGACTACCTCTCCCCATTCGAGAAAATGAGCGGCAACTGAGATCGGGATAAACACTAACAAAATGAAAAAAATTGTGTTTTGGTTGAACATCTAATTTTTTTGGTTCCTAAAAAATTACGCTTGAACACTACTAGAGTTATGGCAGAATTCGGGTTGCTTGCCAAGCACTACAAGCACTAATTAATTGCTAGCTGATATTTCAAGATTCTGTAACAAAATCACAAAATATGAATGATTGTGTCGTCAAGTAGCGAAAAGATGAATTAGCATGAATGAGATGCTGAAATGTTCTTCATCTTGCTGTAAGATGAAAATCTCAAGTCAAAAGTTAGACGTTTTTCTGTTTGGACAAGATTTGGCTAGCTTGAAATTCGTAGGTAATGGTCACAATCGGCTCTAAGTACGCTCCATTGTTTTGATTGGCTCAGTTATACCCTACCCAAGGTCAAAAGGCAAAATTACCATTCCCTTGCGGTTGGAGATCTAAATTAATTGGGTCGTCAAGCTAATTTAACTGTTTTTGAACAATTTGGTGAATTAATGACTTCTGTAGCAAAGATCGCTTCAGCGAAATCGCGTCAGCGTCAAAGTGAGGTTGCGCCCGATCCTTTAAAAACTGCTCAGGGCGTGTATGTGACGGTTCACGGTCATTTTTATCAACCGCCACGGGAAAATCCTTATTTGGATGCTATTGAAAGGCAGCCTTCTGCTTTTCCTTTTCATGACTGGAATGAGCGGATACACCATGAGTGTTATCGCCCGAATGTCTTTGCTAGAGTGCTAAACGACCAAGGCAAAGTAGTGGGGATCGTGAACAATTTTGAGTATCTCAGCTTTAATGTTGGTCCAACTTTGATGTCTTGGTTAGAACGCTATGACATGGAGGTATATCAGCGTATTTTAGAAGCCGATCGCCAAAGTTGTCAGCGACTGAATGGTCACGGAAATGCGATCGCGCAAGCATATAACCACATCATCTTACCTCTGGCGAATCCACGGGATAAAATTACCCAAATTCGTTGGGGGATCGCAGACTTCCGTTCCCGTTTTCAACGCGATCCCGAAGGAATGTGGTTGGCAGAAACTGCGGTAGATTATCTCACTTTAGAAGCCCTCGTCGCAGAGGGCATTCGTTTTATTATCTTGGCTCCAACTCAAGCGAAACGCTGTCGTCTGCTCCCAACTGAGGATTTACCCGATCCCGACTGGCATGAGGTTGGGGGAGCGCAAATTGATCCCACTCGTCCTTATCGCTGTTTTCTGGATGGGGATCGCGATCGCTACATCGATCTATTTTTCTATGATGGTCCGATTTCTGGGGATATGGGCTTTAGCGATCTCCTCAATAGTTCGCAAATTTTTGCGGGTAGATTGGGACAAGCAGTTCACGGGGATCATCGTCCTTCCCAATTAATTTCCGTAGCCACCGATGGAGAAACTTTCGGTCATCATAAGCAAGGTACAGAAAAATGTCTGGCTTATGCTTTTATGGGCGAGTTTCCGGCGCGAGGTTGGACGGTGACAAATTATGCTCATTATCTGAGTATTTGTCCCCCAACTTGGGAAGTGGAATTAAAACCTGTGACGGCTTGGAGTTGTTCCCACGGGGTGAGTCGTTGGCAAGATGACTGCGGTTGCGGCGGTGGTGATGTTTGGCATCAAAAATGGCGACGACCGTTACGAGAAGCTTTAAATTGGCTGAGAGACGAGTTAGCAGAGATTTTTGAGCAACAGGGACGGAAATTATTTAACGATCCTTGGCAAACTCGCAACGATTATGTAGAAATTTTACGGACAAGAGAAAGTTTTGGCGATCGCACTCGCGCCAAAGTGGAAGAGTTTCTCGTTCGTCATCAATGTCGTTCTCTTTCTTCAGCCGAACAAATCGATGCTTTGCGTTTACTGGAGATGCAGCGACATTCGCTGTTTATGTTTACCAGTTGTGGTTGGTTTTTTGAAGAAATTTCTCGTCCAGAAGGAGTCCAAATTCTGCGTTATGCTTCTCGCGCGATCGAGTTAGCTACAGAATTGACGGGTGATAATCTCGAACCACAATTTATCCAGCGTCTGGCTTTCGCGCCGAGTAATGTGGAATGTTTCGGTACTGGGGCAGAAATTTACCATCAACTGGTGGAAACGGCGCAGGTAACTTTTCAGCAGGTAGCAGCCCACTATGCGATTAGTTCTTTGTTTACGGCTTATCACCAACAAGCTAGAGTTTACTGTTACGAGATTGAACAGTTAGATTATCAGCGACAAACGATTGGGACGCTAACTTTAGCTTTGGGACAAGTTAGGATTGTCTCGGAAATTACTTGGGAAAGTACCGAATTGGTGTTTGCTGTTTTACATTTGGGTGGTTGGGATTTCCACTGCTGCATCCAAAATTTTGAGAAACGCAAGACTTATAGTGAACTGAAACAAAGGCTATTTGAGGTGCTGAAGTCAGCGAGTGCCGCGAAGACGATTTCGGCGATGAGTCAGTGGTTTAATGACCAATGTATCGATCTTGAGCATTTGTTTGCGGAAGAACGTCAGCGCATTATGCAGCAGCTTACGGAAGAGACGAAGACTCGTTTGGATCAGCTTTATACTCAGGTTTACCGAGATAATTATGGGGTTTTGGTGGCTTTTCGGCGCGATCGCCTCCCGGTTCCGGTAGAGTTACAAGTAGCAGCCGAAATTGCTTTATCGACTCGTTGTTTAAGTGAGATGCGCTTGCTGGAACTTGCCGGGGACGATCCCGAACAAATTAAAATTATCTTACCTGAGTTAGAAGCGATCGCCACTGAAGCAACTACCCTTGATTGTCAACTGAAAATTCCGGAAGCGAAAAATATTCTCGAACAGTTGATTTTACGTTTACTTTGGCATTTACTTTATGACAATAATCCCGCTACTCTCGAAGACGATCTTAATTTGTTAGAACGGATTATTAGTGTTGGGGAACAGTTGCAGTTGGATTTATCTCTCGAACGACCTCAAGAAATTTACTTTAACTGTTTGCATAAGGCGATCGTTCCCCAATGTTTTGCCAATGAAAAGAGTCAAAGTAATAGCGAAAATTTAGCTTGTCGTTGGGATTTTATTCAGCTTGCGGTGTTACTTAAATTAGGAGAAAAACTCACTGTTGATGTTAGTCAGTGGTTGAAGTAAATGTTAGTAGGGGCGCGATTTGCGTCCCTGATTACAAAACTACCGAACCAAAATTTCCTTTTATTTCAGTTGAATTAGCTTGACAGCAAACGCCGAAAACCTTCTTGCTCAAAATGACGATCTGTTGTTAATGCTTCGGTAATACCACGCTGCTGCATTAAAACAAAGCTGACTGCATCACATAAAGAATAAGTCTTATCTTGCCTTGCCATCAAAAGTGCGATCGCTCCTCGATGCAATAATTCATCAACCCAAATCACCTCGATATCTGGATTATCTAATAAATCATTAACAAAATTCAAGATCTCGATGCGTGGAAACCTTCGTACCTGAGCTAAAGCAATTAATTCAGCTAAAACATAGCTATGGGTTAAACTTCTACTTACACTATCTAAAAATTGCACAGCTTCGTGATGCTGAGGTTCCCTTTTGTGAAGGTAACAGAGTAAACCAGATGTATCTAGTAGTAGCACTCAGTTTCCTACCTTATCCTCATTGCTATACGCCCTAGCCAAGTCAGCTTCAATACTTTCATTATCTACTTTTGTCGCATAACCTAGATCGACTGAACCTGCATGACGACGAAAACGCTGACGCGCTGCTTCTCGATCGACAGAAGTTGCTACATCTAGCTTACTACTTTTTTTGGCTTGCTGTGTTAGAGAAACAATTATCCACTCACTAACAGACAAACCTGCAAATTCAGCTTCTTGTTTTAAGTTAGTATAAACTTCATCGCTAAGTTCTAAAGTTAAGGTTTGACTCATTGCTTAATTTTTTGCTTCTCCGTAATTACCTAAATAAGTTACCTAAATATATTCTAGTGAGGTGGCTGATGTTTGAGATTAAGATCGAAACTTTTTCTTTCTAAATGTTATCCTCATTAACTAACAATTGAAATTGATCTGAATCTCTAATGTTATCAAAATCGGGATCGAGCTTGGCAAATTCGCTATTGTAGAGATTAAGTGCGATCGCTTTTTGTAAAGCTTTGATTGCTAATTCTTCATTAGCTAACAGTGCGGCACAACAAGCTTGATTGTACCAAGAATATTCATCATCTGGTTCGAGCGCGATCGCTTCTTCGTAACTCGCGATCGCTGTTTGATAATTTCCTTGAAGTCGCAGCGTTTCTGCTCGCTTATACCACGCTAAGTGACTTTTAGGTTTAATTCTTAACGATTCTTCATAACTCAGGATTGCTTCCGCATATTTTCCGAGATAACGGTAAGCATCACCACGACGAAACCAAACCCAAAAATCATCATTACGGAGTGACAAAGCGCGATCGTAATTCGCGATCGCTTCAGCGTATGCTTGTAAATGACGATAAGCATCACCACGTCGATACCAACTCCAGAAATCATCTTGACGCAATTCCAGAGCTTTGTCAAAAGACGCGATCGCCGCTTCAAACTCATCCAACTCTTCCAAGAGAAGATAACCTCGACTATACCACGCCCAGTAATCATCTGGGCGAATTTCTATCGCTCGATCCAAAGACAATTTCGCTTCTGCATAATAACCCATCGCTTGCAGAGCATTGCTGCGATCGTACCAAACCCAATAATCATTCGGCTGAATTTCTATAGCTTTGTCATAATTTGCGAGTGTTTCTTGATAACACTGACAATTTTCTAATGACTTTCTTTCTCGATCAAAATTCCAGTAATCAGAAAAATCAAATTGCACAAATAGATGATCCCCCGCACTAACTCGAACCATTTTCTGTTCACCTCCGATCCTCTCTTCTAGCTAAATTAGTAATCTATTTTCAGTGTGACGTAGACAAACTTTTTTGACATAGATTAAAAGTAATAATTTTAAATTTGCTTAACCACCATTTTGTCAAGAGTAAAAATACTCTTTATTTATTGAAAAAAAATTGACCACCTGAGAAGGAAATCGGGATAAAAAAAATCTAGTTAACTAACGAGCCGAGGATAAACTAAAGTAAAATTTTCGCTTCGACCCTAAAAGTTGTCATCTTCATCAGTTTAGCACAGCTTCTTTAATAATTTAGCCAAATCTCACCTCATTTAACTTGTGATCTCATCCAACCTCAAACTTGAGGAGATTGGTTAAACTAAAAATTAATTATCCAATGACAAAACGAGATGCTACAAACCAAACAAACAATTGGATCTCGCTATCAACTAGAGGAACAACTTAGCGACAACGCAGGTCGTCAAACCTGGATCGCCACAGATATTCATAATTCTGCAACAATAATTGTTAAACTACTCGCCTTTAGTCCCCAAATGCAATGGGACGAATTCAAACTCTTCGAGAGAGAAGCAGAAGTTCTCCAACAATTAAATCATCCCCAGATTCCTCATTACAAGGATTACTTTTCCCTCGACAAAGACACAGGTAAAGGTTTGTGTTGGTTTGGGATGGTGCAGGAATACATTCCCGGAAAATCGTTGCAACAGCTACTAGAAGAAGGAAAACGCTTTAGTGAAACTCAAGTTCGCGCGATCGCCAGACAAATCTTAGCAATTCTCCAATATCTCCACCAACTCAACCCACCCGTTCTTCACCGCGACCTTAAACCCAGTAACCTCATTTTAGCCGAAAACGAACAAATATATCTCGTCGATTTCGGCGCAGTCCAAAACAGCGCAGCCGTCGAAGGAGTCACCTTCACCGTCGTCGGAACCACAGGCTACGCACCCCTCGAACAATTCTGGGGAAAAGCCTCACCAGCATCCGATCTTTATGCACTAGGAGCAACTTTAATTCACCTCTTAACCGGAACTTCACCTGCTAATTTACCTCAGCGCAATCTCCGCATTCAATTTCGCCAAATGGTCAGTATCGAACCTAAATTTATCAGTTGGATTGAATCTTTAACTGAACCCGACTTAGAATTTCGCTTCCAATCAGCCTCACAAGCCTTATCAGCCTTGGAAACAGGTAATTTTGAAAATTATCACCTCCAAACAATTACACCACCCTTCCGCAGCAAAATAGCGATCAAAAAATCTCCCTCTCAACTACAATTAAAAATCCCCGGACAAGGATTACTAATTTTTTTGAATCTTTTGATTTATTCACTTAAATTAATTTTCCAGATCATTTTAGGATTGAGCTTAATTGGAGTAACCATTAGCTTTCCCTTTGCAGTCTTATTTTTATTAGGATTAAGCTTATATAATGGTGGAAGCGGCTTGATAATTATTCTTCTTTTTGGTTCACTATTTATTTATATAATGTATCAATTTTTAGAAAGAGGAAGCCAAGAATATCAAAAAAACGGTAGATCTTTAAAACAAAAGCTTAGAAAAATATTTAGGTTTGGTGATTACCACCTTAATTTAACCAAGAAAACTTTCGTCATTGAACACAGAAAGTTTGATATTTGCTATCTTCGCCGACAAGGAAAAACTTCAGAAATTAGTGCAGTTGGAAAAAATAAATATAATGCTATCTTCTTACAAGTAAACAGAAAAAAATATTATCTAAGTAGGCAAATTTCTGAACTAGAAAGCAATTGGTTACTTCAAGAAATCGAAGCCTGGTTTCAGTAAAATATTTTTTTAGCTTTTTGCTCAAAAAACTAAAGTATAAAGTTTGTAAAATTACCAAGTAAGCTCAACAATAATA
>JAWQFW010000202.1:0-10096 GCA_035968095.1 Oscillatoria sp. PMC 1068.18
CTATAAATGCGACTAAGAAAGATACAGAGAAATTTGATTATATTTGTCTATTGGAGATTATTTACTACTCCAAGGTTAAACTTATCTCTCTTCTCTCACTCTAGAAAAAGTCTTACGATTGATCATTTATAGATTCTAGAACTCTTTTTCAGACGGCGATCGCCATCTTTGCGGCTCATAAAAAATGAGAAAGTTGGTTAAATCGCTCAACCTTCTTACTAATAAGAGATGTAGCGATCGCCAGATCCGAAAGTGAGAGAAGAGGCTATACCCTTTGATTTTGCTTGTACGACAAATGAGTTTAGCGATCGCAAGGCTTCTGAGTTTAGATTCCGTAATGGTAATTTAACAAATTGGAATTATAAATTAAGTTTCTTACAAGTAGCATCGCTCATTTCTAAACTAAAGGAAAATTCAATATACTTGATCATAGCAGTCGCTCAAGCACTGCATCGTGGAAAAGCAAGCGGACAAAATTATGTGAATTAGTCGAGATTTTTGGTACTGTTGGAAAAAAAGAAAGTAATGGCTCGATTGCTATCCAAAACCCCGTTAAGGCTAATTCTGATTGTTCCCTTTGTGGCACAAATCACAGCAGCAGTGGGGTTAACAGCATGGCTGTCAATTCGCAATGGGCAAAAAGCAGTTCACGATGTAGCAATTCAGTTGCTAGATGAAGTCAGTACCCTAACACGGGATCGCATTCCCACATATTTAGAAACGCCTCGACAGTTAAATGCTCTCCGCATCAATGATTTGGAGCTTGGGTACATTGATATCGAAGGCGATCTTCGTAACCTCAGTCCGTATCTAGTTAGGTCGCTGCAAACCTTTGAGTCAATCAGTTTCACTGTGTTTGCCAATCCCCAAGGAGACTACATTGGAGCGAGACGGGAGGCAGACGGGAGCTTGCAAATTGGGGCGATCGATGAAGCCACTCAGGGTAATTTGCGGTACTATCGCACTAACGAACAGGGCGATTTCCTGGAGTTACTGCAAGATATTGACTTACAACCGGGAGATGTGCTGAAGCGTCCTTGGTATAAAACTGCCGTAGAAGCTGAGATGCCGACCTGGAGTGAAGTCTACACCACTCGGAGCAATGAGAGCCTAGCGATTACGGCGGCACGTCCCGTGTATGGCGATCGCGGCGAAGTATTAGGAGTTTTCAGCACCACGATCACCTTGAAGCAGATCGATCAATTTCTCAAATCTATCAAAATCGGTCAGTCAGGGCAGATATTTATTGTAGATGGCGAGGGACGACTCATTGCCACCTCTACTGGAGAACGGCTTTATCAATCTGTCAACCGTGACGGTGTTGAGAGCAAAAAACTGCTCCAGGTTACAGAAAGTCAAAATCGTCTGACTCGTACTACAGCAGAGGCATTGCTAAAGCAGATCGGTCATTTCAGTTCTGTCGATAAGGCTCAGAATTTTGAACTGGTTGGCGATTGGGCAAAGCCCAGCGTCCTCATGGGCGATCGTCAGCGAAAATTTGTCAAAGTGACCTCACTTCCAGAAGATATCGATCTCGACTGGCACATTGTCGTCGTTGCCCCCGAAGCAGACTTTATGGCGCAAATTTATGCCAATACGCGCCAGACCATTTGGCTTTGCTTAGGGGCATTAGCGTTGATAACTGGTTCTAGCATTTTGACGGCGCGCTGGATTACAAAGCCCTTACTGCGGCTTAACCAGGTTGCCAAAGAGATTACTCAGCATTCCTTCGAGTCTAGATCGCTGCCAGAGGATCTCGCCACCAACCGTACCCGCGAAGTTAGCGAACTGAGTTACTCTTTCGAGCAAATGACGCAACAACTTCAAGCTTCTTTTGCCGCTTTACAAACCAGCGAGGCTAACTTCAGAAACGTGGCTGCCAACGTGCCAGGAGCGATCTTTCGCTACGTTTTGTATGCCGACGGAACCGATGCGGTACTGTATATGAGTCCGGGTTGTTATCAGCTTTGGGAAATCCCATCTTCTGTGGTAGAGCAAGATCCTAGCGTACTATGGGGAATGATTGACCCGGCAGACTTGCCCACGATGCAAGCTTCAGTGATCAAATCTGCCCAAACCCTAGAAAATTGGAATCAGAAATGGCGCATTACGACACCATCGGGTCGTCGCAAATGGTTACAAGGAATCGGTCAACCTGTGCGTCAACCGGACGAATCAGTGCTTTGGCATAGCGTCATTCTGGATATTAGCGATCGCCAACAGACCGAACTCGCCCTAGAAAAAGAATTACTCCTGAGTCAAACCCTTTTCAAGACCTCGATAGACGGGATTGTGCTACTGGATAGCCAAGGCGATGTGTTGCAAACCAGTGCTAGTTTTGCCAAAATGCTGGGCTATACGATCCCAGAAACTTACAGATTGAACGTCACAGATTGGGATGCTCAATGGAGTCGAGAAGAATTACAAAATATTCTCAAAGGTAAAATGCCCTTGCCTCCTTATTTTGAAACTCGTCATCGTCGCAAAGATGGCTCGAGCTACGATGTAGAAATTAGCTATAACCAAGAAGTTCTCAACGGTGAGACGGTTCATTTTTGTATGTGTCGGGATATTAGCGATCGCAAACTTGCCGAATCTGAACGTACTCGTTTAATTAATGTACTCGAAGCCAGTCTCAACGAAATTTATCTCTTTAATCCCGACACACTTCAGTTTGAATATGTTAACCAGGGGGCTTTACAGAATTTGGGCTATTCCCTGAAACAACTTCAAGAAATGACCCCCTTGGATATCAAGCCGGAAATATCGGTAGCAGAGTTTGAAGGGTTGCTGGCTCCATTGCGGGAAGGTAAGACCCCGAAAATTAATTTTGAAACCGTGCATCAGCGCGCGAATGGCAGCTACTACCCGGTTGAAGTGCATTTACAGTTGTCTCAGCACGATGGACAATCGGTTTTTCTGGCGATCGTTTTGGATATTAGCGATCGCAAACTTGCCGAAGCCCAACTCATCCATCAAGCTCTACACGATAGTCTCACCGATTTGCCCAATCGCACCATGCTCACCAGTCGCCTAGAATCAGCGATTCAAAGAGCAAAGCGATCGCGCACCTACCATTTTGCCGTTCTCTTTCTCGACCTCGATCGCTTCAAAGTCATTAACGACAGCTTAGGACACCTGGTGGGGGATGAATTACTCATTACCGTTGCCCAAAAGCTACAAAACATCATTCGTGCTACAGATTTAGCTGCTCGTTTGGGTGGAGACGAGTTTGTTATTCTCCTAGAGCATATTCCCAACATTCAAGCCGTGATCCACATGGCTGAACGGCTACTTACCGCATTTAAGAACGCGACTGTTATCGACGATCACAAAGTTTTTGTTTCCACCAGCATCGGCATTGTCTGGGGGACAGATGCTTACACCGAAGCCTCCGATCTGCTGCGGGATGCTGATATTGCCCTATATCGTGCTAAAGCCAAAGGTCACGGCAAATACGAGATTTTTGATGTCGAAATGCACGTCCAAACCGTCAAGCGCATGACTTTAGAGCAGGATTTACGCATGGCGATCGAGCGGCAGGAGTTGATCCCGTACTATCAACCGATTGTTGACCTCAAAACCCTACGCATCAAGGGTTTTGAAGCCCTCATTCGCTGGCAACATCCGAGTCGCGGCTTTGTTTCACCCGTTGACTTTATCCCGGTAGCTGAGGAAACTGGATTGATTCTACCGATTAGTCAGTGGATACTACAAGCCGCTTGTGAGCAAGTGGCGATTTGGCAGCAAGAGTTTCCCCATACCGCCGATCTCAGAATTAGTGTGAATCTTTCTAGTCAGGATTTACGGCAACCTTCCCTAGTACAAATAGTCCAGCAAATTCTCCAAAAGTCTCAGTTAGCTCCAACTTCACTTACTTTAGAAATTACTGAGAGTATGCTGATTGAAAATATCGAAGCGACAATTACTCTGTTATCGCAACTCAGGGAGATCGGGATTCGCATCAGTATTGATGATTTCGGTACAGGCTATTCTTCACTGAGCTATTTGTATAATTTGCCTGCCAATTATCTCAAAATTGACCAGTCTTTTGTGAGTAATATGCAGATGGGCGACAGAAATTATAAAATTGTCCAGGCGATTTTGGGACTTAGCGATCAATTAGAATTGGCAGCGATCGCTGAAGGCATTGAAACCGAGTCCCAATTGGATTGGTTAAAAAAACTCGGCTGTGAACTCGGACAGGGCTATTTTTTCTCTCGACCTTTGCCAGAAAAGGCAGTAGAGTCACTTCTTTCAAGAGGTCAAACTATTGATTCTTGAATCAGGATTTAATCAATAGTTGGAGCAGAATCCATGCCTTTAACAATCTTTACTCCTAGAGAAAAAAATAAGAGACATAGCGTTGCTACATCTCTACATTTCAGATTTTAATTGAAAATTAGTTAACTTGAGAAAAGTTTAACGTTTCGCTAACTTTTTCGTCGCCATTTTCCGTAAGCGAACTGATTCGGGAGTTACCTCAACTAACTCATCGGAATTAATGTATTCCAAAGCCCGTTCCAAACTCATTTCTACTGGCGCTTGTAACTGATCTAATTCCTCACCACTGGCTGCGCGCATATTAGTTAAACGCTTAGTTTTGGCAATATTCAGATCCAAATCTTGCGGACGATTATGTTCCCCGACGATCATACCTTTATAAACTTTCGTACCCGGAGTAATAAAGAATACGCCGCGATCTTCCGCATTTTTCATGGCGTAGAAAGTCGCAACTCCTTCCTCAAAAGCAATAATTACCCCATTATTACGAGTTTCCAATTCACCAACTAAAGGACGATATTCCAGGAAACTATGATTCATAATTCCTTCCCCACGAGTTAAGCGGAGAAATTCACCTCGAAAACCAATCAAACCGCGCGCAGGAATTACAAATTCTAACTGAGTACGTCCGTTAACTGCTACCTGCATATCCTGCATTGTACCTTTACGTTGTCCGAGACGTTCGATACAAGAACCCACAGCTTCTTCCGGTACATCTAAGACCAAATATTCAAAAGGTTCGCAAGGTTGTCCGCTAATTTCGCGGTAAATTACTTGGGGTTGAGATACTTGAAACTCGTAACCTTCACGACGCATAGTTTCGATGAGGATACCTAAATGTAACTCACCACGTCCAGAAACTAGGAATTTATCAGGAGAATCACTTTCTTCTACCCGCAAAGCCACATTAGTTTCTAATTCGCGGAAAAGGCGATCGCGTAACTGTCTCGAAGTCACATAACTTCCTTCCAAACCCGCAAATGGCGAATCATTAATCGAAAATGTCATTTGCAACGTCGGCTCATCCACCTTAATCAAAGGTAACGCCTGCGGTTCATCCGGACAAGTAATAGTTTCGCCAATATTCGCATCAGCAAACCCCGCCACCGCGATAATATTACCAGCCGACGCTTCTTCCAGGTCAACTCGCTGCAACCCTTCAAAACCCATCAACTTACTAATTTTCGCCTTGACAATTTCGCCCGTTTCTGTCACCAAAGCTGCTTGTTGCCCAGCTTTAATTACCCCATTGTGAATTCTCCCAATCACAATGCGTCCCAAATAATCTGAATAATCCAAAGTAGTTACTTGCAACTGTAACGGCTTTTCCGGGTCGCCTGCTGGTGGTGGAACATGATGCAAAATCGCTTCAAACAGAGGCTGCATATCCACCCCTTCCGCATCTAAATCTTCTTTCGCATAACCGTCTAAACCAGAAGCAAATAACGTCGTAAAATCACATTGATCGTCATCCGCCCCCAATTCCACAAACAAGTCAAATACTTTATCAACCGCCCCATAAGGTTCAGCTTGGGGACGGTCAATTTTATTCACCACCACAATCGGACGTAAACCTTTTTCCAACGCCTTTTTCAACACAAAACGAGTTTGCGGCATCGGACCTTCATTCGCATCCACAATTAGGATACAACCGTCAACCATCCCTAAAACTCGTTCCACTTCACCACCAAAGTCAGCGTGTCCGGGAGTATCGACAATATTAATTAACGTATCTTGGTAACGAACGGCAGTATTTTTCGAGAGAATCGTAATACCTCGTTCGCGTTCCAAAGTATTCGAGTCCATCACGCAGTCAGGAATTTCTTCCCCTTCGCGAAAAATACCCGACTGCTTGAGGAGGGCATCAACGAGGGTAGTTTTACCGTGATCGACGTGGGCAATAATGGCAAGGTTGCGAATGGGAAGAGACATAGTTATGTCCGTCTAGTACATAAAATAAAGATTTCTTTACAATTTTAACTTGTCGAGGCGAAATTCTTCTACTTCAGTTTGACTGAGTTACTCTAAATCCATACAGGCTGAATGGGTGAAACAGTATTATGTCCGCACCAACTACAGAAAATCAAATCCAAACCAATACTCCGACTCAGGAGTGGGAAGCCCCAACACCGCCAGAAAACTTAATCTATGACGATGGAGAACCCTTGGAAAGTAACCGCCACCGCATCGCGATGAATCTCTTAATTGAATCTGTTTACGAAGCTTGGACGGATAGAGAGGATTATTTCGCTGGGGGTAATATGTTTATTTACTACAGTCGTACCCAAGCCAAAAATCGTGATTTCAGGGGACCTGATTTTTTTGTGACTTTGAATGTTGATGGTAGTCAAACTCGCCAAGCTTGGGTAGTTTGGGATGAAAATGGACGTTACCCAGATGCGATCGTGGAACTAATGTCAGCTTCGACAGCAAATGTGGATCTAAATGAGAAAAAACAGCTTTACCAAAATGTTTTTCGGACGAGAGATTACTTCGTTTACGATCCATTTAATCCTGATTCGTTACAAGGATGGCATTTAGATAATAATTTTGTTTATCAGCCTTTAGAAAGTAATGAAAGAGGATGGTTATGGTGTGAAACCCTAGGTTTTTGGTTGGGAACTTGGCAAGGAATAATTTTGCGAGAAACAGCTTTTTGGTTAAGATTTTATGATTCAGAAGGTAATTTGGTTTTGTTAGCAAAAGAAGCGGAACAGCGACGGGCGGAAGTGGAACGGGAACGGGCGGAAGTGGAACGGGAACGGGCTGAACGTTTGGCGGCAAGGTTGCGAGAGTTGGGGGAAGATCCTGATAGTTTATAAGGCGCGAGGTAGTTTCTCTTAATGATAAAACTGTTCGCGCCTTGTAACTAATTTTATCGCGTCACGCCTTGAACCACTGGACGAATGCTAGTGCCGCCATAAGGTTCGGGCGAACCTAACCAGTTGAAATCGCTAATGCGGAAGCTGATTGAACCAACTTCTAAAACTGGGTTATAGCGCAGTAAAATGTTGAAACTGCGACGACTGTATTCGACAAAATAATCGGTGCTAATTTCGCGATTATTATCGAGGTTGAATGAGGTTTGAATGCCTGCAAGAAAGGGTCCGTAAACTTGTTGGGTAATTCCCAAAGATAAGGTTCTTTCATCCGCAAAGCGATCAAAGAGAAAAGGAGATTCATCACCACGCAATGCTTGGGAATAGGTAATATTAAATCCGGTGTAGTCGAGGACGGGGCGCGAAAAGTTGCCGAATTGTCCTTCTAGTCCGATGCTGCCGTTGAGAGATTGTTGGCTGTCGCCGTTGCTGTAGTAACTGGTAACTCCAGTGAGTCCGGTTTTTAAGCTCAGGAAAGGTAGGACTGGTACTGGTGTGTAGCGTAAGCCTTCGGTGGGGGTGGCGGGTAGGGCTTCGCCTTGCCAAAGTAAAAAGCCGCGACTAACTGAGGCTGCTGCTTGATAGCGAGTTAAGGTGGCTAGTCTGGTTCCTTCGTCTTCTTCGATTAAGTCTTCTCGGTCTGATTCGGCGGTGATTAGTTGAACGCCTGCTTGATAGCTAAGGTCAATGCCTGTATTTCCTAAAGCAACGACTGGGGAGGTAATTACTGCGCCGAAGCTGCTTTGGACGGTTTGGAAGCCGAGGGAACCGTTGAAGAGGCGATCGCGGTAACTATATTCTAAGTTTAGGGTGTGGGGTTGTTCGGTGTTGCCCAGTAATTGCTGTAGTCGCAAACTTGCCCGCAATTCGTCGTCTAGTTCGCTGGGATTGAGGCTGGTAAAAATTGCTTGACCTTCGAGATTTGTCCTCGGACCGAGAATTACGTCTAGTTCGCTTTTTAAACCTAAGACTGAGAGGTCGAATGGACCTTCCTCAAATAAGGCTTTTTGGAGGAAATATTGGGGTGTCAGTTTGAGTCTTACTCGTTCGTTATCGATAATATCGAAGCTGCGTTGGGCATATAAACCACCTCTGTCGCCAGCATCGTAGCGAAAACTGACGATTCCTGGTTCTCTGGGACGGCGGTCGAAAACGATGCGATCTTGGAAAATAGGGAGAGAGACGTTATCGTCGAAGACGATGCGGGAGTTGGTGGTGGTTAGTTCGTCTTGTAAAGGTCCGATGTTTTTGAATTCGGCAGTATCGGCAACAACTTCTAATTCTGGGGGCGAAAAGGGGTCGTTAGTGATGCGGATGTTGGTTGCGCGCCAGGTTTTTGCCTCAAATTCTACTTTTTCGGCTTGGAAGCGGTAGCGGTTGATGGTTCCACCGCTTTCGGGTAAGGAACTCGGTCCGATATTTCTACTGGTACCGAGAACGAAAGAGTAACCATCGTTGGTGGTGACGCGACGGAGGGGTTGGGCTAAAAGTAGGCGATCGCTTAACGGTCGCGCCGGGACTAAACTATTATTGGTATCTGTGGGTAAGTTGGGGGAGGTGTCTTGAGCTAATGTTGGTTGGTAAATTGCCCCACTTGCATTGAAAATTACGCCGCTATCTTGGACGAAGAAATACTCAAATCTCTCTCCGCGTAAAATCTGATCTCCACGGACTAAAGCTACGTTTCCTTTGGCTACGGCGATGCGGTTGGTAACATTTACTTCAACACTATCTGCTGTTAATACTGCCCCGGAAAAACGCATTTCTACGTTACCTTCGGCGGTAATTACTTGTCTTTGGTCGTCGTATTCTTGGTTATCGGCGGTAATTTCAATTACGCCTGGGGTTTCAAAGGTTTCTGTTTGTTCGGTTTCTTCTCTCTCTCTAATTGGGGGAGATTCTGTTTCTGAATTTGCTGGATTTTCGGGAACTGGGGCGGGAATTTCTAATTGAAATTCTCTTCTTTCTCCACCTCGTTCTTGAGTCAAAAGATGAGTGATTTTTCTCCCTTGATTTAAAGCCGAACTTTCTAGTTCTAAACTGGGGATTAGGTAATTGGGATTAGGTAATTGGGAACTGGGGATTGGTAAAGGTTGTTGGGAGGTATGAGATCCGTTTCCTTCTCTTTTTTCTAAATTATCTAAGTTCTCTTCATTTTTACTATTGACAAATTCTCGTTTTTGAGTATTTGTCTCACTGTAATCTGAGAAAAGATTTGGAATTGAAGCAACTAAAATTTCTGGTTCAGGAGATTGTGATGATTTAGAGCCTACGGTAATTGGCGGACCAAGTAAAGCGGCACTGGTGTAAATTTGATTATCTAATAAGGGGGCTTGAGTTACTGGAATCACCGATTGTGGAGATGAAGAAGTTGTCTGTAAATTATTAGACAACAAAATTGGTTTTGGTGATTTTTCTTTCTCAGTTTGCGCTTCAACTGTAGCTGGTGCAACGTATTCAACTGGAACGATTAATTTTGGTGGCGGTGGGGATTGTAACATATTTTCAACCGTGTGAGGAATTTTACAAATACTTACAGGTTATTGATCGCGATCGCGCGTTAATTATCAGAAGAATATCAGTAATTAGCTCCACAAGCGCGAGTTACTTCTCCAGCAGCAACTCACCACCGCCACTAATTTATCCTTATTCTAAATCTTGACTACCGGGGTTGCGAGCCGGATCGTTAGATAAGAATCCGAAAACAAACAGGGAAACAAAGAAAGCGACAACGATGTAAACAATAATTTTGAGGGTTAGCATACTGCTCTCTCCTGATCGGGTGAATTTATCCTGAGTTACTATCTTAATACTGCGCCGACCTGACGGTACTCCGCTAGTGGCGATCGCATTAGTTGCGCTAATTTCTGAGATTAGCGACAACATTCTTAATAATAACTCAATCTTGGCAGACTGGGGATTGGGGATTGGGG
>JAWQFW010000203.1:0-9926 GCA_035968095.1 Oscillatoria sp. PMC 1068.18
AGCTTGATTAAATAATTTTAAAGCTTCTTGTTGATTTTCTAACTTGAGATAATATTGACCAATAACAATTAAAGTATCTATTTCTCCTTCAGGAAAATTATTTTTTTGGTAAACTTGAACCGCTTGGTTAAAAAATTGTAACGGTTGCTCTAAGTCTCCTAACTCAGTGTAAAATTCACCAATTCTAATTAATGCCATTGCTTCTTGACTAGGATTACCAATCTTTTGAAAAATGGCTAAATATGCTTGTATAGCTGCTAAACTATTTTCGCGATCTTCTAATTGATAGCAAAGCTTACCAATTTGTAACAAATAATTTGCTTCGGTGACGCGATCGATAGATTTCTTAGCAGTTGTCAGCGCTCGATCGCAATATTTCCTCGCAGCTTGGGAATCTTCTAAATATAAATAAAGCTGACCAATTTCAATTAAAGTTTTAGTTTCTAATTCAGGACGAGGATTATCAAGTTGTTGATAAAGTGACAAAGCTTGCTGATGAAATTCTAGAGATTTGTTTAAATCTCCGAGTTCTAAATAACTCTGAGCAACAGCAAAAACTGTTCCAGCTTCACGTAAAAGATTACCGCTTTCTTGGTAAATATTTCTAGCTTGATTAAAGGCTATTAAGGCTTTTTCTGAATTATCTAATTGATAGTAAATTTCCCCAATAGTAATTAAGGTAGTTGCTTCTTTTTCAGAATCTTTAAGCTCTTGATAAAGGGGAATTGTTTGCTGATAAAAGGATAAAGCTGTTTCTGAGTCTTTAAATTCTTGGTACTTTCGAGCAATATAAATTAGTAAAGTTGCTTCTGCTTCGCGATTTCCACTAATTTTATAAATTTTTTGCGCTTGATTAAAGGTTGATAATGCCTTTTCTCTATCGCCTAATTTGTAGTGAATTTCTGCTAATTGTGTCAAGATAAATTCTTGTTGTTGGTTATCGGCAATTTGCTGATAAATAGTTAAAGCTTGATTATAATATTTTAAAGCTTTTTCTGGATTTTCTAACTTAAAATTGAGCGTATTTGAAGTAGAAAAGTAAAGACTTCCTATCCTCGCAAGTGTCTTTGCTTCTGCTTCGCGGTTTCCTAATTCTTGATAAATTGCTATAGCTTGGTTAAATGTTGCTAAGGCTTTTTCTTCGTCTTCTAGTCGGTAGAAATATAAAGGAGCAATTTTTACTAGAATCTCGGCTTCCTTTTGGCGATCGCCAATTTTCTGGTAAACTTGGACAGCTTGATTCAGAAAGGCTACTGTCTCTACTTCCAATCCTAACTCTTCGTAGAGATTAGCGATCGCGCTCAAAGCCTCAACTTCTCCTTCAGAATCTCCCAATTCTTGATAAACTTTGGCTGCTTGATTAAAAATTGTTAATGCTTGGGCTGAATTACCTAAATTACGGTAAGTTTTTCCAACTGTAATTAAAAGATTTGTTTGCTGGTTAGCAAAAAATAAATCTTTTTCTTGCTCTCCTAATTCACGATAAAACTGTCTAATTTGCTCAAAAGTCTTGATTTCTTGGTTAAAAAACTCAAGCGCTTTTTCCTCCTGACTTATACCAGTATAAGCAAACCCAAGATTATTCAGAAGATAAGCTTGCTCCACTAAATCCCCAATTTCTTGATAAATATTTAATGACTGCGTATAGAAATTTATTCCTTTTTCCACATCTCCTAAATTACCCACATAAAGCGCACCTAAATGCTTCAAAGTAATTGCCGACTGCTCAAAATCATTGATTTCTTGAGTTATTTTTGACGCTTGATTATAGAAATTCAAAGCTTTTTCTGCATCCCCGATTTGGAAATAAACTTTACCGATATCGTCGAGAATCTCTGCTAATTGAAAACGAGCGTCAATCTCGCGTAAAATTTGGATTGATTCTTCAAAAGCTGCTGTCGCTTTTTGTTTTTCCTGCAAACTGAGATAAAATTTACCAAGATTAGATAAAGTAATTGCTTCTCCTTCACGAGAGTCAATTTCCTGAAAAATTGTCAACGCTTGCTGGAAATAAGTTAGTGCTGATTCATCCGAGTCTAAGATATTAAAGGAAAGTTGACCAAGCTTGTTATAAATCCGAGCTTCTTGGGAACGAGAATTAGTTTCTTGAGCAATATTTAAAGATTGATTGTAAAATTTTGCTGCTTGCTCTTTCGCGGTAGCTTGTTGATTCGATAAAGTAGATAAATGACTAGGTATATGAAAATGACTGCGGTAAAATTCCCAGACGGTTTGCTCTTTAGCAACTGCTGCATAGACATCACCTAAACTTTCGAGAATTGTCGCTTCTTGAGGACGATTTTTTAGTTGACGAGATATTTTTAAAGCTTCATTGTAGTGTGTTAAAGCTTGTTGCGTTGCTCCCAATTTGTCGTAAGTTTTACCTATATTGATGAGAGTTAGAGCTAACTGAGAATTATCTCCTGAATTACGCAATCGAGCAAGTTCTGTTTGCAATTTTGTCAAATTCTCTAAGAGAGATTTAGTTGTTTCTAATTGAGAGGGTTGCACCCCCTGAGCAAAAAGTTGTTCTGTTGTACCTGAGTTACGGTTTAAAGAGGTAGTTTTGGATTGAAGGTCATTTTTGTTAATTGCGCCTACCGACTCGGAAAAGAACAGCAAAGACAGAGAGACAACTAAGCTAGATTGGGATAATAGCTGAATTAACTTTTGGGTTGGTAAGTGCATAAAACAACCAGAAACAAATTAGTTAAAAATCGATCGCTTTTTCTACTACTATTATCTTCAGCAAAAATGTTTGGGAAGCTAAAATTTTAATTAACTTAACATAGTTGCCGCACTAAGCAAAATCAAGTTAATTTTCCCATTCACTAATTAAGCCATCTCCTTCAATTTTTAATCTTCTCCCTCGCCAGTATACACCTTGTCCGAAAGCTCCCGTCAACCAAATCACGAAGCTAAGGAAATCGCGTAAAGGTAGCGCCCATAACCAGAGTAACAGTTTGGGAGAATTCATGCTAAAAATTGCCACAATTACTTGAAGATAGCGAAGCGCAAAGGTAATCAAGCTTAACCATATTGCCCAATTTGCTAATCCGGATAACCACAGCAAAGGAAGACAATAAACCGTACCGTAACAAAATATCATTGTATAGTAAATTGCGCCCCGATTAAAGCGAATTGTTCTCGCCCATCGCAACTCGCGTCGAAATACTTCCCAAACTGTTTCTTTACCTGTATCTGACTCTAAAACATTAGGTGATAATTCGACTCGATAACCTGCTAAAGCTGCTCTTTTTCCTAAGTTATAATCGGAACCAATTCGATTTAATTTCAAACCACCAAAGTCAGCTAAACTTGATTTGCGAGTAGCAATAGTCACCCCGACAGCGCAACGCAAACCACCATCAAGAAAACGAGAAATTAATAAACTCGGAATAAAGTCAAAGCAACGACCAAATGAAGCAATTGCAGCACCTAAAGATTGGGGATTTCTACCTAAGTAAACACAAGTAACCATCCCTACTAATTCATCTTTTAATGGTGCTGTTACTCGATTAATATATTCAGAATCAACGCGGATATCGCTATCAGCAAAAATAATTATTTCATGTTGAGCTTTTGCTAACAAATAACTTAAGTTACTATCTTTGTGATTGCTTCCATTTGGTAGCAAATTGGTATAAAGTTGGACTTGATTAGGTACAGTTGCAATTAGTTTTTTTAGCAAAGGTACAGCCGGATCTTCTGAATTTGTTACTCCAAATAAAATTTCGTAATCTGGATAGTTTTGTTGACAAAAGGATAACCAATTCAACCACGCATCTGCATCTAGCCCGCAGACGGAAATCATAATTGATACTGGTGGCTTTTTTTCTTGAGTAACTATTTCTTTTTTAGCGGTGAAGAAACTAAGGGTACAAAGAAGACAAGCGAGATAGAAAATAAGAGAACCGCTAATTAAAATAATTAAAAGTAGATTCATGAAAACTTGATTTGCTATAGACTTTCTGAAGTAAAGATTGCTATTTAAGGAAAGAGAATTTTGTCAAGATGTTGGAGACAAAGTTTCTACATCAGGATGGTAATTGTGCGGGATTTACTGATTGATTTTTCGAGAATTTTACGGGAGACGTAGTATTGCTACGTCTCTACATTTTTCTGGTAATTTGAGCGATAGTGAACTAATTTTATTCACCCTAAATGTTGTCTATTTCTCCCGAATATAGTATTGCTACGTCTCTACATTTTTCTAGTAATTTGAGCGATAGTGAACTAATTTTATTCACCCTAAATATTATCTACTAAATCCAAACAAAGTACCAACAGAACGCATCATATTTTCTGGTTCCATTGCATCGGTTGCGGCAGTAGGTTCGTAGCCACAATGTACCATACAATCAGCACAGTGGGGATTGCCGCTTTTGTGACCGTAGTTACTCCAGTCTGTTTTTTCTAGCAATTCTTGGAATGTTTGATAATAGCCTTCTCCGAGTAAGTAACAAGGTTTTTGCCAGCCAAAGATGCTGTAGGAAGGACTTCCCCAAGGTGTACATTCATAGTCTTTTGCACCTGTAAGGAAGTCTAAAAATAGGGGATTATGATTGAAGTTCCAATTCTTTTTCCCGGCTTTATAAGGTGCTAAAATTTCCCTAAATAAGGCTTTGGTTTGCTCTCTTTGGAGAAAGTGTTCTTGGTCAGGTGCTTTTTCGTAACTGTAGCCGGGAGAAATCATCATTCCGTCTACTCCAAGAGTGGTGAGATAGTCGAAAAATTCTTGGATTTCTTGGGGATTAATTCCCTGAAATACGGTGGTGTTGGTGGTAACTCGGAAACCTTTGGCTTTGGCTGCTTGGATAGCTTTAATTGCTGTTGCAAATACGCCTTCGCGGTCAACACATTTGTCGTGTAGGGGCTGCAAACCATCTAAGTGAATGCTGAATGTGAGATAAGTTGAGGGTTGAAATTTGTGCAGATTTTTTTCTAATAAAATGCCGTTGCTGCACAAATAAATGAATTTTTTTCGGGCTATTAATCCTTGGACAATTGTGTCGATTTGGGGATGTAATAAAGGTTCACCTCCGGGAATAGAAACTATCGGCGCACCACATTCTTCTACCGCAGCAAAACATTGTTCGGGGGTTAAATGTTGCTTGAGAATTTCTTTGGGATATTGTATTTTACCGCAACCGGGACAGGCAAGGTTACACCGAAATAGTGGTTCGAGCATTAATACTAGGGGGAAGCGCTTTTTTCCCTGGAAACGTTGGGATATTAAATATTTTCCCACTGCGATCGCCTGTTCGACATGAATACCCATTTTTTTTCTCCTCTCACCTTTGATGAGCGATTAGAATTTTTCTAGATAACCTCGCTCTAGAAACCAATTTACGGCATCTTGCACGGCAATGGTCAGGTTGGTTTGGGGTAAACCTAATTCTCTGACGGCTTTATCGGCATTGTAATACATCTTTTGCTGCGCCATTTTTACGCCGTCGAGGGGGACGGAGGGGGTTTTTCCGAAGCGGGTGAGGAGTTTTTCGTCGAGCCAAGCGACAGTTAAAGGGAGCCAAACTGGTAAGGTTTGGGTGGGTGCTGGTTTCCCGGTGACTTGGGCGAGTAGTTCGAGGAACTGTTTTAGGGTAAGATTTTGATTACCGAGGATGTAGCGTGACCCGGTTTTGCCTTTTTCGAGGGCGAGGAGATGTCCTTGGGCTACGTCTTGGACGTGGATGAGGTTGAGTCCGGTGTTGACGTAGGCTGGCATTTGTTGACGTAAGAAGCGCAGGATGATGTCTCCGGTGGGTGTGGGTTTGATGTCCCATGCGCCAATTGGGGTACTAGGGTTGACAATGACGATATCTTGTGATAAGGAGATGGCTTTTTTTGCCTCTTGTTCGGCGAGAAATTTGGACTTTTTGTAGTCGCCAATGAGTTGAGCAAGGGGGCTTTGGTGGGTTTCATCGACGGGTTTTCCGGCTTTGCCGACACCGATCGCGGCAACGGAACTGGTATAGACTGTACGTTCGATTTTAGCTTCACGGGCGGCGGCGAGAACATTTTGGGTGGCGATCGCGTTATTTTGATAAAGAGCCTCTCGATCAGCTTGCCAGAGGGAATACAGCGCCGCTACGTGAAAGAGTACCTGACAACCTTGGATTTTGGCTGCAAGGTCGCGATCGCGCAAATCGCCTTGGACAATTTCCACATCCAAACCGTGAAGATTATCTAAACGAGAAGTTGGACGAACCAAACAGCGTACATGATAGCCAGAAGCTAATAGCGATCGCACCACATTCGCGCCGATAAATCCGGTTCCTCCGGTAACAAATGCTCGAATCATTGGGGACTGGGAATTAGGAAATTGTCGAAAGCAAATTGAAGCAAAGCTAAACTTATCTTACTCAAAAAGTTTACCAATTTGCCGAATCTCTCCAGTAAAGTTTACCAATTTGGCGAAGATTTCCCATAAAGTTTACCAATTTGCAAAAAATCCTGAATACATAGAGACTCTTGCCAAACATACAAAGATTCAATTGCCAATGATATGATTTAACAGAAATTATCAGTAGTTGAATAACTTAAAATGGCGACAATCACCTATAACTTATTCTGGCAAGGAATAGACGGTTACACCGCGAAAGGTTTTTTTAGTTATGACGATCAAACTACCGCAACACTCATTACCAGAGAGGATCTCGAAGACCTCCAACTAACAATATTCTCTCCTAATGGAACCGAAATTTCCAGTTTTGACTACGGCTTTCCTTTCCCTCAAGTATCGGGAGAATTCAACTTCGCATTCGACACCACAACTGAAACAATTCTCCAAAGTGGTAACTTTGATACCGAAACCGGATTTGACTTAGGTATTGATTCAGTGAATGAAACCGGACTCGACTTTTATAGCTTTGTGGATGAAGGAGAAACTGAATCAATTATCGCCTTGGATGAATTCGTTACTCCCGGAACCGACGAAGGCTTAATTGCAGTTGATGAAGGTGGTATTTTAATCAACGCACTTTCTGGGACAATAGACCCCAGTTTACCCACAGTTAGCATAAGTAGCGATCGCTTCACACCCTTATCCGAAAGCGAGGAAGAAAGCGGTTCCTTTATCTTTACACTCAGCGAACCCGCACCCGCAGCAGGACTGACAATTAATATAGAATCCTTCGACAGTGACGGAATTCCCGGAGATGTCGCCCTTAGCACCACCAACGCTACAATCGAAATTAGCGAGGACAACAAACCCTTCCAACTAATAATCGACCCAGGTGCAACCGAAGCGCAAATCACCCTCACTGCGATCGCTGACGATGAAGTCGAAGCCAACGAAATCTCTAGTATTATTATCGAACCGGGTACAGACTACAATATTGACTCAGAAAACTATGCCGCAGCCTTACGCATAACCGATAAAGTTTCCCAATTAATCACCTATAACTTATCTTGGGAAGGTGACGGAGGCTATACCGCTAGTGGTTCCTTTACTTACGACCAGCAAAATGTCGGAAACACCGTCAACGAAGACAACCTCGAAGATTTTCAAATAACCTTCTTCTCTCCCGAAGGAGAAGAAATCGATAGTTTTGACTACGACTTCCCCAACCCTGACCCATCAGGGGAATTCAACTTCCAATTCGACACCCTCACTGAAACCGTTCTCCAAAGTAGTGACTTCAATACCGAAGCCGGATTTGATTTAGGAGTTGACTCAGGAACCCAATTCGGAGTTGACTTCTATACTTTAGGGGGAATCTCCTTAAGCGAACTTGGTGAGGAAACATTCGTTCAACTCGACGAAGGTGGAGTTTTACTCGCAATTGATAATTCTGGTTTGATTACCTATAACTTATTCTGGCAAGGTGCAGAAGCTTATACTGCCTTTGGTTCGTTTACTTACAATGAAGAAAATGCCGGAACTATCGTCACCGAAAATGATTTAGAAGATTTACAATTAACAATTTACTCTCCTTTTGGCGAAGAATTAGCCGATTTTGACTACGGTTTACCGAACCCGGACGTATCAGGAGAATTTAACTTTAAGTTCGATACTATTAGCCAAACAGTGCTTCAGAGTGGTAACTTTGATACCGAAACCGGATTTGACCTTGGTATCGACTCGGAAACCGAAATTGGACTCGATTTTTATAGCTTTGTTGCTGAAGGAGAAACTGAGTCGATTATTGCTTTAGATGAATTTGTTACTCCCGGAACTGACGAAGGCTTAATTGAAGTTGACGAAGGTGGGGTGTTACGGGCTATAGACACCGAGTTAGATTTACCGGAAGTTAGCTTGACAGTGGATGAAAATACGATTACTGAAGCCGGAGAAGATCTTGCTATTCTTACTTTCAGCTTTTCGGAACCTGTACCCACAGGAGGATTAACTCTCAACATCAATATTATTGACCCCGATGTGGGAACTCCCGACACGAGTTTCCCTCCGGAAACGATTACCGGAATTACCGATTTTGGACAAGGAACTGAAGATGAAAACGGGATAACTCAGGGAACACTTACTGTAGCCGCAGGTGTGACCGAAGCGACATTTGGCTTACAAGCAATAAATGACGATGTTTTGGAAGGAAATGAGGTATTTGGCGTTTCCCTGGCTTTCTCGGAGGAATATACCATCGATGAGGATAATTTTGCGGTAGAGATCCTGATCGTTGATAATCAAAATGAGAGTCCAACCGATTCAACTCTGATTTTTGGGACATCAGGAAATGATAACGAGATCGACAATCCGGCGATCGAGTTAACTTCCCCAGATGCGATCGCGAATTTAGTGTTTAGTGGTGCAGGGGAAGATTTAATTGATAGTTCGATTGGTAATTCTCCCGCACGCGATCGCCTGTATTCTGGATCTGACGCTGATGAAGTGTTTGCTGGAGAAAGCGATCGCGCTTTTGGTAGTGATGGTGACGATATTCTCAGCACTTTCGGCGATAATAGTCGTCTGTATGGTGGTAGCGATGACGACGAGTTGATTATCCTCGATGCTGGTGAAAATAACCGCTTATTTGGTGGTGATGGTGACGACATTCTCGAACTTTCCCTCAGTGGTGAGAATAATCGCGCTTATGGTGGAGATGGAGACGATTTATTCGGTCTTGGAACTGGAGATGTTGTAGTTGGTGGTGATGGTGACGATATTTTCCTCTTACAAGGTGGAAATAATCAAGTCACAGGTGGTACAGGAAGCGACCAATTCTGGGTATTAACCTCAACTGATTTACCAGATTCCGCAAATACTTTTACCGACCTCGATTTAACTGAAGATGTAATTGGTATTGGTGGAGGTGTCACGGCTGAACAAATTAGCTTTGACGGAGATACCTTATTGGTTGATAATCAAGCTGTAGCGACGTTCACTGGTGTCACAGGTTTAACTACCGACGATCTTACCTTTGGTAATGCGCCAAGTGTAGCTTAAGGAAAATCAAGTTAAGTTGAAAGGGTGCGAAAGCTTGAATAAGTTTTCGCACTCTCGCTAAAATCATCTTTGAGACTATAAGTTAATTTGAGATAACTTGAAGAACAAAAGCGCGATCGCCAAACAGCTATTTCCTCCTCTCTCCTCAACTCACAAATCTCTCCAACCTTGGAATTGGCGCAAACTCCCATTGCGTAAGCTTTCTGGTTCACAAATATTCCAAACACTCTTTCTCCAACCCGCAGACAAAACCAGCAACAACAACACTCAAATCAACCAAATTGCTACCCTCCTCGAAAGTCCCCCTAATTCCACCAATCCCAAATTAGCCCGATATTCCCTTTGTGCAGGTTCTCCCCGAATTATCCAAGGTAAACCTCAACTCTGGACACCACCCAGAGGAGAAATTTTACCCTTTCTCCGCCATTTATTACAAGACTGCGGACGGACTGGAAACAAAGAAGAATTGTTCGACAAAGCGATTAATTCCCAATCACCAATCCCCAATCCCCAATCCCCAATC
>JAWQFW010000204.1:0-9861 GCA_035968095.1 Oscillatoria sp. PMC 1068.18
GGGATAAAAGTGTGTAGTTAATTTCTCTAAATTTGCATAATCTTAATTTTTCATCTCGATATAGAAAGTGAAAGCTAGATAACAAGAAATTAATTAGGAGAAATTTATGACTACTTCTGCAACTGGTTTAGCCGCAACTGCTTTGACAGCTACTTTAATAGTTAGTGGATTCTTTAACGTCAAATTAAATAAAGATCTGCAAACAACTCGAAGTGGTTTGGAAAATACTCAGTTTCAGTTAGGGACATCTGAAAGAGAATCTGAGAAAATTAAGCAAGAAATTCTCAGTCACCAAGAAGAAGTAGCAAGGTTAAAAACGGAAGCCGAAGAATATCAGGAAAAAATTAATAGATATAAACAACAAGTTGGTACTGTCGGTACTTGTTTAGAAGGAGTAGTAGAAACAATTAATCAAGCGGGTAACGGAGATGAAATTAATGCTTATGTGACTTTGTTGAGAGTAGAAGAAGAATGTGAACGAGCCGGAGAAATTATTGAAGCACATCGTAACGAAGATAACACAGACGGGACTTTCTGAAAGGTTCGTCTTCAGCTATTTGATAAATCCCCTTGCTGTTTAGCGATGGGAATTTTTTCTCCAGAAGCTTTGTGTAGCAGGCGTTACAGGTCAATGCTGGAACAAGTTGGTGATGCTAATTTTTCCTTAGTTGCATAATCTGGATTTTTCATCTCTATATAGAGAATGAAAGGTAACTGATGAGAAATAACTAAGGAGAAAGATGATGAATAATACACTAACATATTTTACTACTACTGGTTTAACGGCTGCTTTAGTGGTAAGTGGATTTTTCAATTTCAAACTGCATCAAGATTTCCAAATCACAAAAAATAATTGGCAAAATACTCAGTCTCAGTTGATGACTGCTGAAAGAGAACTAGATCGCTCTCAACAAGAAATTGCTCAAGCTAAAGATGAACTTGAAGATTTAAAAATTAAAGCTGAAATAGACCAAACTACAATCAACAATTATCAACAACAAGTTAATACGGTGATGACTTTGTTTTGTGTTCAGCAAAATTGTCAAGCAGGAGCAGAAACTATTGAAGAAAATCGCCAGGTAGAGAGAGTTAATATTGCTTTTTGAAATTTTTAGTTACGAGTAAGACTAAGTTGGATTTGAATTTCGCCAGGATTTAGAGAAGAAGACACAAAATCCTCAAAGATTTAAACGAATAAACGAATAACATATTTAGATATAATTTCTGTTTCATTTTAAATTCTGTCATCCTGAGTAAAGCAAAGGATGACATTTTTCCAGGTTATCGCTTTAGAAAAATAAGATATGTAGACGCAACTTAGAATAAATAAATATTTTTGTTATTTTTGTGTTGTTATGTGGTGACGAAAGTATTCCTAAGACTATTTAGCTAAACTAATGCTACAGACGCAGACCTGTAAAGACGTTGCAGGCAAAGTTTCTAGACAACATTATTTAGTGAAGTGAAAGCAAATTGGGATAAGAGTATTTATTAACAAGATTAAATTTAAAATCATCTAGAAAAACTGCATATTGAGTGAATTGTTTCCCGATTAATTAATAGAACAAGTTCAAAGGAGTTTAAATCATGCAATTCACTAAAAAAGTTAAAACGATGGTTGCGGTTGTTGCTAGCGCTATTTTATTGACCCCGACGGCGGTTTTAGCTAATAGATATGAAGATCAAATCCAAGGTCAATTGATTCGTGCCGCGATCGCGCTAGGCTTTAATAATTATCGTTTGACTCATAATGCTTTTATTGACGATCTGGGAGATAATGGGGAAGATTCGCTGACGGTAACTCTACGCAGTGGTGTTTCTTATCACATTATCGGTGTTTGCGATCAAGATTGCAGTGACCTCGATTTACGACTTTATGACGATCGCGGTAATTTGATTGATTCTGACGATGAGGGTGACGATCTTCCGGTTGTCAGTGTTACTCCTCGTTGGACTGGTCAGTTTAAAGTTGAGGTGGATATGTATAATTGCGATGCTAACTATTGTTATTACGGGGTTGGTGCTTTTGGACGCTAATTATCCACAAGTGGTGAGAGAAGCGAAGCCCGTCTCGGCGGGCTTTTTCTTTAGTTATTCAGGACAGGAAAGGGTATAATTCCATTCAGTACCTTCTTCTTGTTGGTTTCCGGTAATAATCACTTCAACTCGCGCGGAATTTCCTCGTAAGGAAGCAGTTACAGTATTTTGACCAGAAACTAAGCCAGTATCAACGATAGTACGACCTTCATAAATAACTTGTAATTGATCGGGAATCACACGCATATCATAAGAAATTTCAATTTCTCCTTCGGTTGAAGTTAACTGAAGAGTTTTTCGGCTTCCTTCTTGTCCACCGCTATCTTGTAGTTGAGAGCAAAATCCATAGCCTCTTTCTTTGGCGAGAAAAACTTGTAATTCAATGGGTTCTTCGTTAAGGTTAAATGGTTGAATTGGATCGGGTGCATTTTCTCCTGAATAGTTATATTTGTTACCTGCGGGTACGTTGACTCCTTGGGGATTTTTGGCAGTTTGGACGATCGCTTCTCCCTCAAATACTCGAACTTCGATCCCGTTGCTGGTATTAATCGTTTGGAATAAGGTTTTTTCCTTTGTGCGTGGTTTGACGATAATGTCTTTTTTTCCTTCAATTCGTAAAGCACAAAAGGTTGCACTTTGGGCGGTTGCTTGTTGCCATAAATCACTGGCTATTTTCGTCATTTCTGCACCATTTCCTTTGGCGGAAAAGACTTGGTTGTTAGCACAATCAATTAATACGGTTAAGTCTTCTTCTCGGTTATGCCAAAAGTCGAGAGTGACTGGGGTACAATTAGTGCCTCCATTGGCTCGACATTGCTGGAGTGGTTGCTGACAAACTTGTTCGGTGGGGGCAATGGTGAACCAAGCTTGACCGGAGTCTGCGAGTACAGTGCAATAGTAAAGTGTGCCACGAGGAATGCTTTGTTTGAGGGAATCAAGGGCGTAAAGTGATTCGGAATCGAGCAGTTGAGCGCCGCGATCGCCTCCACTGGGGCGAACCCGAATTCCTCTTTCACAACCTCTGGCTGCACTTCTACCTTTAGTATTCCACTGGATGATATGACTATCACCTTGACGAGCCGAACAAGGTAAGTAATAGAGCGTAATTTCTTGATTTTTGGTATCAGCTTGTACTTGTAAGAGGAGATCGCGATTGTTGCGATCGAAGAAACGTAGCAAACTGTAAGCGCGACTACTCGCAGGTAAGTAAAGTACGTCGGTATATTTTCTCAACTCACTTTCTAGATCCGCAGGTTCGAGTCGTTGTCCTCGACGAATAGAAATTTCTCGCGGTCCGACGACATTGGTAATTCTGGCATATTCGGGGACGACTGCATAAGCGCTGGTAGCGGCGAAAGTGTAGATTGGCGCGATCGCGGCTGTGAAAATTGCTCTCCAAATCGTTTTCAGTTTGTGTTTCTTCATCTCTCCAAGACTATCAACGCTTCTATCTGGATCTCTGGTTTTTGCCCCTGAATTTATGCGCGATCGCCTTTTTTGTGATATTTCTTTACCTTTTTCCCCTCAATTAAATCTAATTCTCAACAGGAATTAATTTACACTCACCCAAGCGCTCTTCTAATTGAGAAATTGCCGCAGGATTTAAAGACAACTTAACCGTCAAAGTTTCTCCCTCTAATTCCCGACATTGAGGAGCTTCAAAAGCATCTGTTTCTCCATACCAACTACATCGGTTTTCAGTATATTTTTTCCACAACTCTTCTATTTCTTTTAATGTCTCGCAAGGCATTTGTTGAGCTTCTCTTAATTCTGTCAAATAACCATCATTATTCCAGTCTGCTTTTACACCCTTTTCCCGCAGCAAAATTGCATAACTTATCTTTAATGCTCCCTCGTAAGCGTTTTCAAAATCTGCTAAACTATCACTTGCTAACTGACGACCAAAATTTCCAGCTTTTAGTTCAGCTTCTAGTTGCGGTAAAATATATTCACGAATTAATTCAGCCAGAGATTTTTCCGCTTTTCCGCGATAATCTTCAATAATTTTTATTTCTAAAATTAACTCTTTTTCGCCTTGACTTTTTGCATTAATTGTGTTGGTAGAGTATAAAATTCGCTGGAAGACTCCCATTGCTGACTCGACATTTCTTTCTTCTCGATATCTCTCACCATTACGATAATAATTAGGCAATTCTTCGGTAATTTCTTTAACTAAGTTTGGCGTAATTACGTTATTATCAATATTAGCTAATATCTGTTCAATCCGAGTTTGTTGCTGTGCTTTTAAAGTCAAGATACCCAAACTACTAAAAATTAGTACAACTGCTGCGGAAATTCCTCCCACTCGTAGTTGATTTCTAGTTCTAACTCGGCGACTTAATTGAACATATTTTTGTTCGCTTTCATCTAATTCGTTACGATAATTCAGATAGAAATTTTCGGCTTCTTTTAGCTGTTTACCGCGAAGCAAATAATCTTCCTGTTCGTTATTTTTTTGCCATTCTTTAGTTTGGATTTTAATTTGCTCTAACTCGCGCAAATGCTGGCGGTTTTCTGCTAACCACCAACGCAAAGTTGACCAATGACGAATGAGAATTTCGTGAGCAACTTCGACGGTGGTTTCTGTTTGTAGCGTTGTTAACTCTTTAGCAATTTCTAAATTTTCTCGCTTGACAAAAAGAGTTTGCTTAAAGTTAACCAATTTTTGTTTCAAACTATAAGTTTTATTGTTGTTATCTCCAGATTGAGGAATTAAGCTTTTACTTTGAATAGTAACTTGCTCGTTATCTTCCTGGTTAATAACAATTAGTTTTGCTTCAATAAATTTTTGCAGAGTTTTCTCAACTAATTCTGGTGAATATTTCGGAACAAAAAGAGCAGATTTATTAATTCTTCGGCGTGTATCTTCGGTTCTTTCTCCTAGTTGAATTAAAGATAGAAAAATCCATTCAGCACAATTTTGCTCTTGTATAGATAAATTTTCATACACTTCTTGTGCTTTGCGTTCCAAAGCTCCTTTCAAACCGCCGATTTTTTCTTGGTAAGCAGCTAAAGTCAACTTGCCAGTTTCTTTATCTCGTTCTTCCCATAACTTTTCTAAAACGAATTCCAACAGAGGAAGATTAACAGCCGCATTTTCTAAATCGTCTAATAAGACATTAACTAATTCTGTTTCTACTGTTAACTCTACTTGTTTCGCTGGTTCAATAATGACTTCTCGATAAGTTTCAATATCAGTAAAAGTCGGCGGAACTAAGATACTATGCTGCTGTAAATAAGCCGAAATTTCAGTTACTTCTAAACAAGCAGAAATAAAATCTGAGCGGAGCGCGATCGCCAATTTAAACTTATCACTAGCATAAATCAAAGCTTCGCTAACTAACTCAAAAAACTTTTCTCTCTCACTAACAGTCGATAAAGTAAATAATTCTTCAAATTGGTCTACTACTAATACTACCATTTGTTCGGGTCTTTTTCGCAACCAACAAACAAAACTTTCTCCTCCTAAAAGCAACAAACCTTCGCTCAATTCTAAACTGGTTTCTTCATCGGCTAAAATTCGCGCTAAACTTTGTAAAGGATGTTGTCCCGGACGAAACGATTTGCACCACCATTGCTCGCTTCCAGGAATTTGTTTTCCTTGTCGAATTTGAGCCATTAATCCAGCTTGGAGAACAGAAGATTTCCCGCTTCCCGATGCACCAACTACCGCTAAAAAGTTTTCTTTTGCTAAGTGATTAATTAATTTTTGTGTTAAACTTTTTCTTCCATAAAAATAAACTGCATCTTGTTCCCGAAAAGCCCTTAATCCGAGATAAGGACAAATTCCTAAATCTACATTTCTTGCTATTCCTTGAATTCCGCTTGCACTGGGAATAATTTCGATAATATCCTGCACTCCCGACAGCCAAAATTCGGGTTTACTTGTGCTAGTTACAATTTGCTTTTGGATTTCATAAATCCAGCTAGCAATTGCTAATCCATTTTGCTGATTAACAGTAGTCAAACTATTGCATAAAGCTTGAGTAAATGCTTCAGAATTATCAGAATTGCTCGTTCCCGCTAGGATACATTGACTAGATTCTGATTCTAACCTCAAATCTTCGAGCCATTCCTTAATAAACTCCCGTTGAGGAAAGTCGAGAATCAAAATTTGTTGCTCTATTTTACTGTGACGTAGTTGTTTTCGTAGCCAAGTGCGACTAATTTGGAGATTTTCGTTAATAATTAAGTAAGATTCACCGGAAGAACTGGTTTCAATTTCTCCCCGGAGGTATAATAAAGTTGTAGATTTTTCTTTCGATTTAGCTTCAGCATCAACTCCCAAGCAAGTTTGAATTGCTGAGTATAAATCCGGCAAATTTCTTGCTTGAGGATGCCAATATTGAAGCTGAAAATTACCTTTGTTAGCAAGTTGAGTGCTTAATTGTCTGGTAAGAGTATCGCTGATTTCTCCAACTACGATTAATGCTTGTCGAGGCGACTGATAACTAACATTTTGGCTTTTCAACCCCAAAATCATTTCACCCACGGCTTCAACGATTAATTTTGGGGTCTGGAGTGGATTTTCTGGTTTTATATCTTGTTCACCACGACTACTTTTTTGTTGATTAATTAATTTAACTTGTTGGTTGAGTTTATCAATGTAAGCTAAAGTGCGATGATAAACGTATTTATAAAGTCCTTTAACTTCAATTATACCCTCCGAATCAGCCGCTTCTCCTTGCAATCCTCGGATTAAATAATAAGTAAAAACTCCATGTCCTAATTCAGAAAATTCCCACGATTGTTGGTCTTCATCACAAGAAAGTAAAGCATAAAAGTTTTTCTTTTGTCTAGCTTGTTCTTTAGCTTGTTGCTGAAGAGTTTCGACTAATTTTAGATTAATTCCTCTTAAAGTTAAACCTCCACTGTGACAAGCATCAAGAATTACCAATTGTTGTTTTGCGGGACAATCGTTTAATTTTGTCAGCAATTCTTGCATAGTTAAACTATTAGCTAAAGTTTGTGTCTGAGTATTTGTTAGACACAAAACAGCTTGTTGGTTTTCGTGGAGAATACCGTGACAAGAAAAGTAAACTATCAATTTATCTTGGGGGTTGGCAGAAGTAACAATTTCCTGTAAACTGTTACGCACCGCCGCTAAATCTGGAGTCTGCTTACTGTTTTTGTGATGGACAAATATTTTCTGATTGTTAAACTTCTGCGTAGCTTCTGTAAATGCTGTTGCTAATTCCTGACAGTCTGCTTCTGCATAGTTAAGAGGATGGAGATTCTTTTTATCTTCATATTCGCTTACTCCTACTAGCAGGAGAAAAACTTTCTCTTCTCCAGTTTCTAAATGATTTTTTTTCTTTGCTTTCGCCATTTTTAAGCAGTTGAACTAAAATCGAAGAATTTCGCGATCGTAATTTTCTGGAATTGGTTCAGTTTCCCAAACTAATCCTTCTCCTGGTTCTAATTCTACCTCAATAGTTAACTCTTCAACTGCGCTTGTCGCCAAATCTTCATTATCTTCAAAAGACTGTAAATCTTCAGTTAAAATTCTTAATTTAAAGCCTCCAGGAATTAGTCCTCCAAGAGACAAATTTCGCAATTTAAATGCTGCTTCTGGTTCTTCTTGAGTCCCGGAAACTGATATTTGTAACTCATATTCTTGTCCAGCAATAACTAACTTTCGCGATAAAATAGTCGGTGTTTCTGTAGGAGTTATTTCACCTTTTGCTCCAGCTAAACTTTCTAGATTAAAAGTTCGCCAACCTATTTGTTCTGGTAAGTCGGAAATTCCGGCTTTCAACCATTGAAATACTGACCATTGTTCTTGAATTCCTAAACGTTTCTGATATAAAATTTTCCGCCAACCGCCATGTTCTAATAAGGCTCCCCAAAGCTGAAAGGGAACTGCGCGACGGGGAAAAGCTACTTCGGAATTTCCTAAGCGTGTGAGTAAATTATTTGCTTGTTCTTGTGGTAAACTAGGTAAAGGATCGAGAGTTTTTCTGGTGGTTTGTTCCGGACAAATTTCTAACCCTAAGAGCAACAAGTCTAAATCTTGATTCAGTAATTCTTGGTCGAGACTGTAAGTGCGATCGCGTGACGAGTAATTTTCTGGTTCTTTTAGTTGTAAATGGGTAGTATATCCCACAAATTGCACAATTTCCGCTTCGGTATCGACTTGGATAGCAAGATAATAATCTCCCGCCCAACTCGGAATGTCAACCCATTCTTGAGGAACTCTTAATTCGCTGGAATCTATAGTTTCACTGGGAACTAAAATTAACCGTTTTGTTCCTAAATTAATTGCCGAACCATTAACAAATTCCCAAAAACTATTGTAGATTGGTTCTTGTTGCCAAATTGTCGGTTTTGTGCAACCTTCGGTTTCTAGCCAAGGAAAAATTGTATCGAGACAAATTCGATTTAAATAAGCTCTCCAACGACTTTGAGGTGAAGAGAAAGGTTGACTTTTTTCCCAGGCTTGGGTCAGGTTTTCTTGGTCAATTTCTAACCACAAATTAGTTGATTTAGCAAGGATTTCCCTGGTAGAGTCAATCATAATTTAACTTTCCTTTAAAATTAGACATTTTTCGAGCCACTCTTCAATAGTTGCTCCTATTTGTTCTAATACGTCAGTGTTAAGCGAAATATGCAGTTTTGCTTTTATCCACTCTGCCAATTCTTTAACTAAAACTTTTTTAAGTTTGGCTAGACTACGAGAAACTACATATTGTTTTTGCTTATTTCCGAATAATTGCAGCGAAATTTCTTGTTGGGTAAGTTGCTGACCGTAATATAATCGAGCAATATCAACTAATTGTTGCTTTTTCGGGTTATCGGCGAGTTTAGCTAAGGCAGCAGTTAAGATAGAATTGATTTCTTGTTGTTGGGAAAAACGCTGTTGTTGTGCTTCTTGTTCGAGCAGGGGCGTAAGTAAAGATTCTGCGGTAGATTCTGGTAAAATATCTTGTAATTCACCAGTTTCTTGTCCGGAAAGGGGTGCATTGAGGGAGCGGCTTTGGGGTGCGAGATAATTACGAACTGCGGTTGCACATTCGTTTAACCATTGTTGAATTGTTTCGGGGTTAATTTCTGTTTCGGGTGTGTTTAATTGACTGAGGCGTTCGTTATTATAAAGTTGAGCGATCGCGTTCCAAGTTTCTCGCTCCGGTTCAGATGTTCTACGGTTACTTGTTGCTAGGGTAGGAGCTTGCAAAATTTTAAAGCAGTCCCACGCTAAGAGATATTTATCTATTTTTGCCACAGCTACACCGTAATTGGCTAAAGATTGTTTAAGTCGTCTTTCACTGGTACGGCGCAGTAAGCTAAAATTACCGTAACCTAGGGTTTGATTGACCTGTCGTAACTCATCGATAATGCCTTTCTCGAAAGCAACCGCAGCGTAACCTTTGAAAGTGCTGCCATACTGTGAGTTAAAATTTCGCAAAACTTTGTCTACTTTGGCGATCGCCATCTGAAAATAATCTGATAAACTATATTCAGCAAGCGTCAGTTTCCTTCGGGTTTTGTTTGCTGCATAATAGCCACTTTCTTGTAAATAAGCATACAAATGTTCGCGAGCAATTTTCGAGCAACATTCTCTCCACACTTGATGCCAGTATCGCGCCCAAAATTCTGCTTGTTCTCTTGTAGATATAGATTGTGCTAAACTTTTTTCCATACTTTGACGCAAATTTGCATCTGAATTCCAGCCACCGAAGCGATCTTCCTTAAACTTTAAGAAAGTAGAAAACATTTCAATTAAGTCTTGGCGAGGTTGCATAAGTTAAATTTTGGTAAAAAGTGTATAATTTAATACTTAATTCCTAGTTTTGAATTAGCAAACTCTAACAAATTTATTTTATC
>JAWQFW010000205.1:0-9805 GCA_035968095.1 Oscillatoria sp. PMC 1068.18
CCCCAGTCCCCAGTCCCCAATCATCTTTGAGCCGAAGTCAGGGAACTACGAACCAGAGAAACTTGAACAAGTTGCTCTAATCCCGCAGCCTTCAACAACTTTTCCCAATCACTAGCCAGAGCCAAATCATTAGGTGCAGAGCGATAAACTTGGGCTAACTTCGCCACAGAATCATACCAAATTTCCGCTTCCGCATACAATCGAGCTTGCTCTTGAGGTGAAGCTTGCTGTAACTGACGCGATAAAGAATCTTGGAGTGTAACTCGTTTAATCCAACCTTCAGCTTCTGCCTTATTTTCCTGTAAATCATCAGCGATTGCCAAAGACCAATGATAAACTTTATTTACTTCCAAAGGTAACAAACCAGCTTCAGCCGGGAGAGCGATCGTTACAATCCCAGCAGGAGCCGATCTTTTAAACGTAGAAGTATAAATTTCTTCCCCAGTTTCACCATCTTCCAAACGAAACTCAACTTGCTGGGTATCCTGAGAATTCGAGCTACCAGGAAGATAAACTAAAAAGTGGGGATGGGGATTAACCGTTACCCCAAAATGATTGCTCGTAGTTGGGACTAAAGCGATCGGCTGATTAATATAATTTTGAGAAGTAATTCTACTACCACGAGTACCCCCCTGATCGACGCTAGTAGGACTACCAAGATTTCCTGGTGGCTGGTATTCCTCAGCCTGCCAGCGTTCAGGTATACTCTGAGCCACAACAGACAGTGGTTGCTTAATAATCACACCGCCCACCGTCAACATCAAAGCCAATCCCACAGAAAAGGCTGAAGACAGTTTGAGATAACCACACATAGTTCGATTCATAATCCTAAGTTGAGTAAAAAGATTCTCGGTGTTACTGCTCAACCTGCCTTACTTGCTTTCACTCAGAAAAGGGAACAAGCTCAGAATGAGTCGCAGTATCACTAACAAATTCATGTTCAGAAATATCCTTCAAGCCGACAGAGTTAAGTAACTTCGTCCAAGATTGTTTTAAGTCGGGATCATTCGGTTCTTGCAGAAGGGCTTCGTGAAGACTTGCTAAGGTTTCGGGCCACAGTCCAGCTTCAGCGTAACGAACAATGCGTTGTTCTAGAGAATTTTCCTGTTCAATTAACTCAGCAATGTTTTGTTTTTGAGGATCGCGATAAATATAACTTCGATCCCATTGCAAAGTTTGCTTATGAAATCCTTCCCCACAAGAGAGACTAACTTCCCAGCGATATCTTTTCGCCATAGTTAAGGGACTGGCTTCCGCTAAGGAGGGGAGATCTAAACGCATGATTCCATTTGGGTTTTCGCTTACCCCATCAGCAGCACCAATTTGATATTGAGTTTTGTAGACCTCATTGCCAAGTTCATCTTCGAGCAAAAATTCTACTTCAACGACATCATCTGAATTAGTTTCCGGCATATACCAGAAAAAGCTCGGAAATCCTGAAGCCGTGATTGCTCCTTGATTAGGACCCAAAACTTGCAGTTTTTGATTGTTTTTGATACACGGACCGCGTGTTGCTCCACCTTCCCTGCCTTCAGGCTTTCCTCTTTCAGGGGGGTCAAAGCCCCATTCGGTAGGCAACTGATTGTAAATAGACTCGGATAAGGACTGCGCTTGTAGTTTACCCGCAGTAGGCATTAACAGTCCGGTAGCCAAAAGTCCAATGACGAAGATTTTATCTAGAGAGTGTTTTAAAGATAGCACGATCCTACTGTTCTCCTCACGAGAACTCGATTGTTTATGTACTAATGATGGCAGAAACTAGAAAATTGTTCCGACCTTGACAAGGCGAGATCCTTGTCTATTAGCTAGCTTAACTTGAACTCCTACCTACGGCGAGTCGCTATCTGAGTTAGTAAGGTTCACCAAGAGCATTGCCCGGTGTTTCTCTTTTGCTAACTTAATGGGTTGGATAGCTACTTGCGATTTTAGCGAAAGCAGCTACTCTATAGACTGAAAAAGTCCTTGTAACTACTTTTGTTTACTCAACTTCAATTAATACAAGTATGATTCCTGATTCAGCCACTTCTTTTTCTCCTCAAAACCAGATTAGCTCAAAAACAATCCGACCGATTGCGGCGGCGGCAATTCACGGTATTGCCTTCCGAGGAAATGAGCTATTCGCTATTGACTCCACTAACGGCTATTTGTTTCAAATCAATCTTCACACCCAAGAAACCAAAATTTTGAATCCTCAACATTGGTTAGAGTTTCGAGATGCTAAGGGTTTGGCAATTTCAGGAGATACTCTCTGGTTTACTCGCCACGAGAGTGTTTATTTTACTTCCCTCGACGGAGAGATTTCACCTCAGCACTTTGTTAGTTTGCCTTATGAGGCTGATGGAGTAGCTGTTTTGGGAGGAACAGTTTATGTCACTTGTGAAAAGTATGGCTCAATCTTGATTTTTAGTCAGGAAACTGGTAAAGAAATTACCCGTTTGTATGCTCCTGGTATTGGTATTGAGAATATTACGATTAAGGGTGAGGAACTCTGGATTTGTGATGCTACTGAACAAACTGTTTACTGTCTCGATCGCGCTACGGGGAAGTTAGTGTTTAGTGTGTTGACTCCGTTTGAAAATCCGACGGGACTAGCTTTTTATGCTGATCCGGAAACTGGGGAGGAAACACTTTATCTAGCTTATGCTTTCTCGGAACCTTATATTCGCGATAATCCGAATGCCGATCCTAATCATGAGTTACAGTACCGCGATCGCACTTTTGTTCACCCTCTCTATTTTCGCTACCATGCAGAAAAGCATTATGCTCTTTCTAATGGCTATTTGGTCGAAATGTCTTATGTTGAGGAACTTTCGCCCCTCGAAGATGTGGAACTAAAAGAACTTGAATGGCGGATTGCTTTACCTGCTGAAACTGACAGGCAAAAGGTGAAAAAAGTCGAATTTATTGGCTTACCTTTTACTGAGGAAGTTCAAGAAGATGGACAACGCATAGCAGTCTTTAAGTTTGATAGTCTCTCGGATCAAGATCGGTTAATTTTTGGTTGGAAAGCACTTTTGGAGGTTTGGAGTATTAAATATCAAGTTACTCCTCGCAACTGCGAAGATTGTCCTGAACTTTCTGTTAATTATCAAGAACGTTATTTAGTCGATGATGATGATTTGGCAATGGATAGCCCAATTATTATCGAGGCGGCGAAAGATGCTGTGGGGACTGAAACTAATTTGTTACGCAAAATGTATAGTATTCGTAACTATGTTTATGACCGCCTTTCTTATGGTATTAAACCTCATATTGATACTCCGGATGTAGCTTTGTCAAGGGGTGTTGGTTCTTGTGGTGAATATTTGGGTATTTTACTCGCTCTCTCGCGACTTAATGGAATTGCTTGTCGTACGGTTGGACGCTACAAATGTCCTGCTCAACCTCATTTACGTGGGATTCCTCTTGAACCTGATTTTAACCATGTCTGGATGGAATTTTATGTACCAGGAATTGGTTGGTTGCCAATGGAATCTAATCCTGATGATATCTCTGAAGGTGGTCCTTATCCTACTCGCTTTTTTATGGGTCTTGCTTGGTATCATGCGGAAATGGCTAAAGGTGTTTCTTTTGAAAAGTTGTTGAGTGGAGGTTTACCTATTGATAAGGAAAAAGCTTCTATTGGTGAGTTAGCAATTAATCACGTTGCTTTTACTATTTTAGCAGAATTACAACCTTAATTTTGGTTTTGTAGTTATGACGGTACACAGCTAAATTTATCCATTTTTTAAGTAGTTAAACAAAACTGGATTTGATAATTACTTGATGTCGGTCGGTAATTAGCTGTGTAATCTTTCGCTCCCGTTTTCATAATACTACAGATACAAACCCTCTAGCTAGAGACGTTGTCGGCAACGTCTCTACACAATTTTATGTAGTGTATATCAAGCAAATTGGGATTAGGAAGAAGTCAAGATTTTTCTTCTGATTTTCTCTTTTTCTAGTCCTAATATATCTACTTGATATCTTTCTTGGCTGAGAATAATTTGCAGCTTTTTTTGAGCGGCAATTTGATTAAGTTCGTCTAAAGAAAATAAACGCTGTTCTTGCTTTTTGTGTTTGATTTTATTTAACTGTTCTTCTAAATTATTTAGTTCTTTTCGCCACTTGGTTAATTCTTGTTTTACCGTTAAAGACCCTTTTTTTTCTAAAGCTAAACATTTTTCTTGACAATCTTTGAGTTGATTATTTATAGCTGCTATATTTCCTTCGTTGATTGACTCGTGCAAATCTTTGAGGTTGAGAGAATCTAAAAAGTTACCAAAGCCTAAAAACGCTAGATGATAAATGGTTTCTCTGCTAAATTTTCCAGTAAAAAAACCACTATGAGTATCGCATTTTTCGAGTCCATTAGCAATTATTAAACGTAAATAGTAAAGAAAAGCTGGTTCAAGAAAAAGTTTTTTTAAACTCAAATTTCTTTTCAGTTTTTGAGGAGATTTAGTAGTATAATCTAAGTAATTTGTGCAATCAAAAAACGTAAATAATTCAGCAATATTTTCGCTGGCATTACCAACATTACTAAAATATTTTTGCTGAAACTTTGCTAGGGATTTGCGAAAGTTGAAAGAATCAACAAACAAATTATGAAAAGAAAAGTTATGATTGTTTTCTTGGTTAAGTTGGTCGAAATTAACAATTCCATAAGGTAAACTATTTCTAATCCCTAAATTGCCGAGTCGATAACCACTGGTACGAGTGCGGGCTGGAAAAGAAAAATAGTTAGCAACAGTGGAGGCTAATCTTAGCGCAATATCGGCTTCGTTACTGAATAAATAAGTTTCTTCAAAGCGACGTAAAGATGAAGCGAGAAAGTTTGCTCTCCCGGAAATAATCGTATTAATCGGAATATCAGGTGCTATTAAAACTAAACGTCCTAAGCGAAAAACTTTACCAAGGTCTGCGCTAGGTAGTTTATTTCCTGTACCTAAGTTTCCTACGGAACGTAAATCGAATATATCTGAGAGAATTCTGACTACGTTAGTAACGACTTGTCCTCCCATGCTATGACCAATAAATGATAATTTGATGCGGTTATTTTCTCGCCAAAATCTCTGGGCTTTGTTGGTTAAAATTTCTCTGGAACCATCTCGTAATTTAGCTATTTCTGAGTTGGTTTCTTGAATTAAAGTTTTACGAGCAATTTCAGTAATTATTGCTAATTCTGTTTGATCGAAATTAAAGTTATTAGTAAGTAATAATGATTCAATTGCTGTCAAATCAATAGTATTTTCTAAACAATAATCTTTGACTATTTTTTCAGTAATAATTTCTAAGTGAGCGTTGGTGATGGTAGAAAGCTGAATTTTTGCTGCAATTAAATGTTCTTTGAGTTGAAGAATTAGTGAGTTTTTAAGTTTAGGAATTAAACTAACTTCTTCTAAGTAAAGTTCTTTGGCTTTGCTAACGAGAAGTTTGTCGAGTTGACGAATAAATTCTACTAAATCGGGAACACCAAAATGTTCGGAACGATAGCGATCGCGAAAGTAGCCGGATAATCTTAGCAAAAATAAGGTGATAATTGCAAAAAAGGCGAAGATCAAGATGAAGATTACTAAATTGAAAACTATTGCTAGGTTATTAGCAAAAACCAATTCTCTGAGTTGAGGGAGGTAAAAGAAAATAATCCCTAATAATCCGAGAATAAACATGGTTTTTGCTATACTAGGAAGGGCGGTTATGGCAGTAAAGATTTTGCGGAGAAATTTCTTGAGGTTGCCTTCTGTGAGTGCTTCTGAAGACCAACGATAACCAATGTAAATTAATTTGCTGGCTTTTTCTTGAAATTGACGACTAGAATTGTTGTTAATATATTCGTGAATTTCGGAGAAGCGTTGGATTGATTTTTGGCGACTGTTACTAAATCCATGAATAGAAATTATTAATTCAATAAAATCTGAGGTTTGATGAATTTCTGTGGTGACTTTATGATAAATAAGATCGGCAAGTTGTTGCAAATTTTGCTGTTGTTGTTCGAGATTAGCTTGGCGAGGTGAAGGAAGCGGATCGCCTTCGACGTTGATGGGTGCGGTACTAAGAAGAAAATAGCCAGGAATGCGGGGGGTTTTGACGTTGGTGAGTTGATAAATGGCAATTAAAGGCTTATCCATCAGTTTAATTAATCCGCAAAACTTAATTTAATAATTATATCCGATCGCTAAACAATTATTTGCGCTTTTGTTTGCGTCTACTCTACGAGAACGGCTCGAAATAAATATTAAAAAATTGTATAGTAAAAAAAGATAAATTTAATTGCAATAGTCTTGACTTAAAGAATTAAATAATCTAAAAAGATTGAGATTAGCTGTTGGCTCGTAATTATTAAGAAAAGGGGGAATGAGGAGATGGAAGTAATTCCAGCGATAGATTTGTTAGAGGGACGCTGTGTGCGTTTGTATCAGGGAGATTATCAGTTGTCGCAGGTGTTTAGCGATCGCCCAGTGGAAGTAGCGCAGCGTTGGGAGGCAGAAGGTGCAACGAGGTTGCACGTGGTAGATTTAGATGGAGCAAAACAAGGTAAACCAGTTAATCATGAGGCGATCGCGGCGATCGTCGATTCAGTTTCGATTCCGGTTGAGGTGGGTGGTGGTTTACGCGATCGCAGCAGTATTGCACAACTTTTCGATTTGGGTGTACGTTGGGCGATCGTGGGTACAGTTGCAGTGGAAAATCCACAATTGGTGCAAGAGTTTTGTCAAGAGTTTCCCGATCGCATTATCGTCGGGATTGATGCTCGTGATGGTAAAGTAGCGACCAAAGGTTGGTTGGAAACTTCCGCAGTTGCAGCTACCGAACTCGCGCAACAAATGGCAAAATTAGGTGCAGCCGCGATTATTTACACCGATATTCTGCGTGATGGGACTCTCGAAGGTGTGAATACGGAAGCTTTACGAGAATTAGCGACAAAAATTGAGATTCCGGCGATCGCTTCTGGGGGTGTTAGTTCTCTCAGCGATATTTTAAGTTTACTCGCTCTGGAACCCATCGGCGTAAATGGACTAATTATTGGTCGCGCTTTGTACACTGGTGATATCTCTCTCTCGGAAGCAGTAAAAGCTGTGGGAAATGGACGCTGGCAAGATATCCCTCCCGATACAGGATTTTCTCGATTCGCTTGATGTATACTCCGACAGGTGTGCCAAAGATAGTTGCTGGATGCAAATACTGTTAGTTGTTCTCGGACTTTTTATAGTTGCTATCGTCAGCCTTGATGTGCTGATTACCACTTTGACATTAGGTGGCGGTGGTCCAATAACTAGCAGATTATCCAGTTGGCTGTGGATGATTGCTTTAAAAATTCACAATTGGCGTTCTAACCATCGATTGTTACTGTTAACAGGTTGGACTATTTTAGTCGCGATCGCGTTACTTTGGTATGCTTTTACTTGGCTAGGATGGACGTTATTTTTCAGCGCTGAAAACTCGGCGGTAATTAACGGTAGCGATAAAATTCCTGCTAGTTGGATCGAAAGAATTTATTTTACTGGTTTTACACTTTCGACTTTGGGATTAGGAGACTATCAACCTCATGGGAAAATTTGGCAGTTAGCTACAGCAATTTGTTCGGCAAATGGTTTCTTTTTGGTAACGCTGACTTTTGCTTATTTGTTACCTGTGGTTTCCGCAGCCACAAGTCAACGGCAGTTAGCTGTGTATATTTCTGCTCTCGGCGGTACTGCTGATGATATTTTGGTGAGAGCTTGGAATGGTGAAGATTTTGGACAGTTTGCTCAACATTTGTTTGCTTTAGCGCCAATGTTGAGTCAACAAGGAGAAGCTCATTTTAACTATCCGGTACTGCATTATTTCCACAATTTAGAGCGAGATCAATCGATTGTTTTGAGTTTAGTCGCCCTTGATGAAGCGATGACTTTGCTCGAATATGGTCTACCAAAATCTTATCATCCTGATCGGTCGGCTTTGGGTACTGCGCGTCGAGCTAATGCCGCTTATCTGAATACTCTTAAATCAGCTTACTTCAAACCCAGCGATCGCGATCCACCCCTTCCAGATTTGGAAAGTTTACGGCTGGCTGGAATGCCTACAGTTACGGATGAAGAGTTTCACGAAGCAACCAAGAAGCTGAAAAAACGGCGGCGAATGTTACTCGCGTTACTCGAAAATGATGGTTGGAAATGGGACGCGATCGCTTCTCGTAAAACTACTAATCGCGCTAGCTATTTAGACGATGGAACGACGATAAATGAAGCTGTATTACATTAAATTAAGTGATGAAAAAGTTTAAATATTTGATTTGGGGATTCTTAGGATTAATTCTTTTTTTGGTAGGTTGGGGATTTATTGAGCCTTATCTGATTGATGAGGAAGAAAAAATTGCTAAAATTCCTAATCTTCCGGAAAATTGGGACGGAAAACAAGTGGCGCAAATTTCTGATTTTCAATTGGGAATGTGGGGGGATAACGATCCGACTATTCGCCGCATTGTTGATGACTTGATTGCAGAAAATCCGGCGGCAGTGTTAATAAGCGGTGATTTTATTTATCATGCTACTCCTAATCCAGAAAAAGAAATAAATCGCGCTGTGGATTTAGTTCGTCCGCTCATAGAAGCAGGTATTCCTACTTATGCGGTACTCGGTAATCATGATTATGGAATGAGAAAGTTAGATTCGCCACCAAAAACAGATTTGGCTGCTAATTTAGAAGCTGCATTAGAAGAAATTGGGATTAATGTTTTGCAAAATGAGGCAATAACAATTCCGTTACCAGAAAGTGCTAGCCAAGCTGATGATTCGCCTCTTTATTTAGTTGGTGTTGGGGCTTATTTAGCTGACAATAGTCAACCAGAAAAGGCTTTGGCTGAGGTTCCTGATAATAGCCCACGAATTGTGATGATGCACAATCCCAATTCTTTTCCGGCTTTTCCTGCTAATACTGCACCTTTAGCTGTTGCTGGACATACTCATGGGGGACAAATTCGCGTTCCTTTTACACCTGAATGGTCTTGGGTTTCTCTCAAGCGAGAAAAGTTACAACATATTGATGGTTGGGCGCAAGATTATGGCGCTTCAGGTAATCAACTTTATGTTAATCGGGGAATTGGTTTTAGTGATATTCCAATTCGTTTGAATTGTCCACCAGAGGTCACTTTTTTTACACTTCAAGCTGAGGAGGAGGTTTGATTGTGGAGTCGGTTTGGGATGCGATTAGTTCGGGTTTGGGACTTGGGGCTGCTAAGTTAAGTTTTTGGCAAATGGGGTTACGGGCGGCGACAATTTATGTAGCAATTATAGTTATGATTCGCGTTGGTGGCGATCGCCGTTTTCTTGGCAAACACGCGGCGATGGATGTCCTTTTGACGGTGATTTTGGGGTCTACTCTCAGTCGTGCGATTAATGGTGGTGCGCCATTTTTTAAGACTTTGGCTGCGGCGATGGCTTTGGTGGGATTGCATCGGTTGTTTGCCGCGATCGCGTTTCATTTTCCTCGCTTTGATAACTTGCTTAAAGGTCATTCCCGCATCCTGATTCGTGATGGTCAAGTTCGTCAAAAAACTCTCCGTCAAAGTCATTTAACTCATGCGGATTTGGAAGCGGCTTTGCGCTTGAAAGCTAAACTTGAAGATCCTCAACAAGTAAAACTTGCTCGTCTCGAAAGTAGTGGCGAAATTAGCGTTATGCCTCAAGAAAAGCCCACTCAAGTTGTCGAAGTTACTGTCGAAGATGGAGTGAAAACTTTACGAATTCAGCTTGATTAATTGACTATTTCGCGATATTATTTAATTAGTTCAGTTTATAATGGGAATCTTGACATCAAACTTTTTTTACTCAGATTTCCATTATAA
>JAWQFW010000206.1:0-9598 GCA_035968095.1 Oscillatoria sp. PMC 1068.18
CCCCAATCCCCAGTCCCAATCGCAGAAAAATTGAGAAAGTGTTAAGTATTGTCACCATGCCGTGATAATATTGCTTCTGGCTTGTGTTGTGACTCTTCACCGTCAGGGTCGAGTCATAACTTGAGTAAAAGCAGGACGCAAAGTGAGTAGCAGACTGATAAGTCAAACTAGAGATCCAGAAATCTAGACACTAACTTCGTGTTTAGAATGGGGCGATCGCAGTTAACTGACTGCTGTCGTTGGCTGTTGATGGAGAAAAAAGCTTGAATTACCGGGAAAATTACCCAAATTCAAACCAAAAAGCTCTAACCAGTAAAACTGATTGACCAATAACCGATTAGCCGTGAATCTGTCAAACCCATCAAGTGAAACCACACCCCAAACAGACGAACTTAGCTCAGAAAGTTCATCCTCATCCACAGAAAATAATTCAATGGAAGAGTTTCACCAACTGCAAAAAACCTTGTACTTGGTGACTTTAGGAATGAGCGTAATAATTTTTATCTCAGTTTGGGTTTTTTACTCCCTAAACACTGGTTTAAATTATGCGATCGGCGCGTGCGCGGGTATGGTTTACTTAAAAATGTTAGCCAGAGATGTACAACGACTGGGTGTCCAAAAAAACCGACTTGGTTCTGGTCGATTAGCACCTTTCATCGGGCTAATTGTCTTAGCAACCCAATTACAAAAGTTGCAAATTTTGCCGATATTTCTGGGATTTATGACTTATAAAGCCGCCATTCTCGTCTACGTGCTGCAAACCACAATTGTACCAGCGCAAAAGTAGCTTGATAAACTATACTTGAGAAATTTTTGCTTCACGTTGTCTCGCTCTCTAGGTAAATAGAGCCGCATGGAAATAATAGATGGTTTAAATGCAATAATTAGTTTGCCTCTCGCAGAATTAGAAGTTGGTAAACACTTTTATTGGGAAATCGGCAACATCAAACTCCACGGACAGGTATTTCTGACCTCTTGGATAGTAATTGCCATTCTCTTGATTGCTTCCATCCTGGCAACGAGAAATATCAAGAGAATTCCCAGTGGAATCCAAAATTTTATGGAATATGCTCTAGAATTTGTTCGAGAGCTAGCAAGAAACCAAATTGGGGACAAAGAGTATCGACCTTGGGTGCCATTTGTCGGTACATTATTTTTGTTTATCTTTGTCTCCAACTGGTCTGGGGCGCTTGTACCTTGGAAACTGTTAGAAATTCCTAACAGTGAGTTAGCAGCACCAACCAACGACATTAATACAACTGTCGCCTTGGCGCTATTAACATCCTTGGCATATTTTTATGCAGGATTTAGCAAGCGTGGTTTAGGATACTTGAAAAAGTATATTGAGCCAACCCCAATTTTGTTGCCGATTAATATTTTGGAAGATTTTACCAAGCCCCTCTCCCTAAGTTTCCGTCTCTTTGGTAATATCTTAGCGGACGAATTAGTCGTAGCAGTATTAGTGTTACTGGTTCCCCTATTTATACCTTTGCCAGTAATGGCTTTAGGGTTATTTACCAGTGCAATCCAAGCACTAATTTTTGCCACCTTAGCAGCCGCTTACATTGGAGAGGCGATTGAGGGGCATGGTGGAGAAGAGCATGAGTAAACTTCGTTTTTAACAGTAGGTGAAAAGCTATTTTAGTTAAGCCAAAATCGGGAAATAACTAAAGTAATAGACCTACAGTTAAGAAACGAAAACTCAGTCGAGTGAAGGGTGAAGAATCTCTCAATAGCGAATAATTTAGTGAATTCAAGCAGATTAGAGCTATTGGTGAGTAAGTCGTTTTTGTTGTTGTCATAAATTAGGTAAATCGAAGGAGAAAAAATCATGGATCCATTAATTGCTGCTGCTTCCGTTGTTGCTGCATCTTTGGCTGTTGGTTTAGCAGCGATCGGTCCGGGAATCGGTCAAGGTAATGCGGCTGGTCAAGCTGTAGAAGGTATTGCCCGTCAGCCAGAAGCTGAAGGGAAAATTCGCGGTACTTTGTTGCTGTCTTTAGCATTCATGGAAGCACTAACAATTTACGGTTTAGTAGTTGCTCTCGTGCTACTGTTTGCTAATCCTTTCTCGTAAATTTTAGAGTGATGGCTGGAGAGAGATTACTCAGGTAAACACAGCAATCTCTTCCAGCCATTAAAACTCTAGCTCGCATCGAAATAAGCAAAGCAAAGCAAATTGAATTGAGTTGACAAACTGACCCAAAGATAGGCTCAGTGGGGTCGAAAAAATTATGATGCACTGGACATTTATTTTAGCAACAGAGGCAGTTGAGACAACTGTACAAGAGGGAGGGCTGTTTGATTTTGATGCGACTTTGCCCTTAATGGCAGTGCAGTTTATCATTTTGGTGGCACTGCTAAATGCGGTTTTTTATAAACCATTAGGCAAAGCAATCGACGAACGAGCAGATTATATTCGCAAAAATATTGCTGAGGCTCGCGATCGCAAACAGAAAACTCAAAATCTAGCTCAACAACTGGAATTAGAGTTAAGAGATGCGCGTCGTAAGTCTCAAGATGTAATTGCCGCAGCCCAAGCAGAAGCTCAGAAAGTTGCTGATGCCAAAGTTAAAGAAGCACAGCAAGAAGTACAAGCAGAGCGCGAAAAAGCGGCTCAAGAAATAGAAGCTCAGAAAGCAGAAGCGTTCAGTTCCCTCGAAGGAGAAGTGGAAGCACTTAGCAACCAAATTTTAACTAAGCTTTTGGGAGCCGAGTTGGTAAATAGGTAGAAATGTGCTGAAGTACATTTCTGCACTCCTCACCAGAGCGAAATAGTCGCTCGCCTTCACTATTTAATCAAGCACAAAAGAAGTTGGAGTAGCGCCGGGGAGTTGGGGATAGTGATAAATTTTCTCTACCTAGCCACCGAAGCGGCAGAAGCCGCCGAAGAGGGTGGTTTTGGGTTGAATTTTGACATTTTAGAAACTAATCTGATTAACCTCGTAATCATTATCGGGGTCTTGTTCGTGTTTGGGCAGAGATTTTTAGGCAAAATGCTCGCCGAAAGACGCGCCAAAATCGAGTCAGAAATTAAGGAAGCTGAAGCCCAAGCAAAAGAAGCGGCGGCTGCTTTGGCAGATGCCCAGCAGAAGTTAGCTCAAGCTCAGGCAGAAGTAGAAAAAATTCGCACTACGGCTGAACAAACAGCCAAGAAAGCGAAAGAATCAGTTTTAGCTCAAGCAAGTACAGAAGTAGAGCGAATTAAATCAGATGCGATCGCGGATGTCAATACCGAAAAAGAACGGGCGATCGCGGAATTGAAACAGCGCGTAGCGACATTGGCGATCGAGCGTGTTGAGTCTCGGATGAAGGAAATCTTAGACGAATCGACTCAACAACAATTAATTGACCGCAGCATTGCACGGCTCGGAGGTAGCTGATGAAAAAAAGTTTAGTAAGTGCCGAAATCGTCGAACCTTATGCCGAAGCTTTAATGTCTTTGGCGCAGCAAAGAGATTTGACCGAAAGTTTTGGCGAACAAATCCGTTCTTTACTAGATCTACTAGAAAATTCCAGCGAACTCAACGAATTTTTGAGCAATCCAGTTGTCGAAGACGAAAACAAAAAAGCTGTAGTTCGACGTATTAGCGGGGAAGAATTCGACCCTTTGCTGATGAACTTTTTGATGTTGCTGGTTGATAAACGGCGCATTATTTTCTTAGAAGAAATTTGTCAGCAATATCTAGAGTTACTGCGGAAGTTGAATAATGCGGTTTTAGCAGAAGTAAGCTCTGCCGCAGAATTGAACGACGCACAAAAACAAGCAGTTTCCGAAAAAGTTAAGACGATGACAGGCGCTAGCTCTGTGGAACTGAAGACAAAAATTGACCCCGATTTAATCGGTGGTGTAATTATTCGGGTCGGTTCTCAGGTTCTAGATGCTAGTATCCGAGGACAACTGCGTCGCATTGGCTTGAGCTTAAACAGTGCAGCTTAAAATTCGGTAATTGTCTGGGTGGCAATTACCCATTCTGAGTTAGCAAATTAACCAACTATTAACTAACGTCTAACAACTAGCAAAGATGATTAGCATTAGACCAGACGAAATTAGCAGCATTATTCGCCAGCAAATTGAATCCTACGACCAAGAAGTTCAGGTTTCTAATGTGGGTACGGTTCTCCAAGTAGGAGATGGTATTGCCCGGATTTACGGTCTGGACAAAGTAATGGCAAGCGAATTAGTAGAGTTTGAAGACGGTACTGTGGGTATCGCTTTGAACTTAGAAGAAGATAACGTTGGTGCGGTATTGATGGGTACGGGTCGCGAAATCCAAGAAGGTAGTAGCGTCACCGCAACGGGAAAAATCGCTCAGATTCCCGTAGGGGATGCGATGATCGGGAGAGTTGTCGATTCTCTGGCTCGTCCGATTGATGGTAAGGGTGATATTCAAACTAGCGACAGTCGTTTGTTGGAATCTGGCGCACCAGGAATTATTGAGCGTCGTTCGGTATATGAACCAATGCAAACGGGGATTACGGCGATTGACGCGATGATTCCGATTGGTCGGGGTCAACGGGAGTTGATTATTGGCGATCGCCAAACTGGAAAAACGGCGGTAGCGGTAGATACAATCCTCAACCAAAAAGGCGGCGATGTAATTTGCGTCTACGTGGCAATCGGTCAAAAAGCTTCCACGGTGGCTCAGATTGTCGGTGTCCTCGAAGAAAGAGGCGCAATGGACTACACAATCGTGGTTGCAGCGAATGCTAACGACCCCGCTACTCTGCAATACCTCGCACCTTACACGGGCGCAACTTTGGCAGAATACTTTATGTATAAAGGTAAGGCGACGTTGGTAATTTACGATGACTTGTCTAAGCAAGCACAAGCTTATCGCCAAATGTCGTTGTTGTTGCGTCGTCCTCCCGGACGCGAAGCTTATCCTGGAGATGTATTCTACCTCCACTCTCGTTTGTTAGAGCGGGCAGCGAAACTGAGTAACGAGTTGGGCGAAGGAAGTATGACTGCCCTACCGATTATTGAAACTCAGGCTGGTGACGTTTCTGCTTATATTCCCACCAACGTAATTTCGATTACTGACGGTCAGATTTTCTTGTCTTCCGACTTGTTTAATGCTGGTTTCCGTCCGGCAATTAACGCGGGGATTTCCGTATCTCGCGTTGGTTCGGCAGCACAAACCAAGGCGATGAAACAAGTAGCTGGAAAATTGAAGCTAGAATTGGCTCAGTTTGCGGAATTAGAAGCATTTTCTCAGTTTGCTTCGGATTTGGATAAAGCAACTCAAGACCAATTGGCACGAGGTCAGCGCTTACGGGAAGTTTTGAAGCAACCGCAATATTCGCCTTTATCGGTAGCAGAACAAGTAGCGATCGTTTATGCGGGAATTAACGGTTATCTCGATGAGATTGAGTCGGAAAAAGTAACTGCTTTCACCCAAGGAATGCGAGATTACCTGAAAACTAGCAAGCAGAAGTTTATCGAGATTATCAACACTGAGAAGAAGTTGACTGACGAAGCTGAAAATCTGCTCAAAGAAGCAATTAAGGAATACAAACAAACCTTCGCAGCTTCAGCGTAAGTAGTTAGTAGTTAGTGGTTAGTAGTTAGTGGTGAACTCACCAAAAAAACTAACTACTAACTCCTAGCCAAGAATAACTAACCAAGGATAAAGTTATGGCAAATCTCAAAGCAATCCGCGATCGCATTCAGTCAGTTAAAAATACCAAGAAAATTACCGAGGCGATGCGCCTGGTAGCCGCAGCGAAAGTTCGTCGCGCTCAAGAACAAGTTACTTCTACCCGTCCTTTTGCCGATCGCTTGGCACAAGTTCTTTACGGTTTACAAAATCGTCTTCAATTTGAAGATGCTGACTTACCTTTGCTGAAGCAAAGAGAAGTTAAAACTGTAGGCTTGCTCGTTGTCTCAGGCGATCGCGGTCTTTGTGGTGCTTACAACAGTAATATTATTAAGTACACCGAAAACCGCGCCAAAGAATTAAAAGCCCAAGGTATTGATTGTAAATACATTATCGTGGGACGCAAAGCAAGTCAGTATTTCCGCCGTCGGGAAGCTCCTATTGAAGAAACCTATATGGGTTTAGAACAAATTCCTACCGCCGCCGAAGCTTCCAATATTGCGGATGAGTTATTGTCTTTGTTTCTTTCGGAAACAGTAGACCGAGTTGAATTAGTTTATACTCGCTTTGTTTCTTTAATTAGTTCTCGTCCGGTAATTCAAACTCTGTTACCTTTAACCACACAAGGTTTAGAAACTACTAATGATGAAATCTTCCGCTTGACAACTCGTGGCGGTGATTTTCAAGTCGAACGGGAAAAGGTAACTACCGAAGCCCGTGGCTTTCCTAGAGATATGATTTTTGAGCAAGATCCAGTGCAAATTCTCGACGCACTCTTGCCTTTATATCTGAATAATCAATTGTTAAGAGCTTTGCAAGAGTCAGCCGCTAGTGAACTCGCTGCACGGATGACAGCAATGAACAATGCTAGTGACAATGCTAGTGAGTTGATTGGTACGCTTACTTTGTCTTATAACAAAGCTCGACAAGCTTCAATTACTCAGGAAATTCTCGAAGTTGTGGCTGGTTCGGAAGCACTCTAATCGTTTTCGGAAAAAGCTGCCAGCCTTAATCTTGGGGCTAGAATGATTAAGCCTACCTATGTGGGCTTAATTTTTTTATCTTTGGTGTTGAAGAAGACGTATTTAGCGATAAATTAGATCGGGTGACTTGATTTTAATTAATACAACTTATGTCTCAAAGTTATACTGTGGAAATTCACCACAAAGGCGAAACTCATTCAATTCAGGTCGAAGAAACCGAAAAAATTTTACAAGCTGCTGTTGATGCGGGAATCGATTTACCGAGTTCTTGTCATGCAGGAGTTTGTACCACTTGTGCTGCAAAAATTCTTGCAGGTGAGGTTGAGCAAAGCGATGCGATGGGGGTTTCTCCAGAATTACAAGAGGAAGGATATGTGTTATTATGTGTGGCTCATCCGCGTTCGGATTTGAAGATAGAATCGGAAAAAGAAGAGGAAATTTATCAAAGACAATTTGGACAGCCTGAGTAAAAGTTAAGGGCGGTATGCCCTTTTTTTTTTCAAGTAGTTTGTTTGGCAAAAAATAGTCACAAAATGATTTAATTTGAACCGATTATTTTTAAGCCTCAAATTATGTGAGGACGAGGTTGTATTTGCGGAATGCAAATTACTAGATATTTAATAGTTCGTTTAGAGTCATAACTAGCTTTCTTCTGTAAGACTAGGTTGAAATATTGATTTTTATGAGGCTGAAATGGGGCAAATTTGGAAATTTTTTTCTGAGTGACAAAAGAGAGATATTTAAAGATTTAAGAGAAATGAATGAGACTATGTTTGGACACAATTTAGGTTAGGATGAATGTGGCGAAAATAGATAATTTGGTGTAGTTGTAACGGGAGAAGATTATCGTTACCGAGTTCGACAATTACCAATTTAAATTATTAGTCGCGAGTTTTTTGGGAAAGTTAACCGAACGATCGCCACACTAACTTTACGGGACGCTCTTTTGCTAAACTGATTAGGTTACTCGTAATCTGAAATTACACTGAGATGACTACTCATTTTATTACGGCTGAAATTGACCTGGAAGCAACGCCAACCGAGTTAAATCAGAAAATTGAGGCAGAATTAGAAAAACGTGGCGAACCTTTGCGCTGGGCGGTTACAAGTGTTGATGATGAAAAGCAAAAAGTTACCGTGGAAGCGATCGTGACTCAGGATTCGGAGTGAACCAACGTCCTTATACTGTAGTTTTAGTCGTTCCTACGGGGGTAGGAGCAACTATTGGCGGTTATGCTGGGGATGCGCTTCCGGTGGCTAAGGCGATCGCGTCAATCTCCGATCGTCTGATTACTCATCCTAATGTCCTCAACGGCGCACAACTTTACTGGAATTTACCTAATACTGCTTATGTTGAAGGTTTTGGGCTTGACAAATTTGCCAGTTTGTGCTGGGGATTGCGTCCGGTAACACAAAATCGGGTGGGTTTAATTCTTGATGTCGGGATCGAATCGGAATTACGTTGGCGACATTTACAAGCCGCAGACGCAGCGAGAGCGACTTTAGGCTTAAATTTAACTGATTATGTCTTGACAGATGCGCCCTTAAATGTTCAACTGCGAACAGCGCGATCGGGAGCGAGTTGGGGTACAATTGGGAATCCAGACAGCTTATTGCGGGCAGCAGAAAGATTAATTGAGCAAGCTGGGGCAGAAGCGATCGCTGTAGTCGCCCGTTTTCCTGACGACATGGAAACCCAAGCCCTCCAAAACTATCGTCACGGTTCGGGGGTAGATTATCTTGCGGGTGCAGAAGCGATCGTTTCGCACCTGATTGTGCGTCATTTTCGCATCCCTTGCGCCCACGCACCAGCTTTAAAGCCTTTACCAGTTGACCCCGATGTCTCACCTCGTGCAGCAGCCGAAGAATTAGGTTATACTTTTCTTCCTTGCGTCCTCGTCGGACTAGCCCGCGCTCCTCAGTTTATTGTAGCAGAAAATCGGGCATTACCGGGCGATATTTGGGGAGAAGAAGTCAATGCAGTCGTTATTCCCGCAACCGCTTGCGGTAGTAGCGCCATACTCAGCTTTAGTAGCCGCAAAACCAAAATTATCGCCGTAGAAGAGAATCAAACCCAAATGCAAGTTCCTCCAGAAAAATTAGGAATCAAAGCGATTCGGGTAAACTCATATTTAGAGGCGTTAGGTGTAATCGTAGCCGATCGCGCAGGAATTAGCGAGGACTCCCTACGCCCCTATTTGTCGTCTTTGCATTGTTTATCTCAAACCAGTGACAAACTCTAACAACTCCGAAATCGAACCCCTGACTCGAATGCAAATTTTAGTCGTCATGGGGGTAACAGCAGTAATTTTACTAGCGATCGCCAAACTCTGGCAACAATTTGGCGCGATCGCTCTTTTACCTTTAGAATTTGCACCGAAAGCTTTCTTCTTCGGTGTAGCTATGGCAATAGGAATTAGTATTGCTAGTAGCTTAATTTATCGCTTTTGGGCAGGATATCGCCGTAGCGCAGATCACTATTTAGAATTGGTAATTAAGCCTTTGGTATTACCAGATTTAATTTGGTTGGGGCTTTTACCTGGTTTAAGCGAAGAATTACTTTTTCGGGGTGTAATGTTACCAGCATTAGGTTTAGATTGGTTTGCAGTAATCGTTTCTAGCATTCTTTTTGGCGTTCTTCATTATAGCGGTTCCCAACAATGGGCTTATGTAATTTGGGCAACAATTGTCGGCTTTTTGTTAGGTGCAAGTGCTTTAATCACAGGTAATTTGTTAATCCCCATTATCGCCCACATCATTACTAATATGATTTCTAGTTTTACCTGGAAATTAAGTCATCAAGAATAATTTTTCTGTTCCTATTTGATTCGTGAGGGTGAAAGCCCTCATTTTTTTTATTAATTAAATCACTAAAAAAATAGCAATTATTTAAATTTGGAAAAAAGATTCTAGAAAATATTTAATCATCAATCTTGCTCTAGCTAAAAGTATTGATAACACTCGCTCGCAAAATTGAAGTAAATTAGGATAAATAATTAATTAAATGTTTAGTTT
>JAWQFW010000207.1:0-9484 GCA_035968095.1 Oscillatoria sp. PMC 1068.18
GGATTGGGAAATTAGGAGATAAGAAGTAGTTGCCGAATTAACTGATCAGTGTTTGCTGATTAATGTGGGTGCGCGATAATTGAATAAAATTTCCCGGAAAAATTGTTGGGATTTGTTGAATTTGTAACTGATAAAAAGTAGTTAATTTGCTAGATTTTTGGAAAAAAACGGGAAGGATATGAGAAAGTAAGGAAAATTGACGTTACTTTTGTGAGAATGAAAGCTTAAAATACAAATTAAGCCCCGAAAGTTTAGTTTGAATCCGATCGCGCCGTCAATTGGTAGAAATATGCACGCTGTTAACGACTCTAAACTACTGCCACGGTTTTTGGAACATACACCGCAAAGGATAGCAATGTTCGATCGCCAGATGCGTTATTTGTTTGCTTCAAAGTGCTGGCTGATTGATTATGGGTTAGAGGAAAATACAGTGCTATCGTCTCAGCATGAGCAATTATTTCCGGATTTGAGTTTAGAGTGGCAAACGGGTAGCGATCGCTGTTTGTCAGGAGAAGCTACTCAATGTGAGTTGGATAAGCTAACTTTACCAGATGGAAGGGAAATTTGGCATCGTTGGGAAATGCAGCCTTGGCGAGACGAAAATGGTAAGATTGGAGGCGCGATCGCGATCGCTGATTCAATACCAATTCTCGATCCTAAATCTTCCCAAGTTAATCAAACTCAGACTAGCCAAGAACAAAATCAGTTAAATTTGGCTTTACTACAGTTACAAACTGAAGTTGAGAAGCGCAAACAAGCTCAATCTGAATTAGACAATTTGTTTAACCTTTCCTCGGATTTACTCGGAATTGCAGGCGCTGATGGTTATTTTAAACGAGTTAATCCCGCTTTTCAGCAAATTTTGGGCTTTTCGACTGAGGAATTTTTAGCAAAACCGTTTTTGGATTTTGTGCATCCGGATGATGTGGAATCAACTGTTGCTGAAGCGGAAAAATTGGCAACGGGTAGAGTAACAATTTATTTTGAAAATCGCTATTTATGTCGAAATGGTGCTTATAAATGGATTGCTTGGAGTGCTGTCCCGAATGCGGACGGGTTGATTCATTTCGTGGGGCGCGATATTACCGAAAATAAACAATTTCAAACACAATTACAACAATATCAGGAACAGTTAGAGGATTTAGTAGAAGAGCGTACGGTTCAATTAAGAGCAGAAATCAGCGATCGCCAAAAAACTCTGAAGCAACTCAGAAAAAGCCGCAAGCGTTTACAGTTAATTAATCGGATTTCTACAAGCATTAATGCGGGAATGTCAGTTGAGGAAATTATCGCTTGTGCGGTACAACTGGTAAGCGAGTCTTTCCCGAAAATGCGAGTTGCTTATTCAACTATCGATCGCCAAGGTAACTTAAAAGTGATTCGCTCAATTGAACCACCAGAAATGCCTGCGCTGAAAGGATTAGAAGTAAATTTAAATACTGCACCAGCCTATCTGCAAGCTTTGCAAAATGAAAAATTAGTAGCGATCGCAGATGTTACTGCTGACAGTAGGATTGCACCCCTAACAGCAACGTTTTTAGCAAATGAAATTCGTGCGGTATTGGATTTACCTTTGCAACATTCCCAAACTTTAGTTGGTTTACTTTGTTTAGACTCACCTGTCGCCAAAAAATGGCGCAAAAACGAAATTGCTTCCCTCACTGAAGTTGCCGAATATTTAGCGATCGCCATTAAAGAAAGTTTGGCACGAAAACAAAGTCAAGAAGCCGAAATAGCGCTTCGGGAAAGCGAAACCCGTTTTCAACGACTTGCAACTAATCTCCCTGGCATAATTTATCAGTATCGGATGAGTTCAGATCGTCGCGAAAAATTTACTTATATCAGCCCTGGTTGTCGGGAATTATACGAATTAGAACCAGAGCAAATTCAGGAAAATGCGGCTTCATTATATCAACTTGTCCATCCTGACGATCTCCCGAAACTTGCAAATACGATCGCGGTTTCAGCCCAAACTTTACAACCTTGGAATCTGGAATTTCGGATTATCACCCCATCGGGGAAAATGAAGTGGTTACAAGCACGTTCGCGTCCCGAACAACAGGCTAATGGCGATCTGATTTGGGATGGATTGATGCTTGATATCAGCGATCGCATCCTCGCGGAACAACAGCGAGATAACTTTTTTCAACTTTCCCTGGAAATGCTCGCGATCGCTAATCTCGATGGCTATTTTACCCAACTCAACCCCGCTTGGGAAAAAACTCTCGGTTGGACACGAGAGGAACTGTCAGCCAAACCTTTTGTTGATTTTGTTCATCCAGAAGATCGAGAAGCTACCTTGAAACAAGCCCAAGCTGCTGAAGAAAATATCATAATTTCCTTTGAAAATCGCTATTTATGCCAAGATGGTTCTTATAAATGGCTTTCCTGGAACTCAGCTTTTTCCGTCGAGCAAAATATGATTTATGCTGTTGCTCGCGATATTAGCGATCGCAAAGCCGCAGAAGTTAAACTTAAGGAACGAGAACAGTTTCTCAGCACAATTTACAATGGTGTCGAACAAGCTATTTTTGTTGTTAATGTTACCCCAGACAATGACTTTCGCTATGTAGGTTGGAACTCTGTAGGAGAGAGGATTGGTGGTGTTAGTTCCCAGGATGCGGAGGGGAAAACCCCTGAAGAAACTTTTGGTGCTACTTTGGGTGCATTTATGCGACAACGTTATACTGATTGTCTCAATTCCGGTAAAGCAATGACTTACGAAGAAAGCTTTATTGACAACGATCGCGAAACTTGGTCACTGACAACAATTAAACCTTTACGCGATCGCCAAGGTCGGATCTCTCAACTAATCGGTACTGGTTATGATATCAGCGATCGCAAACTTACAGAAATTGCTTTGGTCGAAAGTGAAGCGAAATATCGCGCATTAGCCGAAAGAGAAGCTTTAATCAACAGTCTGGCGAATTTAATTCGGGAATCTCTCGACTTAGAAACAATTTTAGCCACTACCGTCACCGAAATTCGTAACTTACTGAAATGCGATCGCTGTATGTTCGCTTGGTACAAAGGTGAAGCCAAAATACCTGTTTGGGAAGTGATTAAGGAAGCTAAAAGCCCAAAATTGAAGACAATGGAGGGTGTTTATCCTGCTAGTTTACCTAACTCCACTGAAATCGACCCGATTACGGAAAAGCTTTTATGCGCGGAAGTTTTGCGTGTCGATGACGTTTATCAATATCCTAACGTCATCGTGCGGAAAAACCTCAAAAGCTACAAAGGTAGAGCCTTACTAATATTACCAGTGCGGACTCTCAGTGGAGAAGTCGGTGCTTTGAGTTGTATTCATCATCGCAGCGAACGACCTTGGACAAATAGCGAGGTAGAGTTAGTAGAAATAGTAGTCGATCAATTAGCGATCGCCCTTAACCAAGCAGAACTTTATCAACAAACTCAACAAACTGCGAAAACTGCCCAAAAACAAGCACAAGAACTACAATTTGCTTTAGACCAACTCCAACGCACCCAAATTCAACTCGTCCAAAGTGAGAAAATGTCCAGCTTAGGACAAATGGTAGCAGGTATCGCCCACGAAATTAACAACCCAGTTAACTTTATTCACGGTAATCTCACCCACGCTGACGAATACACCCAAGATTTACTCGGTTTATTGCAGCTATATCAACAAACATATCCCCATCCTAGCTCAGAAATTGCTGACGAAATCGAAGCCATCGACCTAGAATTTTTGCTCGCAGATTTACCTAAACTAATTTCTAGCATGAAAGTTGGCTCCGAACGCATTCGCGAAATTGTGAAATCCTTACGCGTTTTCTCCCGTCTCGACGAAGCAGAAATGAAATCAGTCGATATTCACGAATGTATCGAATCAACACTAATGATTCTTCACAACCGCTTGAAATTCAAATCCGATCGTCCCAGTATTGAAGTTATCAAAGATTACGGTACGCTACCAGCAGTAGAATGTTTCCCCGGTCAACTCAATCAAGTCTTGATGAATATTCTCACAAACGCAATTGATGCCTTAGAAGATTATAACCACAAACGCTCCCTCGCAGAAATTAAAGCCAACCCCAGTCAAATTCGGATTACTACCGAAATTTTCAATGATAATCAAATCAAAATCGCGATCGCCGATAATGGAGAAGGTATCAATGAAACTACCAAACAACGTTTATTTGACCCCTTTTTCACCACCAAACCCGTCGGAAAAGGAACAGGTTTAGGATTAAGCATCAGCTACTCCATTATCACCGAACGCCACGGCGGTACACTAGAATGTTATTCTACACCCGGACAAGGAGCAAAATTCACAATCCAAATTCCCATCCACCAGCCCGAATTCCGCGATTGTAAAAATTCCAACACCCGCAACTAATCTCGCTTAATTAAACTACTTTTAGTCTAATTTAACGCAATTATTTTTTAGCAAAAAAAGGTTACTTCCAGCAAAACTTTACTTACTAACTATGAAACTCTCTTGGTTACTGACTTCCCTACTAATTATCCTCACAAGCTGCACCCCTCCCACTCAAACTAATAATAATAATCGAGAATCATCAACCGATTCCACTCAAGAAACAGCTTCTAACCCAGAAACCAAAACCTCCAACGAAACAACTCCTTCTGCAACTGACGAAAACAGCGAAAACGAAACTTCTCAATCAACCCCAAAAGACACAGCTTCTTCCAACCCTAACCAAGCAACACAAAAACTTGCTCCTCCTCCTTCCCCAACGCAAACCATCTCCGCTAATAGCATCGGTGAAGCTAAAATCGGGATGACATTAGGTGAATTAAAAACCCTCTTAAAAGACGAAGCCGAATTTAAAGTTGTCACACCTTTCATGGTAGACTTAGACGCAATTTCCGTTAGTAAAAACGGTGAAATTCAGTATTATATTGCCTATTTTAGTTACGAACCAATCACTGACTCCGACCCAATTAAAATTCTCCTAACTGATAACCCCAATTATCGCACCTCCGCAGGAGTCGGTCCAAAAACTTTAGTTAAAGAAGCTGAATCTGTTTACGGCGACGCAAAACTTAAATATAATAGCGATTATGAATCTAGAGAATATATTGAATTTGCCCAACAACCTGCGACAAATATCGTCTTTCGTTCTAATGGTAGTTTAGCAGCCTCCAAAGGATTTGCCGGAATTTATGGAAATTCTAAGGACGAATATGGAAGTTATTTTGAAACCACTAAATATCGCGATGATGCCGCAATTTCTTCAATTATGATCGATGGTTCTCGACTTTAAATTTTGGCTAATTTTAGGATAAAATTCAACGAAGCAAAACAAACATTTCGCAAAAAAAATAAGGGGAAATACCGATGAAATTATCCAAATTTAATTTAGCTACCGCGATCGTTACCGCCTTTTTCCTAACCACAAAATCAGGATTTAGTCAAGAAATTCAAAGATTACCTCAAATACCGGGAATTGATGTCAGTAGAGTTGCATATGTACCCGCCGAGAAAAATCGTTCTCCCCAATTAGAACAAGCAATAATTCAACATTTTGGTGAGGAAGTTTTAGACCCCGAATATCCAACTGAATATTCTTATAATTTAGTCGATCTTAATGACGATGGCTACCCCGAAGCTTTAGTATTTTTTCCGATTTATTCTCGTTGTTCTAATAGTGATAATTCCTGCTATCAATTAGGCAATCGCGGTGAAGCAATAGGACATATAATTTCTTTACTCACAGAAAAAGGATACTATTCTAGCAATAACGATAATTCTCTTCCTTTTTTTGATGAACAGCTTGAAGCAGCAGTTAAGAAGTTTCAGCGCGACCATAACCTACAGGCTGATGGTATCGTAGGATTAAGAACCATTGAATTACTTTGTCTTCCTGATGAAATTAATTCACCTAATTTATCTCAAGATCGTCGAAATCAGCTAAGAGTAGAGCATCGTGTCTGTAAAAGAAAACTATTATATGATTATCCTCAAAATGTTAATTAATCTTCAAGTAAATTTTTGCAAAGAGAATTGATCTACTATCTTAACAAAGGAGAAATTCAGATGAAATGGTCTAAATATGTTCTAGTTTTAACGATTGTGACAACTTTTATTGCTACTACAAAATTAGGATTTAGTCAAGAAATTCAAAGATTGCCTCAAGTGTCGGGAATTGATATCAGTAGAGTCGAATATGTACCTGCCGAGAAAAATAAATCTCCCCAATTAGAACAAGCAATAATTCAACATTTTGGTGAGGAATTTGCAATCGCTGAATTTCCAACTCAATACTCTTATAATTTAGTCGATCTTAATGACGATGGCTATCCCGAAGCTTTAGTATATGTCCTAAACTCAATAATATGTGGTTCACGAGGTTGCATAGCTTTAATTCTTCAAGGATCTGCACAAGGATACAGACAATCACGTTACGAGCGTATTACTTTTGGTAGCTTGATAGTTACTCCCGAAAAAACTAACGGTTGGAAAGATATTATTAGTCCATACTATCACTGTTCAGATAATTTTACTACTTGCTATATTATTCAAAAGTTTAACGGTAGAGAATATTCCTCAAGTCAAGAAATTTCCAGAAGAACCATTACAGGCAAAGTATATTTGTCATCAGAAAAATTTCATCAATTACAATCATCACAATCTCAACGAATACAGGAAAAGCTTTCTTAATTTTAGACAAATTCCAGGCGTTAAACTAAATTTTTTCGAGAAAATTTGCCAAAATTGATTTTGGATAACTTTCGAGACTACGAAAAATTACTAGATTTTTAGACTCTTTAGCTTTTGTGACATTTCCGCGAGTGACATAATCAAGTAAACCACAAACCAGCAACCAGTAACCATTAACCAACATTAGCAACCCCAAAACCAAAAACTGTCACAAGAAGAAAAAATATTGCGGATTTCACCTAGGAGACTAAGAAATAGATTAAGATCAGAGCAACCAGGATCGGACATGACACAGCAAGAAATGATTGGGGAATTACTAGCCGGACATTACCGAGTATTAGAGAAATTAAGTGGTGGTGGTTTTGGGCAAACTTATATTGCTGAAGATACACATCGCCCCGGAAACCCGCATTGTGTCGTTAAACACCTCAAACCTGCATCTAACAATCCCAAGGTATTAGAAACGGCGAGAAAATTCTTTCAAAAAGAAGCAGAAACTCTCGAAAGTTTGGGAAATCACGATCGCATTCCTCGCTTACTAGCTTATTTTGAAGAAGACGCAGAATTTTATCTGGTTCAAGAATATATTGAAGGACATACCCTCGCCAAGGAACTGACACCGAACCAACGTTGGAAGGAAAATAAAGTTATTGAGTTACTTGAAGAAATTTTACCGACTCTCGACTTTATTCACAGCCAAGGTGTAATCCATCGCGATCTTAAACCAGAAAACCTGATTCGTCGTAGTGACGACAATAAATTAGTTTTAATCGATTTTGGGGCGATTAAGCAACTGCGGAATCAAACCCTTACCGAAATGGGCGAAGTTAGTGTTACTGTAGCGATCGGTACTCCTGGTTATATGCCGACAGAACAAACTAGAGGTACACCACGTCCGAATAGCGACTTGTATGCTTTGGGAATGATTTGCATTCAAGCGTTAACCGGGAAAATCCCGATTTTTTTGCCGGAAGATCTCGATACAGGCGAAATTCTCTGGCAAAATTTAGTTACTGCGAGTCCGAATTTAATTAGCGTGTTGACGAAAATGGTACGCTACCATTTCAAAGACCGCTATCAGTCAGCGACTGAGGTTTTGGAAGCTTTGTCGGGTTCGCAAAAACAATTTACACCTATTCCACCTACCGAACCTCCTCAAGTAGGCGGAGTGGCAGTTAATGAGTTAATTTTAGAGTGGGAAGAAGCCGGACAACCGCGTAGTTGGACGATTCGCGATCGCCAAACGGGGAAAAATCCGGGTACATTTAGAATTGGACGCGATCCTGCCCGTTGTGACTTGATCTTATCCGATCCGATGGTGTCGGGACTTCATGCAGAAATATTTTTCGACTCGCAACAGCAGCGATTTTGGTTGCGATCGCTAACTCAAAATAGTGTAACTGTAGTTAATGGACAACCTTTGTCCAATGTCGAAGTTCCTTTGCGTCACGGTAGCAGAATTAAGTTGGGACAAACTGAGTTAAAAGCGACAGTGATTAATCCCGGAAATTCGCCTGTTCCCCTTGTCCCCAACCAACCTCCTCAACAGCAAACTCCTCCTCCTCCTCCCCCTCCAGTTACTCCCAAACGACAAAATCCGAGTACCTCAGCTACCGTAGCTGTGTCACCAGCCGCGAGAAGATCGTCTCCAGCAACTCCTCCCCCAGTGGAACCGGAAAGTAAAGTTTTACCTTGGGTTTTGGGTTTAATCGCAGCAATTTTGGTTGGTGGTTTAGGTGGTTTGGCGGTTAATTCTTGGCAAAATCCCACCGATCCAGGGGATAATGGTGATGTAATTGTCGATGCTGGAGATAGCGACGATGATGACGAACCACCAGCCAAAGAAGAAGAATGTTTTGTGTTAGCTACGGGAAATTTGCGATCGCAGCCTGCTTCTTTTAATGATGAGAATATTGTTCGCGTCGCTAACAACGAGAAATTACTCGTTACTGGTAAGCAAACCAAAAACGGTTGGGTAGAAGTAAATTTAAGTGAAGGTAAGCGCGGTTGGGCGCATCGAGATGTTATTACTAACGAAGCTGAGATGGATGATTGTCTCGAAGAACAAGACATCGAAGTGAAAATTGTTCCCGACGTTACTCCACCGAAACCCAAAGATGAGGGAATTGATTTACTCAAAGAAGCGAAAGAATTAGCAGATAAAGGAGAATTAGAAAAGGCGATCGCAACTGCGAATAAAATCGACTCCGAAAGTAAAGCTTATCAAGAAGGACAAGAATCTCTCGCAAAATGGCGTAAAGAATTAGCCGAACAAAACAAACCCGACTGCGAAGACGGACAAGAACCAGTTTACAACGAAAGCGAAGGCAAATTTAACTGTCCCCCACCAAAAGATCCCCCAGACGATGACAATCCACCAGATAATAATAATGGGGCTTTAGATCGAGTAATTCCCAACTTCCAAGCATCTGCTATTTTACCAGAAGCAGCCTTCGCCAAATGTCCTGGAAATACCGAACTTTATCAAGTAGGGGAAACCGAGAAATTCAACTTCGCAGTCTGCGGTAAAGATGGGAAACCTAGATTTTACCTCGGTGAAAACAAAAATGCCGAAGATGGTATTACTGTCTCTTGGTCAAACGGCTTTAAAAATGGTAGCTTTTTGTACGAACCTCCAGGCTACGGAAAATCAAATACGACCAGAGATGAATTGCAAGTTTATCAAGATGGGAAATTAGTCACTAACGAAAAAATCCAGCAACTATATCAGCTTAACTCACAACAGTAAATCAGTTATTAGTTATCGCGCGATCGCTTAACAGTGACCAATTCTTCCTTCTCTCCAAACTCCTCCAATTCCCCCAATTCCCCCAATTC
>JAWQFW010000208.1:0-9479 GCA_035968095.1 Oscillatoria sp. PMC 1068.18
GTATCAACCTAGCTAAAAGTCTGATTAATCTCGAAAACTATCCACAACCAGAATTAATCGAACAACTTTTACTGCAAGCTGTCGAAGAAGCGAGAACTTTAGCCGACGTGCGAACTACAGCATACGCTCTTGGTACTCTTGGTAAGCTATATGAAGAACAAAAACAATGGGAACAAGCTTTAGAGAAAACCCAAGACGCTATTAGACTAACTGAAAAAATTCAAGCACCAGAGCTAGCATACCAGTGGGAGTGGCAGTTGGGAAGGTTATTGCGAAATCAAGGAGAAATCGAGAGTGCTGTTGCTGCGTACAAAACTGCTTTGAGAAGTATAGAATTAGCTCGCGAGGATTTAATAGTTCTTAATAATTCTGAAGTTCGCTTCTCTTTTTTGGAAAATATAGAACCAGTTTACAGGGAATATGTCAATTTACTATTTCTTCAAAACGCTCAAAGTAACTCAGAACAAAAGAGCGACAAACAAGTAAATCAACCAACACAATCAGAGCAAAATTATTTACAAGAAGCACGCGAGACTATTGAAGCTTTACAAGTAGCAGAATTAGAAAACTTTTTGCGTTGTCAACTTTCAACCGATAGAAATATAACAATTGATAACTTTATTGAAACTAACAACCTTCAAGCCGCAGTTATCTACCCAATCATTTTACCAGAGCGACTAGAAACGATCGTTAAACTACCTCACCAAAGCAATTTACTTTTCTACAGTAGTCAAGTTTCTCGAAAAAAGATTGAAGATGATGTGAAAAATTTGCGAAAGGCGATTAAAGAAGAAAAAACTTTTAATAATAATACTTATTTTCAAGAAATATACAATTATATTTTACCTCAAAATCTAGATATAATTTTACAAAATAATCAAATTACTACTTTAGTCTTTGTCCTCGATGGAGCCTTGAAAAACTTGCCAATAGCAGCGCTTTATGACGGAACAAACTATTTGATTGAAAAATATAGTTTGGTTGTTAACTTAGGTTTACAGTTATTCGATAGTCCACCTTTAAGATCAAAAAAACCCCAAGTTTTAGCTGCCGGAATCAGTGAATCAGTACAAAACTATCAAGCACTAGAATTTGTTGATGATGAACTTCAAGAAATTAAATCGAAATTTCCGACAAGCAAAATACTTTTGAACGATAAATTTTTGAAAAAAACTATTCAAGACGAAATTGCCAATCAACCTTATTCTGTAGTTCATTTAGCAACTCATGGACAGTTTAGTTCCGATCCAGAATCAACTTTTATTATATCTCACAAGGATCGAATTCAGATTAATGAAATTAAAAATATATTTCGTAATCGAGAAAAAAATCAACCTAATCCGATTCATTTATTAGTTCTTAGTGCTTGTGAAACTGCTACTGGCGATTCGCGAGCAGCTTTAGGAATTGCCGGAATTTCTATACAAGCCGGAGCGCGTAGTACAATTGCTTCTTTGTTTCCAGTTAACGATCTATCTACTTCTCTACTCATGAGGAATTTTTACACTGCACTTAAAGAAGATAATCTCACTAAAGCAGAAGCACTCCGTCGTAGCCAACTTGCTTTGTTGTCTAATAATAATAAAGAATATGCTAAACCTTACTATTGGTCTCCTTTCATTCTGATCGGAGATTGGCGTTAAAAAAGAGCTTACGGTAAAGCTTCATTTTCAGTTGTACAGCAGTCAACTAAGGGTTCGTTAGCAATTGTTTCTAGCTGATAATTGTTTAATAAGTTTTGTATTCCCTGAAGATCGTTAACTTCCGCCAAAATAGTTACTGCATCATACAGAAAGCCGTTTTTAGCTAGTTGGAAAGCTTTTTCCTGGGGAGTAGCTGTGTTTGGTAGTGGAGAATCTAATTGTTCTCGTCTAACCCATCCGTAAACGCGATCTTTACTTGCAGGTGAGTTTTCGTCACAATAAACATCAACAAACAAGTACCAACGATACCAATTATTTAATTGTAAAGGTTCTTCTGTACTAGGAATTGAAATGCGAATTATTCCTGGAGTTTCTCTAATGTTCAAATTAGTTTCATAAACAATATGCTCTTCTTCATTATCTTCTCTGCTTCGTAAAGAAAATGTAGCAGATTCAATGCGATCGCTGGGATAGGGAACATAAACCCAAAAAGTAGGATGTTCTTCAGCACTCAATCTTCCCTTTAACCCTCTATCCCCTGTAAAAACTATTGGAGTAAGTGGCTTGGTTGCGGGACAAGGATTACGAGGACCACCACGCTCCGTTCTTCCTGGCGCTCCGGGACCTGAATCGGGTGAATTAGACTGGGAAGAAGATTGCACTATTAATCTTCTTTGATTGAAATTTTTTGTCAAAATCTCTGAATTTAGTGCTTTTGTCTGTAGTAAAAACAAGCTGAGAAAACTTGTAACAGCTAAACAAATTTTTCGGAACTTAAAGTTTAAATTCATGGCAAAATTTTTGAGTTTTATTTTGATTTTTTAAGCTTGAAGTGTAAAATACTTGCTGTGACAACTAAACCTATAGTCGAGGGTAAAAAAGGTAGCCAAAAGCCAAATATTAAGAAAGAAGTACATCCAAAGAATAAAATAGTTATTGTAACTGTCAAAGTTACTAAAAAGCTGTTTTTAGATTGAAAAAATAAAGCTATAGTTCCACCAAATATTGCTGAAACGAAAACTAAAAACCTTTCTAGCCACTGAGGTAAAAAATTTAGTAAAGGGCGATTTGACAAGACAGCATTAATCAGTTGACTTACCATTTGTGCTTGAATCATTACTACAGGTATTTTTTGTTCTGGATTATTACTATACGGGGTAGCATAGGAATAGTCTTTATTAGCTTCTTCATGATTAGCACCAATAATAACAATTTTATCTTTAATGAAATTGGGAGAAATTTTATCTCGAAGAATTTCTTCGAGCGTAACTTTATTCGCAATTTCTGAAGGAGAGCGATAAGAGCGGTAATTAAGAATGATTTGCTTACCCCAAGTATCTGCATTTTGATAAGCGCCTACAGGTGGTTGCGATAATTTAGGGAAAGTGATATTACCTATTTGATTATTGTCCAAATCTACAGTAATATTTTCATTTTCAAGATAACGTAGAGCTAATTGTAAACTAAAAGATTTATCTGCTTGACAAGCTGCTTGAGGTTGACGCTGCATCGATACAATTTGACGACGCAATACTCCATCTCGATCGAGCAAAATGTTAGAAAAACCTAAGTGTTCTTGTGAAACTTCAGGAGGTGGAGGTAGATCGTTTTCTGGTTTGTCTCCCTTTACTTTCACGCTACAAACTGCATAAAAGCGATCGCTGTTTTCTAAACGATTTTTTAGCTCTGGCAAATTAGGGTCTACAGCAAAATCGCGAGTGAGAGACAAACCGATAACTCGCGGTTGATAAGATTCTAGTTTCTCTAAAAGAAGGTTCAGCGCCAAATCTGATAAAGAGGAGTCGTTTTTTTCTCTACCTTTTTGTTCTGGCAAAAACAAATCTTTGTCAGTAATTTCTACAACCAACAAACGTGGATCGGGACCTTCGTCAGGTCGCATTCTGACCATTTGGTCATAAGTTTTCAATTCCCATGTTTGTAAAAAACCTGTTCGCCGTACTCCTATAACCAAAAAGGTTACTACTAAACTAATCAGCAACACTTTTGACCAACCATATCGCCAAGAGAAAATAAGAGAACGACGCACTGTACGTTTGGGAAAATCAGTTACTAATTCTCGCTTTTGTTCTGGGTATAACTCTTCCCAAGTGGGGGGCAAAGTAGCGGGATTTTGGCAAATAACGGGCAACCAACTGGCGCAGGGAAACTCGCGCTCCAAGGCTCGAAGCCGATCGCGTGCCGATCGCACTGCGAGATAAAATGATTCTCCACTCGCAAAGGCGGTGAGAAAATACTTCAGAAACTCTTGAGCGACGCGATCGGGAACCAGTTCCCGCATTACAATCGTCAGTGGGATTTGGCGATCGCCAATTCGTTGTGCTAGCCCTAATCCGTCGCAAGAGTTGAAAATCGCTAACTGCAACCCCCTTGCTACCGCTTTTCTTAACCCAACCCACAACTCATCGGTAGTAATAAATTCCTGGGGATTAATATAAATTCGACCTTCATCTCCCTCAGTCAAGCTATGCCCAGCAAAAAAGATAATATCCCAATCTTGCTCCCAAAGGCGATCGTTGATTTCCAAATAGCTTGGTTCCACTAAAAACGTTACCTTTGCATTCGGCAATTTCTCCAGCAATTGTCGGTCTTTTTGAGTATCAATTCCTTCCTGATGACCCAAAATCGCTAAAATTCTAATTCGTAATTTACCTGTTATTTGCTGACAATTCTCCGTGCGTCTGTATTCCGGCGGACTCAAACCAACCTCTGCTTTCCCATAACTTTTCACAAAATCCCAAAGATGCCAAGGAAGCTTTTGTAATTGACGATCCTCAGTCCGAATTAATACCCGAATTTCCTCTTCCCGACTTAACTCAGAGCGTAATTCCCGATCTATTTCTCGAAAACTTTCAGCTTCTAACCAATCCTTAAACTCGGCTTCCAATTGTTTTGCGGACTCATGACACTCTCTTAAATTTATTGCCCCTTCATTAATAATTTCCGTTGGTTTGATGCGATAAGGCGCTCCCAAAGGGCGATATTTTTCTAACCAATGTTCTTCTAAGCGGGTGGCTAACTCCGGATTTGCAGGTAATTCTTTGGTCATTTCTAAATCGGGGCGCATTCCTTCAACCCCAATTTCTAAATGCACCCGAAAGCCTTGTACTTCAAGATTACCTTCTAATGTTAATACAACTAATTTCCCCATCATCACCACCTTAACTCTTGACTAGAAAAAACGAGAATTACGCCTGAGTTAAACCAATATACCAACCATCTCCATCCTAAACTCACCTTCATTAATTCGGCTAGGTTCAAATTCGGTTCAAATTTAGTTCAAATTAGAAACTCTTCTGTCAAAACCGCCTCACCTAAGTTTACTTGGACGCTAAAACTTTCTCCAGCTTCAGCAGTAAACTTAAACTTAATACTCTTACTACTTCTAGCTTGACTTTTCATCACTTCTTCTCCTTCGTTATCCAGAATACTTAGCTGCAAATTATCTGGTAAGTAAGTATTTTCCCCAGTAGGAGATACCTGTACCCAGATTGCCGTTTCTGGTGTATTTTTTGACTCTAACCCTACCAGTAAAGCAATTTTTTTGCCAGCATTTTTTAACTCTAGCACTTTACCTAGCTTAATGCCATCAGGAGTGTTTTTGGCTACATTTCTATTTAACACTCCTGGACTACGAAAACTAAAAGCTGGTTGATTTAATGGTGGATTGCAAAGTTCTTCAATAGTTTGCCAACTAGCGGTAAAAACATCTTCTATCCACTCGCTCAAATGTACTACTGGTTGCAATTTATCGAGCAATTCATCCATTGATTGAAACTGACTAAGTGGGACTTTGGTTGTCGTTGCTTTGGGAACAAAACCAATGAGTGTTGCTTCAGTTAAAGCTTGATTCATTTGCACTGCTACATAACCAATTCTGTCTGAACAAACTTCGAGAGGAATTTCGCAAAATTCTGCTTCTGGTAAAACAAAGCGACACTCTAATTTGCCTATATTTTTTATTTCTAAGTCAGCAAGATTTCCTAAAGTTTGCATCGCCGGATTCCAACTTTCGCTAGCTACTAAATTTGTCTCAAATCCTAAACATTTGAGATAATAATTTACTGCTAATACGGCTAAAGTATTGAGATAAACTTCTTTTCTCTTTTGCGGTTGAGCCTGAAAATTGTGGAATTTTTGGGCTTGTTTGTGGTCTTTGAGTGTAATTGGTACGACCAACGGATAATTTTCTTCGTTCAATGAATAATCAGTCTGGGAGTTCATCATTTTACTTTTTTTTGGTGGGAACTGTATTTATTGAAAGTGTTCTCGAAATAAGGGAGCAAAATTTCGCAAGCAACGCTGATAGAAGCGACTTAAAGTAGATATACCGATTGACAAATCGGTACTTATTTCTTCCCAAGAATAACCCTCTATTCGCCTGAGAAAAATTAACTGAAAGTTGGCTTTTGGATGAGAACGAATGTGGGTATTCTTGAAAATGCTCTCAGGATCTTCTTCAACAAAATTTTTCACTTCTTCGGAAAAAAAAGGATTTTGTTGTGCATTTATTTCTAGAGAGTCATTTGTTTCTAACTCATCTATACTTGCTCTTCTTATTTGTACTGAAGATCCACCGCGAATTTCAACTGGCATAAATTGGCGGCTTGCTTCAATAAAAAATCTTCTAAAGTGAATATTTATCCACTGCAATACTTCGCCTCTTTCGGGTTTATAGTTATTAATATTTTGACAAATATAGAGAAAAAGCTGTTGTTTAGCTTCGCTGAGAATTTCTTCATAAAATCCTTGAAAACAACCGGGATAAAGATAGGGAAGTACCCGAGGACGTTGCATAACCCGAATTAATTTATCCAAAGCTTTGCGTCGCTTTCTGCTTCCTGGAGAGTATCTCTGGACTTCTAAAGCTAAGTCTTTTAACTGTTGGTCTAGTTCGCTCATATCATTGGGAATATACACCCTTCACCTCAGTTCAATATCGATCGCGTTGCTGACCTCTATTTGGTTCTCAGTTTTTTGAGGCGGTTTTTGTGCAAATTTACAAAAACTTTACAAAAGTTCATGAACCTAGGCGACCCTCCCTCTTTGGTTGCCCCTCCCAGTTGCTTAGGGGAGAGGGTAACTACGGGGGGCTACCCCTACATTTAGCGATCGCCAAAATATAAAGTTATGTAAAAAATGCACAAAAGTTACCCCAAAAAAACGAGTGGTAAGTAGAGGGGTGCGTAAATTTACTTATCGCCTCACCACTGAGAGTAGGTGTTTACCATGATTTTGATTCGCGAATTAGTCAAACAAGTTTTAGCCACTGGCTATTTGAGTAGAGAAACCGAAGAACAATTGATCCAGTTGCTACAGAGAACCAAGTATGGAAGAGAAGACTTGGACGCTTTTATGTGTTTACAAGAAGCCGCGATCGCGGGTCAAGTCCAGCAAGAATCTCGCCAATTATTGGGTTCTTAGCCGCTTCGAGAGCCTTTTTTCTGCACGCAAAGCTAATTTTAGTCAATTTTTCGCAAATTTGAGGTATTAATGAAGATGACCAAACTATCAACCATACTCACCGGAGCAACATTTATCCTTCTAGGAACTGTTAGCGCAAGCGAAGCCGCAACACTTGGAGGTCGGCTTTATGCTACAGGAGGAAATGTATCAGTACAAGTTCTGGGAGGAACGGCTGGACTTACAAGCTACTTAGGTCTTTACTCTCCGGTACTTATAAATCCTATTGCTAGTAACAGAGGAGTAGGCAAGGTAGTTAATTTAGGCAAATTCGCTCCAGGACAAGAACTAATTTTTGGCATTTCTGCTGGAGGACACACTTTTTTCACCGGACCGGGAAAGCGTAACCCCGATGGGCTTCCTCACGCTGTCGTGGATTTAATTGGTCCTGGAGGAGTCAAAGTTGGTTTTGAAGATCTATTTGGAGGAGGGGACTTAGACTATGACGACAACAATTTCATGTTTCGCGGAGGTATTGCTACCACTCAACCTTCTGTTGCTCCCAAATTGACTGCTTTTAAATTGAATGGGATCAATGCAAACCATACTATCTACGAAGGTGAATCAGTATCAATTGACTTGTTAGCGACAGATTTGAACCCCCAAGCAATTACATTTTTGCTTGACGACGCGATCGCTGGTAAGGATAATCGTACTTCAGGAACTCGTTCTGTAAAGAAAGATTTAGGTACTTTTGTTGATGAGGGAGTCTTTACCTACTCAGCCCAAGCAAAAGACAAAGCGGGTTTGTCTAGCAATACCATCACCCGAACTTTGAACGTCCTCAATGCAGATCCTGCGATCGCTAGTATCACAGAAGATTTCGTAATTCGCAAGAATACTTTATTCGATTTCGCAGCGATCGCGACAGATCCGGGAATTAACGACATTCTGACTTATCAATGGGACTTAAACGGTGATAGTATTTTCGATGATTATCTCGGAAATAGTGGTCAATCGTCTTTTTCAACTTCTGGTATTCATAGCATCACTGTCCAAGTTTCTGATGGTGACGGTGGTTACACTTATGGTTCTATTCAGGTTGAAACAGTTCCCGAACCAACTTCTGTCTTAAGTTTATTAGCTTTCGGTACTTTTGGGACAATGTTACTGAAGCGCAAACAGCAAAAAACTTCTGAAAAGTTAGGAGCTAATTAAATTTTAGGAATAGTGGAGACGTTGCATCCAACGTCTCTACAGGATCTGCGTCTGTAGCATTGGTTTAGGTAAATGGTATTACAAAGGGGGGAGGAAATAGATCCTTATTTTTCATTTTTGAGTGGCTTTCCTCTCAATTTCCTAATTAAATGTAAAGCAAGGAAAATATCTGTCAAATCAGCTACATTCATAGCATTAAATTTCAGGGTGCGGCAGTTCATTGCTTTGAAAGAAAGAATTTTAAAGGAGTTTTCTATGTCTCACCAAAATCACTCTGTTGTTGAATGTCCTCACTGCGGAAAATACACGATAGTTCAGGAGTCTGCAACTCAATGGACTTGTCTTAACTGTAGCTTTTCTAAGGATTTGTCTAAACAAGGTTTGGGAGGCTTGGTAACTGTAGTAGGTTTGATTTTTCTGACTATACTACTTTTCTTTATTTAGATAAATTGCTCTCTTCTTCAGCAGATTTGTTTACCAAAAATAAAGCTAATGTGCTGATAATAATAATTCAGAGTAATCAGATTATTTGGAAAACACTTAATTTCCAGGAGAAAAATAATGAGATATTGCGATTTACAAAAGCAAATAACCATTTTTCCAGAAACAGCAGAAGGAGTTATCGCAAGTGTAAATCCTTTGCGAGTAAAAGCCTTTGCTAGCTATTATCCCGCACAGTGGCATTATCAGCCCAATCGTACTGTCTCTGTTGGAACTACTATTTTAATTAAGGGACGACAAGGCATTACTTTACTCATTTTTTCTCGCTAATTCATTCATTTTTATTGGTAATGTTTTCACAAAAAAATACGCGAATTTGAGGTTAAAACTATGAATAACAACACACCTAAGTAGTCGGACAGAAATAAACCGAACTGTCTGTACCAATAAATCAAAAAAACGCTTGCAAGCTTTGAATAAAGCCAATTTGAGCCGAGTTTACAAAAATATATACAGCGATAAAAACTTTTGTCCGACTACTTAGCTTTGGTGGTGACTTTGATTTCAACGATCTGACGTTTAGCGCTGATTATGCGATCGCCTAAACTTGTCTCAAAGTGGATAAGTCTTCCGGGACATCCTGATAATTTGTAAGTAGGTGAGCATCAATAAACGTGAAATAATTTTTGCGCCGATTGCAGTTAGAGCAATGCTTTCGAGAGATCCAGTTTAACGCTTAATTAAGCCTACCTACTT
>JAWQFW010000209.1:0-9449 GCA_035968095.1 Oscillatoria sp. PMC 1068.18
ATTGTTCACAAATATTCAATTCTTAAAATTATTACTGTGTTAGGTTTTCTTAACTTAAATAAGCCTCCTGGATTCACATCTCACGATTGTGTCGCTAAAGTGCGAAAAATGTTCAAAATTAAGCGAGTTGGACATGGGGGAACTCTCGATCCGGCGGCAACAGGTGTGTTACCAATTGCCATTGGTAAAGCAACCAGATTGTTACAATATTTACCAACGGAAAAGGCTTATCAGGCAAGGATTCGCTTTGGGATAAAAACAACAACTGACGATTTAGAAGGCGAAATTATTGCGACCAAATTGGCTGCGGATTTAAGTTTAGCAAAAATAGAACCTTATTTAAGTAATTTTCTCGGAAAAATTGAGCAAATCCCGCCAGCTTACAGTGCAATTCAGCGCGACGGAAAGCGACTGTATGAGTTAGCTAGGGCTGGGGAAAAAGTGGCAGTTCCGAGTAGAATTGTGGAAGTAACAAAGCTGGAAATTTTGGCTTGGTATCCGGGGGAATTTCCGGAGTTGGAAGTAGCAATTAATTGTGGTGGAGGAACTTATATTCGCGCGATCGCGAGAGACTTAGGAGAAGCCGTCGGTACTGGTGGAACTTTAGCAAATTTAATTCGTACCGAAAGCTGTGGTTTAAACTTAGCTGAAAGTCTCAGTTTCGAGGAATTATCAGCCCAGCTAACAGAAGAAAAATTTCAACCAACTTCACCGGAACAAGTTTTGTTTCATCTCCCCAAAGTGAATTTACCCAGTAGCGAAGCGAAGCGTTGGTGTCAAGGACAAAAAATTAATCTGGCTAAGGAAAAAAAGTCTTGGCAATTTGTTCAAGTTTATCAAGAGGAAAGCTTTTTAGGTATTGCCGAAATAATTGAGTCGGACGAAGAACAACTTTTGCGTCCTAAAGTCGTTTTAGCATGAAAAAGTAGAGATGTTCTCAAGAACATCTCTAGCATCGAGGAATATTTCTACAGTAATTGAGAACTGTTCTCAAGCGCCTGCGGCTTGGGGTAAACTAACAAGACGCTGAAAGGAATACCCTGTACCGCGTTCAGTAATAATAAATTCTGGATTTCGAGGATCTTCTTCAATTTTGCCTCGTAAACGAGAAATATGCACATCAACTACCCGTAAGTCCGCGCGGGCTTGGGGTGAGTATCCCCAGATTTTCTTTAAAATATCAGGGCGAGATACAGGTTCTCCAGAATTTTCTACTAAAAGTTGTAGTAAGTTAAATTCTATTTCTGTAAGTCGCACCAGTTCATTACCTAAATAAACCCGGCGCTTATTGGCATCAACATAAAGTGTACCAACTTCTAAAACTCCCGAATTAGGAAGATTGCTATTGAGCGTGTTTTTCTTGAAAAAACGACGCAAAATTGAGCTAATTCTTGCTTCTAATTCTTTCGGTGAAAAAGGTTTGACTAGATAGTCATCTGCACCAAATTGTAGTCCGGTAATTCGATCTGATACATCCCCTAAAGCAGTAAGTAGAATGATGGGAATGTCCGAATATTTACGCATTTCCTGGCAAACTTCATAGCCATCCTTCCGGGGCATCATTACATCTAAAACAACTAAATCTGGTAACGCAGAAGCAAAAACTTCTAGTGCTTCATCTCCATCGGCGGCGGTTAAAACATCGTAACCGACCATAGTTAGGCGCGTTTTCAAGATACGGCGGACGGCAGCTTCGTCGTCTACCACGAGGATTTTTCCCTTGTGGTTTTCCACGTTTATCTATACTCCTTGCTGAGTCTGCGGTAATTTTTTTTTCTTGTTAAAAGTTTTCCCACCTGTGGGTAAACAAAATTTGTTCAGCTTAACTGTCACTATTGAATTTTACTACTTTGAGCAGATTTAGTTAACAGTTTTTTGCAGTCAGGAATACTTTAATTTGCTTTTAACCATTTGATTACCTAAACAGGTGTAAGTAGCTTTTATTTTTTTGTCGTTATCAGAATGATAACACATTTAGCGATCCTTTTCCAAGCTTTAGCTGTAAAAAAAATTATCGCGTTAGTTTTGGCGATGAAGTTATCACTGCCTCAAAGTTTGTCGGGCTAAGACAAGCAAATTGAATTAATATCTTAACTTAATTTAACACGATGCGAGTATCTACTTAAGTAATAGTGAATTCCTTGTGATAACTACAAGATCCATGACGAGAGACTGTTATTATCACTTACATTAAGTTGTAAGCGGTTGAAGGCAATGCCCAACCCATTTTTAGGTGTTAGAATCCCTCTAGAGATAGATGAAGCGATCGCGGCTCGGATGAAAGAAACTGGGCAGTCAAAATCGGAAATTGCGATCGCGGCTTTAAGAAGTTATCTTGGCATTACCTCCTGTCAAGATCGGCTTTCGGAAATCGAGCAGCGTTTGTCAACCTTGGAAAACATTGCTTTAGAGTTGTATAGTCTCCGACAAGCCCAAAAGCAGTCAGAATTAGTTAACATAGAAGCACAAAAAAATCAAGATATTTGTCCAAAAATTCAGCAAAATAATTCACGTCACCATCAAAAATTTGACGAATCCCATTAAAACTTTTTTTCACTATAAAATGAAGTAATTCAACAAGAGCAAAAAAGAAATAAACAGGACAAGATTAATTAGTGAAACTCAACGACGCAAAACCAGTACCGGACAATGAGAAAACCGGACAACCTTCTCAGCCACAGACCCCAAGAAAAACCGCCTCAAACCAGTATAGCCATGAGAAGGAATCACAATTAGCTCAATCTGGTTAGTTTCAGCATAATCAATAATTTGTGAACTCGGATCGCCAATCGCAACATAATAGTTAATTCGTTGGTATTTTGGTGCAGATAACTGTTCGAGGAGCTTTTTCTCGACATTTTCTTTACGAGTGAGATCGTTAACCGTATTCCAAGCTACCCCAGGATCGGCAGGATTCAAACGAGGTAAAACATGAATAACATAAATCTGGGCTGAATCCTTGACAAAATCTCTAGTTTCTGCAAGAGCCTGCCAGGATTCTGTAGAGAAATCAATGGGGACAAGAACCCGATTAGTGTTAATTAAACTCATAACTTTTACTAATTCTTGGTATTATAACAAGATCGATAAAAATAGTTTATCTTGACCCAGTAGTCAGATAAACCAATTTACAGAACTTAATCTTATGAGTCAACAAATCTCGCACTGAAAAACCAGATTTTCCGAATTTTTATGAGCAAAAAAAATCATCCTTATCAAAAAAAAATTAATTCGTGGTTGAGAACAGCGACGAAACAAACTTGGTTATACTTGTGCCTATTTCTCTGCTCAATTCCCACGACAGTGTTAGCACAAGACGCAGAAGCTAGTAACAGTTTCTTCCAAGGAATTAACCAAGGCTTCACCTGGTTTGTGACCAACATCGTCTTTGGGATTCTTTTCTTCGATGCTGGAACAGGAATTCCCTTAATTGTCGCGTGGCTAATTATTGCGGCAATTTTCTTTACAATTCGGATGAAATTGATTAATATTCGTGGCTTTAAACACGCGATCGACGTTGTGCAAGGTAAATACGACGACCCTGAAGAAGAAGGAGAAGTAACCCACTTTCAAGCCTTAGCTACCGCTTTATCAGCTACAGTTGGGCTAGGAAACATTGCCGGAGTAGCGATCGCCGTCAGCGTTGGGGGACCCGGTGCAGTCTTTTGGCTGACGATCGCCGGATTACTCGGTATGACTAGCAAATTCGTTGAATGTACCCTCGGTCAAAAATATCGTCTCATCAAGCCAGACGGGACAATTTCCGGCGGACCAATGCGTTATTTGTCAAGAGGCTTAGGCGAACTCGGTTTCGTCACCTTCGGCAAAATTCTCGCGATCGTCTTCTGTTTTTTCACGATCTGCGGCGCATTTGGTGGCGGGAGTATGTTTCAATCAAATCAGTCTTACGAAGCCGTTGCCGGGGTTTTACCCTTCATCCCAGCTTGGATTTACGGTTTAATCGTCGCAGGCTTAGTCGCCCTGGTAATCGTTGGTGGAGTCAAAAGAATCGGGATGGTAGCAGGGGCGATCGTACCCGTCATGTGTATTATCTATGTAATCGCATCCTTATTTATCTTACTGCTCAACTTTACTGAAATTCCCACCGCCTTTGGAGTTATTATCAGTAACGCCTTTGTTCCCAAAGCCGTCGAAGGAGGGATCATCGGCGTAATCATCCAAGGAGTCAGACGTTCGGCATTTTCCAACGAAGCCGGACTTGGCAGCGCCGCGATCGCCCATTCAGCAGCCCGTACCGAAGAACCCATCCGTGAAGGAATTGTCGCCCTCCTGGAACCCTTCATCGACACCGTAATCGTTTGTAACATGACCGCCCTCGTCATCGTGATTACAGGGGCTTACAACAACCCCGAATTCGCCTCACTGCGAGAAAGTGGGGCAGGTGCAGCCCTCACCAGCGCCGCCTACGGCACCGTTTTGAGTTGGTTTCCGGTAATTTTGGCGATCGCTGTTTTTCTCTTCGCCTTCTCCACAATGATTTCCTGGAGTTACTACGGCGAACGTTGCTGGGAGTACCTTTTCGGCGAAAATAGCCTCATCATCTACAAAATCCTCTTTTTACTCGCTATTTTTGTGGGGGCGATCGTTAAACCCGGACCAGTAATCGACTTCAGCGACGGAATGCTTTTAGCAATGGCATTTCCTAACCTTCTCGGAGCCTATTTCCTCTCCAACCAAGTCGCCAGAGACTTAGAAAATTACTGGCAACGTCTTCACTCCGGAGAAATGCTTACCTACGCCGAAGAACAAGCCCGAAAAGTTAGTTAAACCACCAATTTTTTGCTTGTCTCGTTCCCTGCTAAATTCAGGGAACACCTCCTTAATAAATGCAGAATTTAAGCAAAATCATTCTTTATTAATAACTAAATTATCGTCACTAAATTCTAGTTTAAAGTATTTCCAATCTCTCAACTATACTCAAATTAATTAATCATCTTACCTCTGTTAAAAAATGTGGAATGTAAACAACAAAATCAAGAAAACTACTGCACCAATCTTACTCACTAGCATCATTTTCTCAAGTATCATAGCTTGTTCTAGACAAACTAATCTTACCTCAACCGAAGAACCAGCCAAGATTAAATCAACCGAAACCAAGACCATAACTAATAGTGAGACTACCATTTTTAACTGTATTCAACAACAAGATATTTGGGCGACAATTGCTCAAAAAAGAAATAACTTTTCTGCGCCGATTATCACTTGGCAAACCGAATAATTTGGCGAAAAATGGACTCCGGAAAAAAGATGTCAGCGCGTCTCAGAAAAATTAACTCAAGCCGTCAAAAACAATCGTGGTGAATTAACTAATTTGCAGCTTACCTACGGTGAAGTTGATAGTTATCAAGTGATTTGTCTCGTCAACTCACAAGAAAGTTGTAATTCTACCAATCAGCTTTTTACCTTAAGTGAACAAAACCGTAAAAATCCCGCTTTAGCAATTAAAAGGCTAAATGAATTTTCTCAAGGAAAAGCAAGTGAAAATACAGAAAATGAAAGTAAAAAATCACCTCAATTTGTTTCTCTCGAAGCTTTAGTAAACGCCTCTTTCACTGCAAGTGAAGGTAGTTAGTAAAAAGCGAATTCAGAGACAATTTGACTGTGGTTGTCCCGATGATAATATTTGCTGATTTTTCATGCTAGCGCAACGAAACATCTGGTAAAATAGCGATCGCAGAAAAAGCTTAATTCTTGTTCTCTACAAGCCTTTTTTGGATATGGCAATGATTCAGAAAGAATTAGCAAGTCAGTTGCTTTCTTTAACTCCAGCACAGAAAGCAGAAGTAACCCAATTATTATCGACAAATCTTCCTAAAATCGGGCAAGGTATTAGGAAAACACCTGGTGTTATGGGTGGAGATGCTTGTATTAGAGAGACGCGCATTCCAGTTTGGTTGCTGGTAAATTTTCGTCGTTTAGGTGTTCAAGAAGCAAAACTTCTGGAAAATTATCCGAGTTTAGCTGCGGAGGATTTAGTAAATGCTTGGAATTATGCAGAAGCTTACCAGGAAGAAATTGAAACGGCGATTAAAAAGCATGAGGAAACATATTTTTTTCCTTAACATCGCTATCGCTTCGCATCACTCTATCGCTGAAAATTACAGATGGGTATTTGTCATACTGAGTGGAGCGTAGCGGAGCGAAGTATCTGGTAATTACTGGTTAAACTGTGAGTTATCCCATTTTCAGAAATGAATGCTATAGATAAAGATATTGTAGAGACGTTGTCTGCAAAGTCTTTACACAATTTTATGTACCGTAGCCAAAGCAAATTAGGATTAGAATGAGAGGTTTTCGGTCATGGAGATAACCTAGCTTAATGTTTTTATTTTCATGAAAACGGCGTTATTAAAGAAGGTTCAGTCAATAAATTAAAAGGCTTTGGGGGATTGATAACGTCCATTTATACCGCTTAATTTAACACAAGGAAATTTGTTGCTTTTGGTGCAGTATCTTTTCTGGTTATGGCAACTTATCTTATCCTGAATTTAAAGATAGCTAATTATTAAACGATGACACAAGCACAAATTAAGAATTTTGGTTCTTGGAAATCTCCCATCGCCTCGGATCTGATTGTCTCACAAACGATCGCCTTAAATGATGTTGCTGTGGATGGTGAGGATATTTACTGGTTGGAGTCGCGCCCTACGGAAAAAGGACGTAATGTATTAGTACGACAAGCTGCTGATGGTACAGTAACAGATATAACTCCTGCGCCTTTTAATGTGCGGACTCGCGTTCATGAGTATGGTGGTGGCGCATTTCTGGTGACGGAGGGGACAGTTTATTTTATTAATTTTGCTGACCAACGCATCTATAAACAAAATCTTCATCAGGAACCCCAAACGCTGACTACAGAGGGAAACAGGCGTTATGCGAATGCAATTTTAGATAAGCCGAGAAATCGCTTGATTTGTGTTTGTGAGGAACATCAAGACGGGGCAAAGGAGCCGAAAAATAGTCTTGTAGCTGTTGATTTACATTCTGGTGAGGTAACGAGTTTACTGACAGGAAGCGATTTTTATTCCTCACCTCGCTTGAGTCCAGATGGTACGCGCTTGGCTTGGTTAGAATGGAATCATCCAGATCTGCCTTGGGATAGCACTCAGTTGTATGTAGGAAAAATTCAGGCTGATGGTGCGATAAGTGAGGCTGAGTGTGTTGCTGGGGGTGATGAGGAGTCAATTTGTCAGCCGGAGTGGTCGCCGGATGGGATATTGTATTTTGTAAGCGATCGCACTAATTGGTGGAATCTTTATCGTTACCAAGAAAATACTGTAGAATCTTTGTGTCCAATGGAAGCGGAGTTTGGTTATCCTCATTGGGTGTTTGGGGTAACGACTTATATTTTTGAGTCGGCTGAGAGCATAATTTGCACTTATACTCATGAGGGTAGCTGGTTTCTGGCTCGTTTTGACGTTGCAAAGAAGGAGTTACAACCAATTGAAACTCGCTACACAAGTATTAATTCGGTTGAGGTAATTTCTCCGGGTAAAATTGTCTTTATTGCTGGTTCCCCAACCCAACCGACGGTGTTGGTAGAAATGGAAATTGAGAAGGGTATTTTTCATGTTCTCAAAGAGTCGAGTAAGCTAGAAATTGACCCAGGATATTTATCGGTTCCCGAAGCAATATCTTTCCCTACTGATGATGGTAAAGTAGCTTATGCTTGGTATTATCCGCCGAAAAATCAGGATTATACTCCACCCACGGGCGAGTTACCACCGTTATTAGTGAAAAGTCACGGAGGACCAACCGCCGCCGCTTCCGCAACTTTTAATTTGAAGATTCAATATTGGACAAGTCGCGGTTTTGGTTATTTGGATGTCAATTATGGTGGTAGTACGGGTTATGGACGCAAATATCGTCAACGGTTAGAAAAAAGGTGGGGAATTGTTGATGTTAATGATTGTGCAAATGCGGCAAAATATTTGGCTGAACAAGGTAAAGTTGATCGCGATAGGCTAGCAATTACGGGCGGAAGTGCGGGTGGTTATACGACTTTAGCCGCGTTGACTTTTCTTGATGTATTTAAAGCTGGGGCTTCTTATTACGGTGTGAGTGATTTAGAAACTTTGGCTACGGATACCCATAAATTCGAGTCGAGGTATTTAGACCGCTTAATTGGCAAGTATCCTGAAGAGAAGGAAGTGTATGTTGCGCGATCGCCAATTCATTTTACCGAAAAATTGTCTTGTCCGGTAATCTTTTTTCAAGGCTTACAAGATAAAGTTGTTCCCCCTAACCAAGCCGAAAAAATGGTCACAGCTTTACAAAATAAAGGCTTACCTGTAGCTTATGTTGCTTTTCCCGACGAACAACATGGTTTTCGTAGCGCGGAAAATATTAAACGGGCTTTGGATGGAGAATTTTACTTTTATTCCCGCATTTTTGGCTTTCAACCTGCTGATGAAATCGAACCAGTAGAAATTATGAATTTGCCATCAAAATAATTGCTTGGCTTTTGCTTGAAGAGATGATTTCTAAGTAGAAATATCCTGCCAGCGTCTAGCATCAATATGATGCTGCTTCAGTAATCTGTTGAAGTCTTGGGTATCCGTTGTTGCGATAATTACGTCTATCCCTATCCTTTTAAGGATAACAGCTTGAGCGGCTATAATTAAATCTGCATCGTAGGCTACCCAAGAATTATTTCGTGCAAAAGCCCATAATTTAGCCGCTTCTTCCATTACGTTATCTTCTTCAGAGGTAACTGGATAGTGGATAACTCCCTTCATGTTGATAAGTTTGTTTAACTCTTCTATAGCTTTTTCAGCATTTTGCTTCTCAGCATTGGAGCATTTTGGAGATTGAATACGTCGAAAATGATCGCGCTTTGTCTCATAGGTTGTCATTTCCGAGATAGCGATAATATATTTTTTAGTTATTAGCCTTTCTAGCCATTCACTACAAGCAATTACTTCTGAAATCAATTTTTTATTTTTGTTCTTCTTTTTTTAGGAAGTGGATGTACGAGTATCCCAACTACCCCTGTATCTAAGATAACTAACTTTTGTTCGGTCATTTTAACTATTTAATTTGTTTAGTTCATTAATATACTCTTCTCGCCAAGAACGCAGAAGATTGATAAGTTCTTTTTCATCTTCCTCCGAGGCAGCACAAGCCTCTTCGTATAATGCTCGATAGGAAAAACTTTTACGCTGGTACTTATCAATTTCCCACAAAATAGCTTTAGCTGTATTCTTAATACTTAAAGTAAGCTTGAAAATTTTGCTTCCTTTTTTCGGAGAATTAAAAGCTTTATCCTCAACGAATGATTGAGCCATATCCTTAATCGACTTATAACTTTTGTCTGTAAAACTATCTAAGTTATTTTCTACAGCATCCAAAAAATTAATTAAACTTTTCTCAATTAATTCTAATTTTCTTACTTGATTATCTTCGGTTAAGGCTGTAGACATATAAGC
>JAWQFW010000210.1:0-9419 GCA_035968095.1 Oscillatoria sp. PMC 1068.18
TCAGAGACGAACTCAAACAGCTTTTAAGAAAACAAAAAAAACTCATTAATAAATTAGAAAAATTAGCAATTACCGACCCCCTAACCGGAATTTTCAATCGTCGTCATTTCTTGAAAATAGCTGCGCAAGAACTTAATCGTTATAATCGCTATAACTGTTACTTTTCTTTCTTAATGATCGATATCGATTATTTTAAACGAATTAATGATACCTATGGACATTTTATTGGCGACGAAGTTCTGAGAACCATGAGCAAAGCTGTGCTAAAATCGTTACGAAAAGTCGATAGTTTTGCTCGTTTTGGTGGAGAAGAATTCGCGATTTTGCTCCCAGAAACTAACTTAGAAACCGCTAAAGATGTTGCCGAACGGATTCGGCAAAATATCAGTCAACTGGTTATTCCCACAGCAGAGCAACTCGTCCAAATCACCGTCAGCATCGGTGTAACCACCTGTAAGCTCAAAGAGGAATCACTAGAAATTTTACTACAACGTGCAGATCAAGCCCTTTACGAAGCGAAAAACTTAGGACGCGATCGCGTAGTTATTCACCAAAAAACTCACAACTAGCTCAAAACCTTTACTAACTAACCACCTATGGCTGAAATGGAATTTGTCACCCCCGAACCAAGAGATCTGAGAAACGGCGATCGCGAACCAATTCACATTCCCGGGAAAATTCAACCCCACGGAGTGCTTTTAGCTTTGCAAATCCCAGAATTAATAATTTTACAAGTAAGTGAAAATATCGCAACACATCTATCTATTTCCCTAGACTCTCTTCTCGGAAAACCTTTAACTGTCTTATTACCTCAAGAAGAAGTTGATTTTTTAACAGAATGCCTTTCCCAAGACCAACTTGAATACTTTAATCCACTTCAAGTAACTCTCCAAGTTACCAAAACAAGAATTTTCTTTCAAGCTATTGTCCATCGCTCAGAAACAGTTCTCATCTTGGAGCTAGAACCGCAAAATAAACAGCAACCAACTCATCTTTTTAACTTTTATCACTTAGTTAAAGCAGCACTAAAAAAAATTCCTCAAGCAGCAACTTTTGCTGATTCAGCAGCCATCGTCGTTCAGGAAATTCGGCAACTAACTGACTACGATCGCGTCATGCTCTATCGCTTTGACAGCGATCAAAGCGGTGTCGTAATTGCCGAAGATAAAAAAGCTCAAATAGAACCTTTTTTAGGTTTACATTATCCGGCTGCCGATATTCCCCAACCAGCTAGAAATTTATTTGCTCGAAACTGGTTAAGAATCATTGTTGATGTTAACTATCAACCTGTCAACATTATTCCTGAATTTAATCCTCTCACCGAAGCACCTTTGGATTTAAGTGACTCAATTCTCAGAAGCGTTTCACCCTGTCATCTAGAATACTTACAAAATATGGGAGTTTCCGCTTCGCTATCTATTTCCTTAATTCATGAAAATCAACTCTGGGGCTTAATTGTTTGCCATCATCATCAACCCAAATATGTCGATTACGAAATTCGCAAAGCTTGTGAACTTCTGGGACAATTTATGTCAGTTGAACTTTATAAACAACAACAACAAGATTTATTACAATATTCAGAAAAAATCAATAATATTCATAACCGAATCAAAAAAACTTTAAAGGATGAAGTTAAATTCAAGAAATTTTTCCAGAAAAAAAGCGATCTTTTACTCGAATTGGTCAACGCTACTGGCTTAGTAGTATATTTAGACGGGAATTTAATAGTGAGCGGTTCGGTTCCGAAAAAAGCAGAGATCAAAAAGCTTTTAACTTGGTTACGTGAAAACCAGCGCCGAAAACTGGTTTCTACTGATACCCTAAGTCAAATTTATCCTCCCGCAATCGCTTACCAAGAAAAAGTTAGCGGACTATTGGCAATTTCAATTTTTCTCAATCGAATTTGTTATCAAATACTGTGGTTTAGACCAGAAATTAGCCAAACAATTAACTGGGGAGGAAACCCTAATGAACCTGTAATTGTTCAAGAAAATGGCGAAGTCCGTTTATCACCGCGCCGTTCTTTTGAGTTGTGGAAAGAAGAAGTTAAAGGTAAATCTTTGCCCTGGAATAAATTAGAAATCGAAGCTGCACTGGAATTAAAAAATACTTTGATTTTAGCAATTTTAGAATTTTCTCAAGCAACATTAGAAAAAATGGCGAAACTTGCAGACATGGCTAATCGTGCTAAAAGTGAGTTTCTGGCAAATATGAGTCATGAAATTCGGACACCAATGAATGCAATTTTAGGATTTTGTAACTTGCTCGAAGAAATTGTCACCGAACCTCAACAAATTGAATATGTAAGGTCAATTGCATCAAGTGGCAAAACTTTATTAGCTTTAATCAACGACATCCTCGATCTTTCTAAAATTGAATCTGGAAAAATTGAATTACACTATGAGCCGCTTAATTTACGTTTAATAATTGAAGAAATTCAGGATATTTTTTCTCAAAAAGCACTTGGCAAATCCTTGGATTTATTTATAGAAATTGATGAAAAGCTGCCGGAAGTAATTAATTTTGAAGAAGTCCGGCTGCGCCAAATTTTGTTTAATGTGGTCGGAAATGCTTTAAAGTTTACGGGAAAAGGCTTTGTTAAAGTTTCTGTACGGAGTCAAAGTTATCTGGCGAAAGAAAAGGAAAAAGTTTGGTTAGAAATAGTTGTAGAAGATACGGGAATTGGCATTGCTCGAAACCAACAAAAACGGATTTTTGAGGCTTTTGTCCAGAGCGAAGGACAAAGTACCCGTAAATATGGAGGTACTGGTTTAGGCTTAACTATTACTAAGTCTTTGACGAATATGTTAGGTGGAACGTTGTTACTAGAAAGTGAATTAGAGCGAGGAAGTAAATTTATTTTTATTTTTCCGGAAGTCGCTTTAGCTAACGTTAAATTAGAAGTTAAAATTGACTTTGATCTAGATGATGATTTGGATCAATTTCTAGCAGCAAAAGTGTTAGTTGTGGATGATGTCGAATCTAATCGCGATTTGATTAAAGGCTATTTTAAGGGAACTGAACATCAGTTGTTGATGGCGAAAAATGGTGAGGAAGCGATCGCTCTTGCTCAAATGCACCACCCGGATCTGATTTTGATGGATTTGCGAATGCCAATATTAGATGGACGAGTAGCGGCTAATTATTTAAAACAGCAGGAAGAAACTAAAGATATTCCGATTGTGATGCTCACGGCTTCGGCTTTACGTCAAGATAATCAAGACTTGGCAAATTTGTGTGAAGGATTTTTACATAAACCGATTAGTCGCTCTCAGTTGGTGGAACAATTGCAAAAAATTTTGCCGAAAAAGGATAATTATGTTTACCAGAAAAAGGAGGATTTGTCAACAGATATTGCCGGAGAAAAGATAGTAACGAATACCGAAAATCTTGGCGAACTAATGGAGAGCTTACGTCAAGAAGAAGAAACAATGTGGCAAGAGTTGCGGCAGAAAATGAAAAGACGAGACATTCGTGCTTTTGCCCAACGTTTATATTCACTAGGGAAAGAGTATCACAGTGCGGTTTTATTAAGTTATGCTAAAACTTTAGAAACTCAACTGGTTAACTTTGATTGGGAGCATTTGCCGGAGACGATTGAAAAATATCCGCAAATTTGGCGATCGCTATCCTCAGTGACAACGCCGCAAAAACCAACCGATAACGAAGCAGAGCAAACAAAAAACTAACAAAAAAGGAATAATAATAAATAGACTCGAAACCCACAGCCAAAAATCTCCGATGAAAGCGTTTAACCCCGAAAATTTCCTGATCTTAGTCGTAGACGATATCCAACGAAACTTGCTAGTAATTGGCAATATGCTCGAAAAAGCAGGTTATGAGACTACATTTGCTACCAACGGAGAACAGGCTCTAGCTCGTGTAGCAAATGCAAAACCGGACTTAATTTTGCTTGACTTCATGATGCCAGATTTGAATGGGATCGAAGTTTGTCGAAAACTAAAAGCTAATGCTCAATACTGTGAAATCCCGATAATTTTTCTCACTGCTAGTAATGAGCAAGAAGACTTAGTAAAAGCATTTGAAAGCGGAGCCGCAGATTATATATCTAAACCATTTCGTTCCTCAGAGGTACTTGCCAGAATTAAAACCCATTTGAATAACTATAGCTTACAAAAAACCTTAGAGAACCAAAAAAAAGAATTACAAAAACAAATCGAAGAGCGTCTGGCAGCAGAAGCACGAATGCGAATTTTAGAACGAGCGATCGCGGCTTCTAATAATGGAATTTTTGTCATTGATGCTCAAGCAGCAACTCATCCGATTGTCTACGTGAATTCCGGTTTTGAAAGAATGACAGGTTATACAACAGCAGAGATAATCGGTCAAAATTTTCACCTGTTACAAACCACTGAAACAGCAAAAATTGCTGAACTCGAACAAGCAATAGAAACAGGAAAACATTGCGATTTAGAACTCCAAATATTTCACAAAGATGGTACTTTAATTTGGCTGGAATTGAGTATTTCACCAGTTTATGAGCAAGGTAATTTAACTAATTTTATTGGGATTCAAGTAGACATCACCCAGAGAAAATTTGCGGAGCTAGAACTTCAACAAGCCAAAGAAACAGCAGAAGCAGCTAACCGAGCCAAAAGCGCCTTTTTAGCGAATATGAGCCACGAATTACGGACACCTTTAAATGCGATTCTTGGCTTTTCTCAGTTGCTCCAGCGCGATTGGGCAAATCCTAGCCAAACAAACGCTCAACAGCAAGAAAGCCTCCGGATAATCAGTAACAGTGGAGAACATCTACTTAGTTTAATTAATGATATTTTAGACTTATCCAAAATAGAAGCTGGACGAATTAATACAAATTATAGTCACTTTAATTTCCGACAAATATTAGCAGAACTTCAAGAAATGTTCCAGCTTAGGGCAAAACAAAAAGGTTTGCAGTTAAAATTTAATTTGGCTACTAATTTACCTGTGTATGTCAATAGCGATCCTGTGAAGTTACGCCAAGTATTAATTAACTTGCTCGGCAATGCCATTAAATTCACCTCAGTTGGTGAAGTAAATTTAAAAGTGGAAAGCTTTCCTGCCCAGTTATTAGAAAATAATCGGCAAGCCGAAAATGAGGTAGCGATCGCCTTCACAATTAGCGATACTGGATCGGGAATTGCCCCAGATGAATTAGTAAATTTATTCAATCCTTTTGTGCAAACTAAATCGAGTGTTAATCTTAGCGAAGGAACAGGTTTAGGTTTAGCAATTTCTCAAAAATATGTGGAACTACTCGGTGGTGATATCGACGTGGTTTCCGAAGAAGGTAAAGGTTCAATTTTTAGCTTTCAAATAATTGTGACTACTCTCACGGCAGAAAACGTAGAAACAGAAATTTCTTTTCGTCAGGTATTGGCGTTGGCTCCCAATCAACCTCAAAAGAAAATTTTGGTGGTAGATGACAAAGCCACAAACCGTGAATTGTTGGTGCAGTTACTTAGACAAGTAAATTTTCAAGTGGAACAAGCTACAAATGGCGAGGAAGCAATATCTTGTTGGCAAAAATATTGTCCAGATTTAATTTTGATGGATATGCGAATGCCTGTTATGGATGGGTACGAAGCTACGAGAAAAATCAAACAGTTAGCAGCAAAAAAGTTAGAAGATAAATTTTCTTCGGTGAAGATTATTGCTCTGACAGCTAGCGCTTTTGAGGAGGAAAAAGGTTTAATTTTAGCCGCCGGGTGCGATGATATTGTTTATAAGCCATTTCAGGAAGCAGTTATTTTTGAGAAGATATCTCAACATTTACAAGTTAGTTATGTTTACCACGAAAACTTGAGTTTTCAAGATGAACAAAGTCATTTAATTAAGATCGATTCTGAGGCTTTGCAAAAATTACCTGAAGCCTTATTAACAGAAATAGAGCAAGCCGCGATCGCCTTAGATGAACCCAAACTGCTCGACGCGATCGCCAAAATTCAACCACAAAATCCTAGTTTAGCTTTGGCGCTGGAAAGTTACATCAACAATTTTGAATATCATAAAATATTAGAAGCGATCGCCGCTACTAAGTCAGCCCCAGTTGCTCCCAAAGTCAAATCGCCCAGCGATCGCTGGATTGAGGAGATGAAAGAGGCAATTCGTAGCGTTGATGCGGAGGTAATTGAAAAGTTAATTCAACAAATTACGGAGGAAAATTTTAATTTAGCAGAACGTCTTCAAGTTTATTTAGATAATTTCGAGTACGAAAAAATGTTAACTGCAATTAGTGAGTAAATTAGGGAGACAATTAAAAACAATCCAGAAAAGATAACTAGCAAGTATCAGCAACTATGAACCAGGAAAAAAACTTGACAAAACTCAGGGATCTTGAGCCAGGAACAAAGCAGCTTTTCCGAGCCGATATTTTAGTTGTAGACGACACTCCAGCTAACTTGCGCTTGCTAGTTACTTGTTTACGACAACATGGGTATAAAGTTCGACCTGTGGCTGATGGGCTTGCGGCTTTAAAAGCAGTACAGCATTTTCAACCTGACTTAATTCTGTTGGATATTTTGATGCCAAATATTAATGGTTATCAGGTTTGCGAACAACTGAAAAATAATCCCCAAACTAAAGAAATTCCGGTTATTTTTCTCAGTGCGCTTGATGAAGTTTTTGATAAAGCTAAAGGATTTCAAGTTGGTGCGGTAGATTATATTACTAAACCGTTTCAAATTGAAGAAGTTTTGGCGAGAGTCAACAATCATGTTTGCCAGCGTTTGTTGCAAAAAAGATTAGAAGCACAAACTCAAGTTCTCCAGGAACAAAACCAACAACTACAAGGAAAAATTAGCGAAAGTAAGTTACTAGAAGAAAAGTTGTGGGTTACTGAGAAAAAAATGCGTGCTGTCTTTGAAGCAATGACAGATATCGTGATTGTCGTCAATTTCCAAGCAGATCAAGTTGGAAATATTGATATTTTACCAACTAATGCAGTTCGTATTGAGACGTTAAGTACAGATATTATTAATCAAACTATCGAACAATTTTTTCAACCAGAAACTGCGAGTCAGTGGTTAAGTATTTTTCAGGAAGTTTTAGCTACTCAGGAAACCAGTCATTTAGATTACAGCATTGAAACGGAAGTTAAACAAGTTTGGTTAGCCGCAGCAATTTCGCCTTTTGATGAAGAATCAGTAATTTTAGTAGCGCGAGATATTAGCGATCGCAAAGAAGCCGAATCAGCTTTACGCATCGCCGAACAAAGATATCACGGTATTGTCGAAAACGCCATCGATGGTATTTTTCAATCTAGTCCTGAAGGGCGCTATCTGAATGTTAATCCCGCTCTAGCTCGGATTTATGGGTATAATTCTCCTCAAGAATTAATTGAAAGTATTGACAACATCGCACGGCAAATATATGTCGATCCTCACACTCGCGAAAAATTCAAAACGGCGATCGCCAAAAATAATTCTGTTTCTGGCTTTGAATCTCAAGTTTATTGCCGAAATGGGAGTATTATTTGGATTTCGGAAACTGCTCGTGCTGTTCAAGATGAGACAGGAAAGCTGTTATACTACGAAGGCATCGTTTCCAACATTACCGAACGTAAATTAGTCCAAAAAGCTCTAGAATTACAAAGAGTACAAACTGAAAAGTTGCTCCTCAATATTTTACCCCAACCGATTGCCGAGCGCCTCAAAACGGGGGAAAATCCCATTGCCGATCAATTTGAAGAAGTGAGCGTCCTTTTTGCCGATTTAGTCGGATTTACTCAATTTTCTACCCAAAAAACGCCCACAGAGTTACTACAATTTTTAAACCAGATTTTTTCGGAATTCGATCGACTAGCTTCTCAATATGAGTTAGAAAAAATTAAAACTATCGGTGACGCATACATGGTAGTGGGAGGTTTACCTATCCCCCGCCTTGATGCCACAGCCGCGATCGCGAAAATGGCACTCGATATGCAATCTTTTTTAGAGGAGTTTAATCTTCAAAAACAACAAAACTTTAGTTTACGAATTGGGATTCATACAGGTGCGGTGGTAGCTGGCGTGATTGGGATGAGTAAGTTTATTTACGATCTTTGGGGCGATACTGTTAATATTGCTTCTCGGATGGAATCTAGCGGAATTCCCCGAAAAATTCAAGTAACTCCTGCGGTTTACGAACGTTTGAAAACCGAATTCTCTTTTGAAGAACGAGGCACAATTTCCGTTAAAGGGAAAGGAGAAATGCTCACTTATTGGCTGCTGGAGAAACTTTGATTTTTGTTACCAGTTAGGAGTTTTCCTCATCGTTAACGAGACACTTCAGGAATGATTAACTTTCGGAAAACTTGAACTAAAATATATAAGTAATTTTTTTTGATAGCTTTCTTTTTCAAGATTTGGGTGGCATAATTTAGTTTATAACTTTCGTAAGCTACGTTAATGCGAGAAGTTGCTTCGGTTGCTTTTGGATGGCGGTTCAAATCGGGATGCCACTTTCTAATTAGTTTTTTGTAAGCAGTTTCGACTTGAAGACGGTTAGCATTTTCTTTTACTCCTAAGACTGTCCACCAAGCCGAATTTTCTTGTAGCAAAATTTCTAATTCTTGCGGATTCTGAATCTTAACTTTGGGTATTTTTGTGGACTGGTTTAACCCGGAAATTGTTTGTTGATGAGGATCAGAATCAACTTTCGTCGCCCGATCTTTGAACCGATCGGCAAAAGCACTTGTTAGTGAACAAATTTGACCTGTTAAAGCTGTTGCTGGTGCATCTTCCCAACTACAAGCGAGAGGAGACATCAACAAGTAAGTTTGACCTGTTAAAGCTGTTGCTGGTGCATCTTCTAACTGACAAGCTAAATCTGACATTAACGAGTAAGCTTGACCTGTTAAAGCTGTTGCTGGTGCATCTTCTAACTGACAAGCTAGAGGAGACATCAAAGGGGACATTAACGAGTAAGCTTGACCTGTTAAAGCCGTTGCTGGTGCATCTTCCAACTGACAAGCTAGAGGAGACATTAACAAGTAAGCTTGACCTTTTAAAGCCTTTGCTGGTGCATCTTCTAACTGACAAGCTAGAGGAGACATTAAGGCTCTCGCCAGTTGGTAAAATTGACCTGTTAAAACGGATTCCGGTGCATCCTCCAACCCACAACTCACGTGACAAGATTCTCCTGTGAATCTCAGATAGGGTTCGGGAGTCGAAGTTAATTTTAATCGAGAGGCAATCTTCGGTTCCGGTTGCGATCGCCCGTTTAAGGCGACAGATGCACTACAAAAGCAAAAACCGAATAAAAATAGAGCTAGCAGCAATTCCTCAATTGTGGCAATCATTTCGACGCTTCTCCAACTGTTAGCCAAGTTTCCTAAAGTAGCGGAAACTCCCTCCCCATAATTATCGGACACAGTGGGTAAAATAAGAAGCAGTTTGTAACAGAATCGAAACTATTGGGGATTGGGGACTGGGGAT
>JAWQFW010000211.1:0-9396 GCA_035968095.1 Oscillatoria sp. PMC 1068.18
ATTCAGTATATTTTTTGCTAACGATTGTAAGTTTTCTAGAGAAGGTTGCCAGTTATCTACCAACTTGCCTCGGATACTCACTCTTACCCAAGGATGCAAATCGTAGCGATAATTTCCTTTCGCATCTTGGAGATTTTCTTCTAACAAATACCAACGAGTTAACTCACTTCTGGCTTGCTGCCAATCTGACTCAGCAATTCCCCAACCAGTTGCTAAATAATCCTCAGTTACGCTAGCATCAACTCGACTTAAATAACGCAAAACATTTTTCGCAGGATCGCTAATTCTTTCCCAAGCTGTTTGTAGAGAAAACTGATAAAAACATTCCACATCACCACTAGCTTGTTCTAACGCAAAAATAACAGGTTCTAAGTCTAAATCAGAAAAAACTCGTCCCACAACAAAGTGTAACGCTAACGGCGCACCACAAGTCAGTTGATGCAACTTTTTAATTTGACTTTTATCGGCTGACAGAAGTGCCGAAATCTGCTTATATTTTGCTTCTTCTCGTAATAACTGATTTGACCATCTTTCATTTAAACCTTGAATAGGAATTAACCCCACATAAGGAGCATTTGTTCTCAACCGACTGGTAATCAACACTCGACTTGAATCGAGCATTTCAATAATATTTGCCAAAATATCCGTGATTTTTGCAGTCTCCGCATTATCCAAAACTATCAAAATCTTTTCCGATTTTAAGCGATCGCGAACTCGCTTCACCGGACAATTTAATTGATAAGCAATTTCGTCAATAAATTGCTTCCAATTTAACATTTCATGATTTTCTGACTGACTAATTATCCCATCGACAAATTCCGTTTGTCTTGCTTTTACCCACAACACATTAGTAAAAATATTTCTCTTTTTTACCGCTTTCGCAACTTGACTAGCTACCTCAGTTTTGCCATATCCTGCGCTACCAGTCAACGCAAGAATTGCAGGTTCAAACGGGTTATTAAGTCGAGAAATTATTGATTCAATTAGGTCATTTCTTCCCCACACCCAGCGACAGCGACTTCCTCGCCAAAGTTTTTCTCGATCGCTTTTTTGTTGATCAATTATCGAAGAACTATTTTGACTAGATTTGGACTCAATAACTTCTTTCCAATTAATTCCCACAGCTTCACAAATGGCAACAAAATTGTCAAAACGGATTCGCTTTTTCGCCCAAAAACGATTCAGTGTCGAACGGCAAACATACGCTTCCTTACACCAAACTTCGGCGGTTTTATTCCATTTTTGTTTGCGTCTAGCACAATCGACGATTTTTAGCCCTTCAGTAGATGCTTGTACTGTTTCCATCGTCTTTAACCTACAATTTGTAGCTTTTTTTTTAAATTACCAAACTGAAGCAAATGACACAAGTGAGACAACAAATGAAATAAATGCTGAAGCAAATTTTGGTTGCAGATGTCCCAGGATAGAAAGCAGGAAACGCCAACTGATTCACTGCCAAATATAAACTTTTGTTACAAAAACTGAGTTTGTGCATAAAAATGGCGAAATTTTCCCAAAAGAACTATAGAAAGGTTCAGAAAATCTAATTCTCAATGTTGTTTGGGAACTAATTTTTCTTGTCTTTCAGAGTTTCTGACTTAACTTTTTGAGAAAAGTTAGGAGAGGGGAATATTTGTACTCAGCACTTTTGTGCTGCGGTCAGAGTTTACTTACCCGAACCAGGTGTATAATATGTTTGACGAAAATCTACCAGAATCAACAAATAATCCTTTAAATTCCCCAGATTTTAACAATCTTGGAGATACATCCGATCTCCTTACTCCATCTTTAGCTAACGAAACAGGAGTCGGTAGCAGTGAAAATTTTGCCAATTTGTCGAATTTTGCGATCGAAAATTACGATTTAGACGAATCTAATTACCGGGTTGCTGCGGAAAATGACTTACTTTTAGGCGATAATTTTGCAGTAAATTTAGCTGCGAATGACATCTCCGACGCTACTTTGAGTATCGACCAAAATTTGGCTGCAACTGCGGGGGAAACTTTCTCGGTTGCGATTAACTTAGAAAATGGAGAAGGGGTACAAGCAGCCGATATTTTCCTGAAGTTTGATACGGATCTTTTAGATGTTAACGAAGTTAGTGTTGGGAGTATAAATCCTAATTGGAGTGTTTTTGAGAATATTAATGAGGAAACTGGGGAACTTCGACTCAGTTTATTCCATACTCAACCGCTTGGAAATAATCCTGGTAGTCTTGTTGAAATTGAGTTTCAAGTAGCTGAAGATGCCGAAATTGATAATATTTCAACTCTCGATCTGGTGAGTGCAGCTTTGAATGAAAGTTTTATTCCGACGCTGACAGACGGTAGCTTTGAGGTGATTCCTGCTAGTTTCCGAGTTGTGGATTTTGCGAGTAATCCGAGTGGTTTTGAGATTAAATTTAATCGCGAGTTGGATTTGAGTGAGTTGAATCTTTATGATGGACAAGATTTGAGTGAAGACTTACCGGATTTGACCTTGGTAGGAAACAAAACTGGCGCGGTTGATGGTTCTTTGGTTTATGATGCTGACAGGAAAACGATTACTTTTGTCAAAACTGGAGGGATTTTAGCCGCCGATACTTATACGGTAAATCTTGATAGTCGGATTGACGGTTTTATCGATGTTGAAGGGGAACTTTTAGATGGCGATCGCGATAATACTCCGGGTGGAGATTACACGCAAACGTTTACTATCGACAAAAATAAGGCTCGGATTCTCAGTTTACCAGACTTTACGCGGGGCGATCTTCAGTTTGTCGAAGTTCCCAATGGTAGTTTAGGATTACCCATTAGCATCGATAATGCGGGAAAAGTTACGAGTATCGACTTGGAATTGAGTTATGATGCGGATTTTCTCGATATTACTGGTGCTAGTTTAGCAGCAGATGTGCCTGCGGATTGGGAGATTGAGATTAACTTGGATACACCCGGACAGGTACAATTGTCGTTATCGGGTACAAAAGCTTTGTCAGGGAAAGATTTAGAATTACTCTTTCTAGAGGCGATCGTACCAACTTTTGCTCCCGATTTGGCTTCGCAGGTAATTTCGATTTCTTCAGTTACCCTCAACGAAGGTAAAATTGACGGTATTGGCGATCGCGCAATTCACCAAGTCGGCTATCTCGGAGATGCGACTGGTAACGGGGCTTATACTAGCTTAGATGCTTCATTTATTGCGCGAGTTGCAGCCGGATTAGATACTGGTTTCGATGCTTATCCGCTAACCGATCCGGTGGTGATTGGAGACGTGACTGGGGATGGTACAATTTCGAGTATGGATGCGGCAATTGTTGCGCGTGAGGCGATCGCCATTCGACAACCAGAAATTCCCGAAATCGTCACTCAAGATTGGAATGCTAGCTTCATCAACCTTACTCGCGATAACTACGATGACTACCGCAGCCACAATTTTAGCAAACCCGTAGCCACAGCAGTTTATCGTCAAAGTAACTCAGATAGCATCAGTCTCAATCTCAATTTTGAGAACAATAGTCCTCAGCCAAATGTGGAACCTGACTATTTTGGGATGGAAGCTTGGACAAATGCTTATTTTGATGCCAACAAAGTATATCAAATTACGACCAACTCAGACGATGGAACTCGTTTCTTCCTCAAAAATCCCGACACTGGTGAGATAATTAATGTTGGTGCAGATTGGCGACTTCGCAGCGTTGCATTTCCGACGACAAATCACTATTTTAATGTCGAGGAATCGGGTTTATATGAGTTCTACGTGCAATATTTTGAACGAGAAGGTAACTCAGTAGTTGACATTGAATTAACCGAAGCCCCAGACACAGTTACCATCAAAGATGAGTTAACTATTCCCTTCAATTTTAACGATCGCGGTCCGATTCTTTCTTACGGAATCAACGAAAACCAAGATGCTAATCCTACTGTAGTGAACATCGAAGACCACGGGTCAACTTTACATCTTGCTGGTAATACTTGGAAAGCAATTGAGATTCCTTACACAATTACCCCAGATACAGTTTTAGCCTTCGATTTCAAAACAGATTCTCCTGGAGAAGGTCACGGTATTGGAGTTGATTTTGATTTACTAAATGATCGAGATGATTTCCAGCAATATTTCTCGCTTTATGGTACTCAAGACTCGCCACTTGATAACACTGAACAAATTGCTTTTCACAACTATGCTGATTCAGTAGATCAATGGAAACATTACGAAATTCCCATCGGACGTTTCTTTAGTGGCGAAACTGGGGAAATAAATTACCTGACCTTTATTAACGACCACGATGTCGCTAATCCTACTGCCGAAAGCATCTTTAGTAATGTCAAAATTTACGAAGATCAAAGCTTACCTAGCGTAGATTTCCAAGACTATCAAATTAAGTCTTACGGAATTAACGGATCTCAAGATTCACAACCGATTATTGCCCAAGTTGAAGACAACGGCGACACCTTACATCTGAAAGGAAATACTTGGAAAGCAATCGATTTTTCTTACACAGTTACGGGGAATACAATCTTAGAATTTGACTTCAAGAGTACCGTAGAAGGAGAAGGTCACGCAATTGGTTTCGACAACGATTTGGTTAATACCGAAGAACGCAATTTCGCTCTTTACGGAAATGATATTTCTTCTCAGTTTATGGTTCAAGACTTCCTAAACTATGAGGATACTGTCGGTGAATGGAAACATTATCGAATTCCTGTAGGAGAGTTTTATACAGGTAACATGAACCATCTATTTTTCGTTAATGACGAGGATGTAGCTAACCCCACAGCCGAAAGTTTCTTTGCTAATATTCGGGTATATGAAGACAGTAATTTACACATTCCGGCTGGTAGCTGGGTAGGTGAATATTTCCCGAATAAAAACCTACAAGGACATCCAATTTTTGTAGAAAACTTAGGTTCTGCTAACCAATTCTCGCGCGATTGGGGATTGGGTTCTCCTAATGACGTAATTCCTGTAGATAACTTTTCCGCACGGATTTCTAGCCGTCGCGATTTGAGCGATCGTTTGTATCAAGTTCACACTCAAGCTGATGATGGAGTGCGCGTTAAAGTCGGTGACACAACAGTTGTTAATAAGTGGCAAACCCAAGCATTTCTTCATAATACTGGCTACATAAATACCGAAGATCGCGTTTATCCGGTCACTGTTGAATACTTTGAAAATGGGGGAGTTGCGGCACTTAGTTTTGGTTTGAATGAACCTAATATCCCTGGAGAACCAGTTAACACTAATAATGAATGGTATAGTGTTCTTTTCCATTGGGATGATAGCCAAGTAAATCAGCCACCAGTTGATTCATTTATCGATTACTCAAACGGAATTGCTACCTTAAATCTGGGTTCTAATACTCGCAGCGATGGTAAAAAAGGCATCGTTTTTGATTATGAATATGGTGCAGTTCGAGGAGAAGGACATCGTTTACCGGATGATGATTTTGCGATAGTAGCTCATACTCAAGCGGACTTTGATGGTAGCGAATATAACTTCCGAGTTCGTGGTGACGATGGTTTCTATCTTCGTGCGAAGAAAACTAACACAAATGAATGGTATGACATCACTCCTACCGATAATTGGCAACAAGTTTATGGTTCGCACCAAGAGTACAAAGCTACTTTACCAGCAGGTCGCTATGATGTTCATTTCTACTACTATGAACATGGTGGTGATGCTGAGTTTGATTTGTCTTGGGAGAAGGTAGGTAATACACCAAATCCAAACTATATTTACCAAGATGTGGATTACTTGAATGCACTTTATCAAGACGGTTATAGTAAGCTTGGTTCAAATACTCATACCTACGATCACATCATTCGTGAAGCAGTTGATTCTGTAGATGTAGACAGCGACCGGAGAGTATATGCTTTAGTTGGTGGAGAAGTTATCGAAGCGAAAAATGGCAAAGAAGTTTCTAGTAAATACTGGGGATATAACGGAACTGTTGCTATCTACAATGAAGTTTTGAACAAGACATTTATCTACTGGCACTTTGCTGACGGTTCAATTAACGAAAATCTGCAAGGAAAAACTGTTGAAGCAGGTTCTTTAATTGGAATAGAAGGTGCGACAGGTGCAAGTTACGGCGCTCATACTCACGTAGAAATCCATTCAGGTAAAGCATACGTTGATATGTCTAATCCTAATGCTCCTAAATCACCTGCTAATAGTGGAAGGCTTCACGTCCCAACTGTGTTTCAAGATGCAGTCAGAAAGGGGCTTGTCAAGCTGTATCAATAAGCTTTGTCTGGGGTTAAAACCCCAGTCTCATAATAAGTAATTCGTTCAAAACGTTAGTTATTAGCTGAGGTTTGTAAGCCTTGGCTAATACTAACCACTCTACAAACTAAGGTACAAAAATGGCAACAATTACTCTTCCCAACCAATTAACTGTTCTCCCTGGTGAAACCTTTACGGTTCCGATTACAATTGATGATGCAACGGATCTCGAAGCTATCGATTTAGTCCTTACTTACGACACTGATTTACTCGACATTACTAACGAAGATATTCAACTAGGCGATGTATTGGATAACTTTACTTTTGTTCCTAATGTTGACGATTCATCAGGTCAAATTATCCTCAATGCTTTTAGTGTTTCTACTCTCACAAGCGGTGCGGGTGAACTTTTTAATTTGAATTTCCAAGTTGCTGATGATGCTGTTGCTGGTAGTACGACTTTGGATTTAGTTGAAGTGTTGGATACCCAGCAAAGTAGAATTAATGAAGGTGTAATTCCGGCTACTTTTGTTGATGGTAGTGTAACAATCGATAGCGGTGAAATTTCCCCGGAAACTGAAACAACAGAGACAGCAAAAATTGAGCAGAAATTTCTCGATTTACGGGATATAACTGGTTTACAAAAGGTTGATTTTGTGGTAAGCAGAGAAGCAGCTTTTGATAATTTTGTCGGCTTTTACCGCATTGATAGTCTGGAGGGAAATATTGGAAATCTTAATCCTAATGATGTTAATGTTACCCCAGAAGACTACTTGGCGGCGGCGATAAATAATGTTGTTGCGGGTGTCGATTTGAGTGTCGCGAATCAACAGACGACAACGGTGGAAGCGGAGTTAGAAGGTGGAGATTTACTTGCGCCTTTTATCGTTGCGAATGGTAGGTTGGATGAGTTGCTGGATAATGATGCTAGTAACGATCCTGAAGTGTATTTTCCTTTTGTTGGTGTAAACCAAGACGGTTTTAACCACATCCGTCTGGAGGGGGAGAATACTTTTGGTTTTGAAGATTTGCCGAATGGTGGCGATCGCGACTACAATGACTTAGCTATCCAAGTTAATTTTACTTAAAACCTAAGACTACAAAAGTATTGACAGCTTTTGTAGTTTACTCATTTTGCAACCAATTTACTAATTTAACTTCCTCTACTCTCGCTAAATCTGTGTCGTGAGAAACTAAAGTTAAATCGTGTGTTATTGCTGTCGCTGCAATCAAGATATCAGCGTCTTGAATTATGCTTCCTTTTATTTTCAAGTCAGCATAAATTTCGGCTGCTTTCTCGATAATTTCTAAGTCATCTAGAAACAAAATTGTCAGCGTTGTACAAAGTTTATCAAAATTGGCTAGTTGTCTGGTAGCATTAATAGCTATCAGCCCTCTTTTTATTTCATAGTAAGTGATGCAACTGATAAATAATTCGTCTCTAGCTAAATCTACTTCAGTTAATTTTTGGTTAATTTTTTCATTTTGTTTCAAAATAGCTGTTACTATATTAGTATCGAGCAAGTAACTCATTTTAATAATTATTTACCTTCTACAATCGCTTCAAAAATTTCTTTTTGCTCTCGATTTAACTCATTTAATGTTCCAGCTACAGCTTGTCTGATCATGATTTTATTAACTATTTTTGTAAGTTCTTTTTCTGACAAAGAAATCAGTTTTTCAAGCGATACTTTATCTAAAGCTTGAGCTAAAATTTTGCTTAGTTTTGTCTTATCTATTCTTTCCTGAAAAAAGGGATCGCTTTGCATTAATTTTTCGACAATTTCCAAGAGTTTGGATAAAACTACTTCTTTCTCTACAGTAATTTTTGTCATAAATTCCTCTTATTTATGTAGCTCTTATTATTATAGCAATAAAATTAACAGTTATTTTCCTTCTACAGCAGCATCAAATATTTCTATTTCCTCTGGAGTAAAATCATCTAACATTCCTGATAATAATTCAATTGCCATTATTCTATCAACTCTTGTTCTCAAATCGTCGTTATCAAGAGAGATAATTTCTTCTGGAGATACTTTATCTAAAGTTTGAGCAAATATTTTCCTTAATTCATTTTTGTTTAAAGTTTTGAATAAATTATCTTTTTCGAGCAATTCTTCTACAATCTCTAAAATTTTGGATAAAGCGGCTTCCTTTGCTATATTAATCTTTGTCATTACTTGCTTCCATTTATATTGCTGCTCTCATTATAGCAATAAAATTAACAGTTATTTTCTTTATATTCATCTTGTACCAGACGTTGCATGCAACGTCTCTACATCAATTTTAGCAAGAAAGGAATTTAGGCAAATAAATTGGTGAATTTGTTGTTTAATGGAAAGAAGTTGTTGCATAAAGAAAATGAATTTAACTGACTATCCTTATGCTTCTCAAAGAAGAGTAATTCTCGGTAAACGTGGGGCAGTGGCTACTTCTCAACCTTTGGCTACTTTAGCAGGTATGGAGATGTTTTGGCGGGGGGGAAATGCGGTTGATGCGGCTGTGGCTACGGCGATCGCGTTAACTGTGGTTGAACCTACTTCTAATGGTATCGGTGCGGATGCTTTTGCGTTGGTTTGGGATGGAAATCTTCACGGTTTGAATGCTTCGGGAAAAAGTCCTGCCGCGATGACTCTTGACAAATATACAAATATGTGCAGCGTACCGCGTACTGGTTGGCTTACGGTAACAGTATGCAACAAAAAAGGCTGAATCTCTTTCCTGTCGACCGTTTCAGTCTTCCAATTATTTAGGTAGTGCTATTTCACTCACTCGTCACTCAATTCAGCCCCCTGAAATACGGCTGTAGCTGGGTATGTTACCGAATCAATGATGAGTAACGTTACTCATCTTACTACCTCACCTATAGGGTTAAAAAAAATAGAAATCCTAATTAAGAATCCTAATTAAGAATCCTAATTTCCACAACCCTACAGGTGGGTTACTGAGCCAGTAAATCAGTCAGTTCTTTCAGGATTCTGTCTGCGAATGTCCAGTCGCGGCTCTTGGGTGAGTAGTCTTTTCTGGTTTTTTCCCATTTTTCTGCTACCGCCTGAATGTCATTCAACTTGGAAGCACCTAAATCTTTATGTGCTTTTTCGGAATCAGACTCTAAGACCCCAGAGCCTTTTTCATATTCACGCCGAAATTCATCGTTAACTTTCTTCTGCCCGATGGGGGTCTGATTAATTAGTT
>JAWQFW010000212.1:0-9347 GCA_035968095.1 Oscillatoria sp. PMC 1068.18
ATCTACAACTAATAAGCTGTAATTTCCTCATAAACACAGATGTAGTGAAGCAGCAATAACTTTGTAGTTCAGTATTTACTTCATGTTAGGAGTTGAATATCTATGGGTGTATTTCGCACAACAAAAAACTTACTTCACGTTTCCATAACTGTCACTGGTTTAACTCTCTTCGGACTAGCTCTTTCTGAATCGGCTCGTGCAGCTAGTTTTACCGTCGGCGGTTATACTTGGGATGAAGCTAATACCGTTACCACCGCCGAAGTAGTTGAGGGCAACTTAGCTTCTGACCTCGGTTTCATAACTTCATTTAAACCCGGATCTGACTTCGATGCTAGTAAAAGTATCGGTCAATTGTTAGGATTTGAATCTGGCAATTCCAACGCTACTTCTCTACCCTTTCCTGACTCAAATAGCACCGAAGCTTCGCCAAATCTTGACCGTACAACCATCGAATTAACTTGGGGAGGACTACTTTTACCCAACCTCGATGGCGAAGATTTTGTTATTTATGAAGCAGGTAGTGCTACTTCTCCAGAAGGTTTCAGTGTCTCGGTATTGAACGCTTCAACTAATGAATGGACAAACAAACGTTACGAGTTTTTTGAGAGTTTCGATCAAGGAAATGGTGTTCTCGCGACGGCTTTCAATTTAGATGATTTTGGCTTAGATAGCGATGGGTTAATTTCCGCTATTCGGATCACTAATTTGTTTAACTCGGAAGCTGCAAATGGTGCAGATAAAGTTGACGATTCTTCCGGACAAGGTAATGTTTTGCTTGCTGGAGATGCGGGTTATGAAGATGGTTATACTTTGCTAAATAAGCCCAATGGAAACGAATATCCTACGGGTTCTTTGGATGCAGATTTGGTTTATTTAGCAAGTTTACACGATGTAATTTCTTCTGAAACAACTGACCCCACCGACCCAGAAACAGTTCCCGAACCAACTTCGGTTTTGAGTTTACTTGCTTTGGGTATGTTTAGTATTAGTTCATTGTGGAAACGTAAAAATTAATTATTTGTAGAGACGTTGCGGGTAACGTCTCTCTTTAATTCAATTAAGAAGATGTCTTTAACAGGTAAAATAAACGTCGATGGTTTCCAACTTGATTATCTAATTGAAGGTAACGGAGTTCCGGCGTTCGTTGTCGGAAGTTCGTTGTATTATTCAAGAACTTTTTCTCAAAATTTGCGTCAGAGTTTAAAGTTAGTTTTCGTCAACCATCGCGGTTTTTCGCCGCCTTATGATTGTCAAGATAAATCTTTATTTGAGTTAGATTTATTAGTTGACGATGTTGAATTAGTTAGAAAAAAATTAGGATTTGAGCAAGTTATTGTTATTGGTCATTCTGGTCATGGATTTATCGCGTTAGAGTATGCTAAAAAATATCCTAATCGTGTTTCTCATTTAGTAATGATCTCTGTCGCACCGAATTTTTCTCAGGAAGCAAGTCAAGCTGCGGAAAGATATTTACAAGATTCGGTTTGTCCGGAACGTAAAGCAGTTTTGGCGGAAAACTTAGCGAGGTTGACTGAAGAAATAGAAGCTGCACCAAAGAAAGCTTTTATTACTTATTGTCTGCTCAATGGAGCTAAAAGTTGGTTTAATTACAACTATGATGCGACACCACTTTGGGCAGATGTAGAAACAAATATAACTATGTTTGATTATGTTTGGGGTGAGGTTTTTCGGGATTTAGATATTACTGAGAATTTAGATAAGTTACAAGCGCCTGTGTTTCTGGCGCTTGGTCGCTATGATTATCTTGTGCCGCCGTTTTATTTGTGGGAAAATGTTCGAGACAAGTTCAACGATCTGACGATTCGTGTTTTTGAAGAAAGTAGTCATGCACCTTATTTTGAACAACCAGATTTATTTGATAAAGAGTTGCTAAAATGGCTTTTTGCAAGTAATCGAAACAAATTCTAACTTTTGGCTGTTGTCAAACAAAACCAGGCGATCGCAAACTGAAGTTGAGAGCGATGTTTGCGCCAAGCTTACGGTACGCATCAGACGCAATCTTAAACTGATAGTGGAAAAGTGGCAAGTGAAGATTAAAACTATCTTTGAGTTATTTAAAGAAACATTTCAAGAGTGGCAGGAAGATAAAACACCGCGACTGGCGGCGGCTTTAGCTTATTATACGGTTTTCTCCTTGGCACCGTTGTTAATTATTGCGATCGCGATCGCTGGAGCAATTTTTGGTGAAGAAGCAGCCAGAGGTGAAATTGTCGGACAAATTCAAGGTTTAGTCGGACAAAATGGGGCAGAAGTAATTCAAACTGCAATTGAAAATGCTAATCAACCTGATTTGCGGAACACGGCTTCTTTAATTAGTGTAATCGTCCTTTTATTCGGTGCTTCGGGTGTTTTTGCTCAACTGCAAGATGCACTCAATACTGTTTGGGAAGTTAAACCTAAACCGGGACGAGGGATAAAAAACTTTATTAGAAAGCGGATCTTATCTTTCTCTGCGGTACTGGGGATTGGTTTTTTATTAATGGTATCTCTGGTTATTAATGCGGCTTTAGCTGGTTTAAGCACTTACCTCAGCGATTTAGTTCCTGGGATTGATTTTCTCTGGCAAATTGTTAATTTTGTGCTTTCTTTTACGATTATTACTTTTCTGTTTGCTTTACTATATAAATATCTTCCTGACGTGCATATTAAATGGAATGATGTTTGGATTGGAGCCGCAATCACCTCTTTATTATTTACTATTGGGAAATTCGTATTAGGAGCATATTTAGGTGGAGGAAGTTTTGGTTCAGCTTATGGTGCGGCTGGTTCTTTAGTAATCGTTTTAGCTTGGGTTTATTATTCAGCCCAAATTCTCTTTTTTGGGGCAGAATTTACTCAAGTATATGCGAGAAGATACGGTTCCCAAATTGTGCCTGATAAACACTCAATGCGCGTAACAGAAGCAGAAAGAGCGAAACAAGGAATGCACCGCAAAAATTAACCAAACCCAAATTTTTACTAATTTAACTTCAGTCAATTAATTAGGAAAGATCAGCGATCGCACTTCTGTCTATTTTCGGTCACGACTGAAAAAGGATAAAATCTATTTTGGCGATCGCCGTAATTTTGTAAAGATATTTGTCAAAATAATCACCCATTACTGATGACTATTGAAATTGACTACCGTTTTCCACCAGAAATAGACGCAGCTAAACACGCTCAAATAATCGCTGTCGGGCAAACTGCGGGAACCTGGGATGCACGTTTTGCTCATCGAGAAAAGTCTTTGCAAGCACATTTAGCCGAAGTTGTCAACATAGAAACTGACGATCAAGGCTACAGTATCGCCACCATTCGCTTCCCAGAAATAAACGTCGAAAACGACATCCCCAGTTTATTAACCGCTATCTTCGGCAAATATTCAATGGCAGGGGCAGGAAAAGTCATTTCAGTTCGTTTGCCTCAAAATTACGGTACACGCCCCAAATTCGGTATTAGCGGCATTAGAGAGCAATTATCAGTGCAATCTCGCCCCTTGGTAATGGCAATTTTTAAGCCAGCTTTAGGGCTTTCGGCTGAAGATCACGGCGAGATTTTTGCTCAAGTAGCTCATGCAGGTTTAGATATTATTAAAGACGATGAAATTTTAGGAGATTTAGAAGTAGCACCAACGCGCCAACGTTTAGCAGCTTGTCGGCGAGTTATCGAGGAGTTAAAAGACAAAACTGGACGGAATATTTTATATGCAGTTAATGTTACTGGAAAAGCCGATCAATTAATTGAAAAAGCGCGTTTATTAGTCAAAGAAGGTGCAAATGCACTCTTGCTAAATGTCCTCACTTATGGCTTTTCCGTATTAGAAGCCTTAGCTACAGACCCAGAAATTACTGTACCTATTTTCGCACATCCTGCCTTTGCTGGAGCGATGTGTGCATCTGGGGATACCGGATTAAGTTATTCTGTCGTTTTAGGGACATTAATGGCGTATGCTGGGGCTGATGCTGTGCTATATCCGGCGCACTATGGTAGTTTACCATTTGAGCCGGGGGAAGAAGCAAAAATCAGAGACGAATTGCGATCGCGTAATGTTTTTCCCGTCCCCAGCGCAGGAATACATCCGGGTATCGTCCCCCAAGTCTTAACTGATTACGGCACAGATGTTATCCTCAATGCAGGAACCGGAATTATGGATCATCCCGACAGCCCTGCTAGTGGCGTTAAAGCGTTTTTTACAGCTTTAGAAAGAGTGCAGAATAACCAATCTTTTGAGTTAGAAACTCTCCCCGAAGGAGCATTAAAACAAGCAATTATTAAATGGGGTAAAAAGTAAAAATATAGGAACTAACTTACTCTAAATTACCTTTTTAAAGCTAGGTTTATAGTCAGCAAATAAGGAATTGATTATTAATGGAATTTTATACTGTAGTTTTGAGGAAAAGTACCAATTATTGGGTAGGATTATGTCTAGAAAATGGTATAGTTTGTCAAGGTGAAACTCAAGCTGAAGCTTTGTCAAAGTTGCAAGAAGCAATTGCTAGTTTTGACGAAGTTTACCAAGTAGAAAGTGAGGTATATACTTCATCTGTTCCCCTGCAAGAACTACATGAGTTTTTAAGCATAGGAACTAAAGAATTAAAATCAGAAAGTTTTGAACTCAGAGTTATCTATGCCTCCCAATATTCCTTCACTGAAACCCAAAAAATTAGTTAAAATATTAGAACGAAGTGGCTGTATTTATTACCGAGAAGGAAAAGGAGATCGTCGATTATATGTTGGTCAAGTTGAAGATAGCCACCGAGTTATATTGATTGATATGCAGCTAAAGAAATGTCACCAACTTATGTATTGCGAATTTTTAGACAATTTGGTTTTACCAATGAAGAAATTACGATGCTATTACAAAATAAAAAGTAATTTTTCTATCTTCTCACTCAAGTTGTAGTTTGATTATCTAGTGAAGCTTGTACAATTAGAGTTTAATTAAGAAATTGAGGTTAAAAATTGTCTTCACCAGCCGCAAATAACTTACCCCAAAAAGCAGTTTACTGTGACTTCGATGGAACAATTACTGCTGTGGAAACATTTGCAGGAATGTTAAAAAAATTCGCCCCGGAAATGTCCGCAAAAATCATGCCGCAACTATATGAAAAAAAGCTAACTTTAAGAGTAGGTGTGCGGCAAATGTTAGAAGCAATTCCCGCGCAACAATACCAAGCAGTAATGAACTATGCTCAGGATAAACCAATTCGTGCTGGGTTAACAGAATTAGTCGATTTTCTTGATAGTAAAAACGTTCCTTTTTATGTAGTTTCCGGTGGTTTACGGGAGATGATTGTTCGCGTTTTAAGTCGGGAAAACGAAGCGAGAACACCATTAATTAACCGAGTTGCAGGTATCGCTGCGGTAGATGTAGATAGCAGTGGAGAATATTTGCGAGTAGCTTCCGAATTTGAAGCAGATAGCGAATTAGTTGCGAAAGTACGAGTAATGGAAAAATACCCTGCAAAAGAGAAAATAGCGATCGGTGATTCGATTACCGATTTTAACATGGCACTAAAAGCAGATCTAGTCTTTGCACGCGATCGCCTGATAAAATATCTCGAAGCTGAAAATAAACCTTATCTACCCTGGAATGACTTTTTCGATATTCGCGACACTCTCGCAAAACAATGGGAATGAATCTAGATCCACGCAATAGCATAATTCAGGCTGCTCGTCAATTTTATCAATTAGGTTGGATGGTCGGAACCGCAGGTAATCTTTCCGTAAAAATGTCCGATAATAGTTTTTGGATTACTGCATCTGGGAAAAATAAAGGACAATTAAGCGAAAAAGATTTCGTGCGGATTGCTCCTAACGGCGAAATGATAGAATCAGGTTATCCAGAAAATCGTCCTTCTGCGGAAACTAGCATTCATCAAGCAGTTTATTCCTTATTTCCTGAAGCAAAAGCTTGTTATCATGTTCACTCAGTTGAAGCCAACTTAGTTGCTAATTTTACGCAAGCAAAGACTTTAGAGTTACCACCTTTAGAAATGTTAAAAGGATTGGGAATTTGGTTAGAAAACCCCCAAGTCAAGATATCTTTATTCGAGAATCATTTCTCAGTACCGAAAATTGCCGCAGAAATAGTAACTCGCTTCATAAATTCACCTCCAGAGATACCCGCGCTTCTCATTCGCAACCACGGTGTCACCGTTTGGGGAAATTCACCTGTTGCAGCACAAAATCATCTAGAAATTATCGAATATATCTTTCGCTATCTCGTTATAGCGCGTTGAAATTGGGGACTGGTGACTGGTGACTGGTGACTGGTGACTGGGGACTGGGTAACTGGGGACTGGGTGACTGGTGACTGGTGACTGGGGACTGGTGACTGGTGACTGGTGACTGGGTAACTGGGGACTGGGGACTGGTGACTGGGGACTGGTGACTGGTGACTCAGTTATCAATAAAGAGCAAACATTTATGAGTTAATCTTTTTTGTTTCTCAAGGCAAAAGTTTCCAATAATTCCTAACTCCTAATCCCTAATTCCTAACTCCCAATCACCAATCCCCAATTCCCAATCACTAATCCCCAATTCCTAATCCCCAATCCCTAATCCCCAATCCCCAATTCCTAATTCCCAATCCCTAATCACCAATAATAACTGCTTGTGGCACAATGAACAGGGTAAATAGCTAAACAACTACTTTTTATGAGTAAATTTGTATTTGTTACGGGTGGGGTAGTTTCGAGTATCGGTAAAGGTATTGTTGCAGCTAGCTTGGGAAGACTGCTGAAGTCGCGAGATTATTCAGTATCGATTTTGAAACTAGATCCTTATATTAACGTCGATCCGGGAACGATGAGTCCTTTCCAACATGGAGAAGTGTTTGTCACCGAAGATGGTGCAGAAACCGATTTAGACTTGGGACATTACGAACGTTTTACGGATACCTCGATGTCTCGGTTGAATAGTGTGACTCAAGGTTCAATTTATCAAGCAGTGTTAAACAAAGAACGTCGTGGCGATTACCAAGGTGGTACAGTACAAGTAATTCCCCATATTACCAACGAAATTAAGGAACGAATTCATCGAGTAGCGAGAAATACTAATCCCGATGTCGTGATTACTGAAATTGGTGGAACTGTTGGCGATATTGAATCACAGCCATTTTTAGAAGCAATCAGACAATTCCGAAAAGACGTAGGTAGGGCAAACGTATTGTACATCCACGTGACCCTAATTCCTTGGATTCCTTCAGCCGGGGAGATGAAAACCAAACCAACTCAACATTCGGTGAAAGAATTGCGTTCGATTGGGATTCAACCAGATGTGTTAGTATGTCGATGCGATCGCCCTTTACGACCGGGAATCAAACAAAAGCTGTCAGAGTTTTGTGACGTACCGACAGAATCAGTGATCACCGCTCAAGATGCTAATAGTATTTATGAAGTACCTCTAATTTTAGAGAAAGAAGGATTAGCCCAGCAAACCCTGGAATTGTTGCAACTCGAACCAAGACAGCCAGAATTAGAAAATTGGGCTACCTTAGTCGAAAGATTGTATCGTCCCGAAAGTGACGTAGAAGTAGCCATCGTCGGTAAATACGTGAGGTTAACCGATGCTTATCTTTCGGTAGTTGAAGCTTTACGTCATGCGGCGATCGCTGTCGGTAGTAATGTTAACATTCGTTGGGTCAGTGCAGAAGATATCGAACGCGACGGTGCAGAAAAACATCTCCAAGATGTTAGCGGTATCGTCGTTCCTGGCGGTTTTGGTGTGCGTGGGGTAGAAGGTAAAGTAATTGCTGTAGAATATGCTCGGAGCCAAAAAATGCCCTTCCTCGGCTTATGTTTGGGAATGCAATGTTCCATAATCGAATGGGCAACTAACGTCGCTTGTTTAGACAAAGCTAATAGTGCCGAATTTGACCCCGAAACTCCTAATCCCGTGATTAACCTACTGCCAGAACAACAGGATGTGGTGGATTTAGGTGGTACAATGCGCTTAGGCTTATATCCTTGTCGCCTAGCAGAAAACACACTGGCTCACTCTCTGTATCAACAAGAAGTAATTTACGAACGTCACCGTCATCGATATGAATTTAATAACGCCTACCGTAACTTATTTATTGAAACAGGCTATTTAATTAGTGGTACATCTCCCGACGGACGTTTAGTAGAAATTATCGAACTTACAGAACATCCCTTTTTCATTGCTACTCAGTTTCATCCTGAGTTTCATTCTCGTCCGAGTAATCCTCACCCCTTATTTTTAGGCTTCGTGAAAGCAACTTTAGATCAATTGTCAGCAAATCAGGTTAGTTCGGAAACCGAAACAGATAATCTTCACATTTGTGATGAAGAAACCAACCAGCAATTAGAAACAGCCGATGTTTCTTAGTTGTGGACAAAAAAGACTGAACTTGATTATTTCTCAAGTCAAAAAAAGATAAAGTCTTTCTAGGGGGGTAAAATTTGTACTTAATCTTCATATCTTAGAGTAAATCTTGTCCTCGCGGCGATCGCGCTGAAAGCTGAGTAGTGGTTTTCTTACTGCTTAATGATCGCAGATACAACCTCTAAGTTAGTTAGAACCCTCTAGTTTATGGACACTCGATTCAATAACTTGACAATCAAGGAGAAATACTTTATGTAACTTCATTTTCAGCAAAATGATACAGTCAATAAAAGCAAAAGCACTCTCTTGCGCGTCAACTCACCTAATGTGAGGAGGTTTTGTGGCATACTGGATTAAGGTTAAATACGAGCGAAAATATTATCTAGTGGATCTCGATCGCATTAGTGTATTTGCCGTTGCACCAAACGGGAGAATTACTTTTTGGTTGCCAGATAGCTCGATTCCAATTATCATGAATCGACAAGCTAATGTCGATGACTATCAGCAAATTCTCCAGTATATTAACCAAATATCTTCTCACTCACTTATGGGAAATTGGGTAAAGATTTTTTACGATCGCAACGAGTATGTTATAGATCTAAATCGGATCAGTAGTTTTTGTTATTATTCCCAGAACAAAGTTAGTTTTTGGCTACCTGATAGTAGCAGGGAAATTATTATTACTCAACAGGGAGATCCGGAAAGCTACTCGAAAATTGTCAATTTTATCTTGAGAAAGACTGGTTATTCTTTTTGATTAAGAATTGGGGATTGGGGACTGGTGATTAGGGATTGGGGATTAGGAATTGGGAATTGGAGGTATTGGATGAATTGGAGGTATTGGAAGTATTGGAAGTATTGGAAGTATTGGAGGTGTGATCAGTGTGGTCAGTATTGGGAATAACTAGCTACAGTCTTACCAAAATTTACTCTCCCAATTCTCCCGTGTCTCCCAATTCTCCCATGTCTCCCAATTCCCCCGTGTCCCCCATATCCCC
>JAWQFW010000213.1:0-9240 GCA_035968095.1 Oscillatoria sp. PMC 1068.18
GTAAAGATATTACCACCGGGTCCCAACGACTGTAGTGTTTTGGTGCAAGCACCACCGCACCTTTTTCCGGCAAATTTTCTCGTCCGCGAATCGTAATTTTGCCAAAGTAAAAAGGAATAAAAAAGCGGTGTATCGGAAACAGCGACCAATATAACCACGGCGCTACATATCCAGTTTTTGTCATTAAGAGTTAATTTTTTTTTTGTAAAGTTTAATTTTTACTACTTGTGCTTTTTTCCTTGACTTGGTATTATTTATAATGGAAATAGAAGCAATTTTTTTTACAAAAGGATATATTTCCATTATCCAAAAAACCATATTTAAAATATAGCACCCTTGCTTAAAGTTGTCAATAATTGACGCGAAATTTTGAAATAAATTTATTTGATTTGATTAATTTAAATTGCCCGGTTAGCAACAGCAACAATTATAGAACTTTCAGGCAAAAACGCGAAAAAGATTTATCAGGTACTTGGAGATTTTGCTGTTACCTCAATAATTTCGGTATATTCAAATGAGTCTGCGCTAGGTTTAACTAAAGGATAATTTACTTGGTTAATTTCAATTGAGTCTACTTCACAATCTGGTTTAGGAGAATGATAAACCAGGATATATTGTCTACCAATATAATCAGTCATTTCCGTAGCAACTTCGCCGCGCCATTGAGTTTTAGTTACTAAGACAACCAACTGATTTGCTAATTGAGGAATTGCTTTTGCTACCTGACGACGATAGATTTCATCTAAGCTACCAAAAGGCGAATCCATAATAATTGGAAAAGTGCTACTATCGGGACCCATAAGTGTATTTTTTTGACTCCATTCCCTAACTCGATCAATAATTCCGCCGATAAAAGATAAGCTGAGAATTTGATTTTCTCCGGTTGAAGCAGCGACGGGAATAGCAATTCCAGAAGTGTTTTCAATTAATTTTAGTTCGTATTCGGTACTAATGCGGGGTTGATAAGGAGTGAAGGAAATAGAAGCAAATATTTCTTGAACTCGCTTTTCTAAAGAATAGCGAAACTGTCTTTCCAAACGCGCCCTAACTTCAGTCACTCTCTTAATTGCCTCTTGAGTTAATTCAATTCTTTTTTGAGCTAAAGCTTGTTTTTCTTCTTTGATTTTATGTTTAGCAAACTGTTTCTTTTTAGTTTCTATTTCTTGCTGTAATCTTGTCAACTCTTGTTGATTTGCACCTTGTTCTAAAGTTAATTCTCGAATTTTAGCTTCACTTTCATCTAAACGCTTTTGTAACCTTTGAATATCTTCATCTGGATAGTTACGCAGCTTTTCTTTAGTTTCATCTAATTCATTTTCTACTTGGGCTAATTCGCTACGCCATTGATTAATATTTACTTGCTGTGTGTCTACTTCCTGCCAAAATTGATTAACTTGGTTGCCAATTTCTTTAACTTGGGTATCTAAGCGAATTGCTGCTTCTTCAACTGCCGGAATTCCTGCTTTTTCTCGCCAGGATTGTACAAGTTGATGATAATTTGTTCCTGGAGTTAATTCTGTGCCGCAAATGCAGCGTTGCTGTTTGAGAAGATTGTCTACAAATTGTTGTTTAATTCCGGTTGGTAACTCACCTTGGGAACGTAATTTAGTAATAATTTTGGCAAATTCTGTTCTAGCTTCACTTAAAAAGATGGTGAAACCACGCCGCGAAAGTGACTCTTTGATGCTGTTATTCGAGTTAATAATATTTTCCCGAATTGTTTTTTCTTGGTGCAAAAGTTTTTGTTTAAGTTGTTGTAATTCTTCTGCACCGCTTAGTTCGAGGAGTCTTTGGTTAATTGCTTGTTTTAATTCGCCTAATTGGGCAATTTCTTGAATAGTTTCTTGTTGGCGTTTTTGTAAGTTTTCGCTCTTTTTTTCAATTTGTTTTTGTTCGCGAAGTAACTGTTTTGTTTTAGTATCGCCGATAGTATTTAACTCATCTTGTAATGTCCGCTTGGCTTTTTTGAGATGTTCTATGGCACGGTCTAAAACTTTAACACCTAGTAATTCTTTGGTATCTTCCGCAAGACTATTTTTTTGATTGTAGCGGAAAAAATGGTCGATGCGTTCGCCGTCAAAAAAGAAATATTGATGCAAACTTTCTGGTAAAATTCGGTTAATAATATCTGTGGGTTGTTGGAGGGGATGACACCAGAGTCCGTCATCTCCTGCTACCATCATAAATAGTTTAGTTTGGCTATATTGAATGTGGTGATTTTTATCTCGATAGGCATAACACTGGCGCTTAACTTGGTAACTTTTGTTTTCATGCTCGAAGAGTATTTCTACAACGCATTCTACGGACTTATTAAAGTCAGCTTCGGTAATAGCACGTTTATTTACTAATTGGTGAGGGGAAGCAAAAGCAGCAGTGAATTTTTCGTAAAGTACCCAGGTAAAAGCATTGAGAATGGTTGTTTTTCCTGCGCCATTATTGCCGTGAATAATGGTTGTATTTCCTTCGCTGTTAGCTAAAAATATTTCCGGAGTTTTACCATAAAACTGACGAAAATTACCAAGTTTAAGGGAAATTAACTTCATTGCACCACTTCTTTAATAATTTTGAGGATGTCGTCGTTGATATGACGAGGAGTTTTTTGGTAAAGCTTGTCTTTTTCTAATTGGAGAACTTGTTCGATTATTTCTCGCACTTCTGGAGGTGCGCTAGTGATTGGTTCTTGTACACTATCAATATTAACTTCAGTAGTCATGAGTTTGGGGATTGGCGAGAGAGAAAAGGGGTAAATTAAATTTTAGCTTGGGCGATCGCTGTTTTGGTACTATTGGGCAGCGCTCTTGCTGTAAAATAGATCACAAAAAGCAGAAAAACAGCGAATAACTAAAGCTTGCTTATTCGGCGTTTTCTATTGGGGGAGTAGGATTTTCTGAATCAGAATCGAGAAGAACTTTTGATAAGAGCAAACCACCTAAAGCAGCAGAAGCAACTAAAGCCAATACTCCAAGAACAAGCGCGACAATATTGATCTGAGTGCGATTATTAACTTCTACCGAAGGTTCTGATTCTGGTTCTAATTCTAATTCCGTTTCCTCTTCAATAGCTTCTGAAGTTTCAGGAGAATCAGAAGCTTCCGACTTAGAACTAACGACACTAAACTGAGGTAATTCTGATAAATTTACTAGCACTGGATACTGGGGCGAAATACCGTAAGCCGCCAAAACTACCGAAGTATTATCATGACCATTTTTTTCATTAGCTAAATCGATTAAACCTTGAACCGCTTCGGCTAAACTTTGTTCGCCATTGAGAACATTCGGACAAAAATAAGCCCAATATTGTTCAAGTAAATCATTGTCACTCAAGCCGTCGGAACAAAGTAATAATAAACCATCTTCTTCTAAGATCAATCGTTGCACAGTTGGACGCAGAGATTCAGCATCTTTGGTTCCTAAAGCTTGGGTAAGCGCTCCTGCACCTCGATGTTGTAGAGCTTCGCGATAAAGACTGCGAGCTAGTGTAGTTTCCCGACTCGCTAAATCATCATCTACGGTTAAAGGATAGCAAGCTTCTGGGGTAATCCAATAAGCTTTACTATCGCCGACATTAACGATGTAAAGTTCGTGAGAATTACCTACTCCTAATTCAAGATTTTTGATTTGTTGGGGTAATTGTACAGCCATGACTAAAGTGGTTCCCATGCGCTGTCGCCATTCTCGTTCTTGTTCGTCATTACGAGCGGCAATGATGTTGTTGGCGATCCGCACAATTGCTGCTAATTGCTCTGCTACCAAGTCGGGGGTCATGATCTCCGGATCGTTGGAAATTTCTCTTAACAAAGCTTGTATTTGTAGTTTGAGGGATTGTACGGCTAATTGAGAAGCGACTTCACCGCCTTCATGTCCGCCAATGCCGTCGCAGACGATCGCTAAATGTTCGGCGAGAATGGGAGGAGATTGGAGAAAGCGGTTTTCAATTTCCTCAGCCGTGGGATAGCAACTGTCTTCATTATGCGATCGCTTCGGTCCGGTATCGCTAGCACTAGCAACCTGAATGCGGAGGGGTTGCTGGGCTGCTTGTTCGAGCAAAATTTGGTTGAGAGTTGCGGAAACTGTTGCGAACTCTACATCAGGAGTTTGTAGTTGTTGAGTAATTGCTTCGAGTTGAGGGGCGACGACTGCTTTGGCGGAACTTACTAATGGTTGCCAAATTGCGCCTAATTTTTGTAAGTAAAGATTGAGGGGTGCTTGGATCAGAGTAGCACTTTCGCTTGTGGAAGTAATCGAAGATTGTAAAAGCTCTGGTGGGGGGTTAGTCTCAGAATCGAGAAACAATTGCTTGAGTCGAACTCGCCAACCTTGAACGCGGATGTTATCCCAATCGAGTAAACTTGAGGCGACTCCTTCTTGAGTTAAAGGCTGACAAAGGGAGAGTATTTGCCAGAGCCAGTATACTTGACGTACTGGGGAAGCATCAGCCCAAACTTGCTTCAGAGAAGGATAAAATTCACCTTCGGGGGTGAGAGGAACATTTTCCAAAACCATGACTTCGCCTTCCTCTAACTGGCAAATGCCATAAAGCCGAGGCAGATGCAAACTTAGTCCAAATAGTCCCAAATAAGCGATCGCGCTTTCAGGTGCAGGATCGCTCAATGAGGGTGGTTCTTTCGGGTTTGTATCTCGCCAAATCTGCGGTGCAACCACTTGATAGCGATTAGCTACCAACTCTCCGGGAGCAAATTCGGCGGCTAAGGAACCTGCTGCCCAAAGATGAGGAGAATGAAATTGTGATGGAGAATTACTCATAAATTAAAGTTAAATTTTCTTGCAAAAACGACTCAGGAATCTTGCCACGACCGAAGCCTGAGTTGACTCAAGCTATTATAAAGAAAGAACTATCTTTACTGTAGCGATGTTTTCGCTCGGAATTTTTTCTCGGCAATGGTTCTTTAGTGTTCAGGAAAAAGTTGTTAAGCTGGCAATAAATCGAGGTATTTTTGACCAAGATTCGGTAACTTACAAAAATTTGGCTCTAGATTCTACAATTTTCCGACATGGGAAGCTGATATGCAGCAAACTGTCCTTGAAAGATTCGCAGTAGCAGTTGATACCTATTTACTAGCGATCGCCCAAAAAGGCGCTGGCGCTACCGCGTCAATGGCTGCCTCTACTCCGATCTTAAGTACAACTATCTTCTGGCTGCTAGCTGGCTCAATTTTGTGCTTGATGGAGTTCTTTTTCCCCACCGCCTTTGTCGCCTTTATGATGGGGATCGCAGCTTTGGGCGTGGCTTTAGTATCTTTACTGTTACCACAAATTAGTTTACAGGTGGCATTATGGTTAATTTTTTCGACGTTACTAATTTTCTCTTCGCGACGCTTTTTTGCTCCGAAACGCAAAGCTAGCACTCTCGAAGCTGCTAGAGAAGGCGAAACCCTCAGCGAAATTCCCCCCGGACAAGCAGGGAGAGTGCTTTATGAGGGTAACTCATGGCGAGCAAAATGTGAAGACGAAGAAATGGCGATCGCTGCTAACCAAAGAGTTTATGTGTTGCGTCGCGAAGGAAATACCCTTATCGTTATGCCACACAATCTCCTCCTTTATTGAGAACAAGGAGGAGGGGGGGAAGATAAGGAGGAAATGGAGGACAAGGAGGAAAGGGAGGACAAGGAGGAAATGGGGGGACAAGGAGGAGTTGGAAGAGTAAATGTTGGTAAAACTATAGCTGGTAATTCCCAAAACCGACCACACTGACCATACCTCCAATTCCCCCAATCCCCAATCCCCAATTCCCAATCCCCAATCCCCAATTCCCAATCCCTAATCACTAAAAAAAAGGAAATTAAACAATGGGAGAATTCTTTTCTTTTATCATCTTCTTAACAGTTTTTGGCGGTTCTGCCCTCGCAGGTTCAGTCAAAATAATTAACGAACAAAATGAAGCATTAGTAGAAAGTCTCGGACAATATAAAAGAAAACTGACACCGGGACTTAAATTTGTCGTTCCTTTCATCGATAAAGTTGTTTATAAAGAAACGACTCGCGAAAAAGTCATCGATATTCCGCCGCAAACTTGTATCACTTGCGATAACGTTTCCATTAGTGTTGATGCAGTAGTTTACTGGCGAATTATGGATATGGAGAAAGCTTACTATAAAGTTGAAAATCTCCAAACCGCAATGGTGAATTTAGTCTTAACTCAAATTCGCTCAGAAATGGGTAAATTAGAATTAGACCAAACCTTTACCGCCCGTACCGAAATTAATGAAATTCTCTTACGCGAATTAGATATTGCCACCGATCCTTGGGGAGTAAAAGTTACGAGAGTAGAATTAAGAGATATTATTCCCTCGAAAGCTGTGCAAGATTCAATGGAGTTACAAATGGCAGCCGAGAGAAGAAAACGGGCGGCAATTTTAACTTCTGAAGGTGAAAGAGATTCTTCAGTTAACTCTGCCGAAGGTCAAGCCAAAGCGAGAGTTTTAGAAGCCAAAGCGAGAAAAGAAGCGGCAATTTTAGCAGCCGAAGCCGAAAAACAAGCGATCGTTTTGAAAGCCGAAGCCGAAAGACAAGAACAAGTTTTGAGGGCGCAAGCTACTGCACAAGCAATGCAAATTGTCACGGAAAAGCTAAAATCTGACCCGAATGCCAAAGAAGCTTTGCAGTTTTTACTGGCACAAAACTATCTGGAAATGGGCAAAACTATCGGCAGTAGCGAAAGTAGTAAAGTGATGTTTATCGACCCTCGGAGTATTGTTTCTACTTTAGAAGGAATGCGTGCAGTTGTTGGTAACAATGGTAACAACCAAAACGGCGAAACCAATTCGTTAAATTTTGACATCGAGAAAAGCGAGCGTCATCAAGCAGGTTAAGTTGGGTTAACTGAAGTAAGCTGACAGCGATCGCAGATGCCGAAAAATTCTAAAGTATGGTAAAAAACTTTAAAGGAGTGGGACTTTTCCAGTTGATTTTCTAATTCGTGGACAGGACATTGCTCGATGGGGATTGATTCTCCACAATTAAGACAGGTGAGGTGATGTTGGTCTTGCTGTACGGAAGCGTAAACCGACTCACCACTAGGTAAAGTCCGCACCTGTACCGCCCCTTCTAGTTTCAAGGCTTCCAAGGCACGGTAAACTGTTGCTAGTCCGAGACTTTGATTGCGCTTGCGTAGTTCCAGATACAAGTCTTGTGCTGAAATTGACCGCTTGAGAGACTGAAGCAGTTGGAAAATTCGCTGTTGAGATCGAGTGCGTTGGGCTTTCATAAGTTTAAGAGTTTCGCGCGATCGCTGTTTTTTGCCTTTTATCTAACTAAATTAACTGAGCCGAGCTATCGGTGGGTAGATTTGCCTTAAAATAGTTTAAAGTAAGATCCCAACTATCGACTACTAATTACCTAATTAGCAATTAAATTAACGATGAATCAATATCATGCTCGTATTTATATTACCCTCCGACCATCAGTTCTCGATCCTGCTGGTGTAGCTGTAAAGTCGGGACTGAAACAGTTAGGCTATGAAGATGTAGAACAAGTTAGAATTGGTAAGTATATTGAAATGACGCTGAATGCGGCTAGTGAAGCTGAGGCGAATGCACAACTTGATTTGATGTGCGATCGGATGTTGGCAAATACAGTGATTGAAAATTACCGTTTTGAAGTTGTAGAGTTGTCTGCTGTTGCTAACTAATTAAGTTGTGGTTATGCAGATTTTTGTGCCGAGAAAATAGCCGAAGTGAGACACAAATTAATTACAAAATTGCTTGATTTGCTGTTCAAATGTCAGAAAAATTAATTGTTAAATAGGAAAGATAATTGTGAAATTTGGGATTCTTGTTTTTCCAGGGTCAAACTGCGATCGCGATGTGGCTATGGTAACATCGCAACTATTAGAAATGCCAACTCGGATGGTTTGGCACGAAGAAACCGAGATTAGCGATCTTGATGTGGTAGTCATACCGGGTGGGTTTAGCTATGGAGATTATCTCAGATGTGGCGCGATCGCGCGTTTCTCCCCAGTAATGCAAAGTGTAATCAATCATGCTCAACAAGGTAAATACGTTCTCGGTATTTGTAACGGTTTCCAAATTTTAACCGAAGTTGGGCTACTGCCGGGAGCCTTAACTCGCAATCGAGATTTGCACTTTATTTGCGATCGCGTCCCCATTAAAGTAGAAAATACAAATCTACCTTGGACACAAGCTTATTCCCCAAATCAAATTATCACCTTACCAATCGCCCACGGCGAAGGTCGTTATTACGCCGATAATGATACATTAAAATCACTAGAAGATAACCAGCAAATTCTCTTCCGTTACTGTACCCAAACAGGCGAAATTAACGAAACAAGCAATCCTAACGGTTCCCTCAACAACATCGCCGGAATTACCAACAAAAAAGGCAATGTTTTAGGGATGATGCCCCACCCAGAAAGAGCCTCAGACCCCGTTTTAAAAGCCACAGACGGCAGAAAACTATTTGAAGCTTTGATTCAAGCAAAATCAGAAAAATCAATCGCTGTAAACGTTTAATTGAAAATTCCTACTTAGTTTTTTGTCGATTTTTTAACTGAAAACCCGTTAGCCAAACTCCGAGAATCAACAAACCTAAACCAGGAGAAAACTCAAAAGGAACCGCCGTCGCTGTGGCATTAACTATACCATCTACTTCAACATTATCTAAACGCCAAGTTCCCACACCACTTTCAGCATTATAGCCATAAATTCTGAAAGTAACTGAATTGGTAAGACCAGTAAATGTAGAACTGAAATTAGTAGTTTGATTAGCTCGAAAATCAGTATTATCTGGTACATTAAAAAGCGAGAGTGTACTAGCATAATTATCTAAACTAGACCGAACTTCCCAAGTAGTCGGACCCGTACCAGAACGACGTTCATCTAACTCCAAACTATTGAGAGTAACTTCAAACCCAGGATTAGGATCGATACTAAATTGAAAGTAACGTCCCAAATCAATAGTACCAGCCGCCCAGTTATTAGAGCTATAAGCATCTCCAGGGTTTCCTGCAAAAAAATTCGTTGTTCCCGGACCCGTATAAGAAAAATTACTGAAACTTAAGTTAGAATCAACACTACTAGGTGTCAGCGAGTCTCCCTCAAAATCATATAAACCGACGATCGCCGCATTACTAGCAGTAGCGATCGCGTTAATTACCGCAAAAGTAGCTAAGATATATTTACCACAAATGAAGCGCATAGTTTCCCCTGGTTCAAGATAATTATCGTCATTTTAACTTACTAAAACCAATTAGATAATTATCATC
>JAWQFW010000214.1:0-9147 GCA_035968095.1 Oscillatoria sp. PMC 1068.18
CAAAAATACATAGTTGATTAAAATTAAGTTAAGTAAAGAATATCCAGGCAAGAGTTTAGATTTCGGTTTACATAAAAATATTTTAATGGAATTAACAAGAGCAAAATTAAAAAAATATCTGTATCCGTTGCTACTAATTGTTCCTTTTTTTCTTTGGGGAACAGCAATGGTAGCGATGAAAGGAGTAATTCCGAACACGACACCTTTATTTATGGCGGGAATACGCTTATTGCCCGCCGGATTGCTAGTATTAGCTGTGGGCATGATTCTGGGTCGTCCTCAACCCCAAGGCTGGAAAGCATGGTTATGGATTGGTTTATTCGCTTTGGTGGATGGGGTAATGTTTCAGGGATTTCTGGCTGAGGGTTTAGTGAAAACCGGGGCTGGTTTAGGTTCGGTGATGATCGATTCGCAACCGATCGCGATCGCAATTCTCTCTAGTTGGCTATTTGGCGAAGTTATCGGAATTTGGGGCGGAATCGGTTTACTGACAGGAGTTTTCGGTATTAGTTTAATTGGTTTCCCCGATCGCTGGATTGTTAATCTGGTTCAAGGTAACTTTCTCGATCTCTCTTTTAACTGGGAAGCCTTGTTTAGTAACGGCGAGTGGTTAATGCTGCTAGCATCGCTATCAATGGCAGTAGGGACAATTATGATTCGCTTTGTCAGTCGTTATGCCGATCCGGTGACAGCGACAGGCTGGCACATGATTATTGGGGGGTTGCCTTTATTTATCTTTTCTGGTGTAGGAGAATCAAACCAATGGGTAAATTTGGATTTGGGTAGTTGGTTGGGATTAACTTATGCCACAGTATTTGGTAGCGCGATCGCCTATGGGTTATTTTTCTATATCGCTTCGTCAGGGAATCTAACTAGCTTTACTTCCCTCACCTTTCTCACACCAATTTTTGCCTTGATTTTCGGCAATTTATTTTTAGCAGAAGTCTTAAGTGAAATCCAGTGGGTAGGAGTATTGTTAACACTGGTAAGTATATTTTTAATTAATCAGCGCGAAAAAATTGGACAATGGTGGCAGGGAGAAGTCACCGAAGAAAACACCGAAATCAATAATAACCAAAAAACTAACCAATCGGCGATCGCCAAATAAATCAACAACTACAAGTAAAAATCGCTGACTCGACGAAGATCAGCATCAGTTAAACAAGTTGACGTTTCCATCGCCAGAGTAGGTAAGCTAGAGACAGTAAAAAAATCCACGGGTTTGCATCTAGCTGGGATGTGGTTACGATTTATAACAAGAGTGTGTTAGTCGGAAAAAAAGGCTAAACTCAGCCTAGAAAAAATTGCCGATGTCACCAACGCTTTGCTTAATGATGGCTGCCAAATTATCAGCCCTAAACAAGTTTATGATGCGCGATCGCTTACCTTTGTTTCTCGCTACCTGCATTACTTGTCTCACTGTCACAGAAAATTTAGCTGCTGGGTTAGCATTTTCTCTGTCTTACCCAGAAGAATATCAACTTGCTCAGGTAGAAGACAACACTACTACTCCCAAACCTACCTTGATTCCTGGCAGTCAGGGTACAGAAGTTGAACAATTGCAAACGAAACTCAAACAGTTGGGTTACTTCGAGGGTGAAGTTAATGGGGTATACGACGAGAATACCAGATTAGCAGTAGAAGCATTTCAACGCAGCGAAGCTTTAACGGCTGATGGTATTGTCGGACTTGGTACGTGGGAAAAACTAGACACGGCTGTAGTAGAATCAACTCCTAGCCCAACTGAAGCAGAAACTCCTCCCGTCGAAAAAGAGGAAGAATCATTATTTAGCAAACGGACATTATTCTTATTCGGGATATTTTTTGCGCTCGTCGCTAGCTTAGGAATAGGAATAGTCTTTTTACTCGGAATGTTGAAGCGTCAGAAGAAAAGAAAGCGAAATTTAAGATCGGTTTTACCCGAAGATAATTTAACTGACGAGTTTAGCGAAGATTCAGAATTAACTAGCTACCCAGAAGCAGAAAACTCACCTCATCAAGAACAACTAGATTTAGATAATAATCACCACAATGGCAGTAATTTAGCAGTTTCGACTTTAGAAGAGGGTCAAACTGAGTTAAATAATCCCCAAAACTCGCTTCCAGAAATCCGCAAAACTTCTCGCCTTGCGAAAATTGATATTATTGATGAATTGATTAAAGACTTGCGTCAACCAGATCCTACCAAACGACGTAAAGCAATTTGGGAATTAGCCCAACGCGCCGATTCTAGGGCGATGCAGCCTTTAGTTGAGTTAATGATTGACTGTGATTCCCAGGAACGTAGTTTAATTTTGGAGGCGATCGCGCAAATTAGCAACCGTACTCTCAAACCCCTAAATCGCGCTTTGGCTCTTTCTCTGCAAGATGATAACCCAGAAGTGCGGAAAAACGCGATTCGCGATTTAACCAGAGTTTACGAATTAATTTCTCAAGTTAGTCGAATGTTATGCAATGCTGCTGACGATCCTGATACAGAAGTACAAGAAACCGCAGCCTGGGCGCTTTCTCGGCTTAATCAGCTTCAAATGCCTACTTCAGATTCGGATTTAGATCGCTTGTCAATGGGACAAAATCCGCCTAATAATTAGGGATTAGGGATTGGGGATTAGGGATTAGGAATTGGGGATTAGGAAGATAAGGAGGAATTAGCGGATAAACTGATAACTCACCCCAGTCACCAGTCACCAGTCACCAGTCCCCAATCACCAGTCCCCACTCACCAATCACCAGTCACCAAACACTAACTAATGAAACTATTATTTTTATCAACACCTGTAGGTTGTCTTGGTTCAGGACAAGGCGGTGGTGTAGAATTAACACTGCAAAATGTTGCTCAAGAAATGCTGAAACGCGGACATGAAGTGGAGGTAGTTGCGCCTGCGGGTTCGGTTTTGGGTAATCTTAAAATTGTGGGAATTGCCGGAAATTTGCAAGTTCCAGCGCAAAGTCAAGGACGAGATATTCCGATTTGTTTGCCGGATAATTCAGTATTAGCAAATATGTGCGAGTATGTGCGCCAGCAAGAGACAAATTGTGATTTAGTTGTTAATTTTGCTTACGATTGGTTGCCTTTTTATCTCACACCGTTTTTTCGCTGTCCAGTGGCTCATTTTATCAGTATGGGTTCGATGAGTGTGGCGCTAGATCGAATTATGACAGATGTGGCGGAAAAATTTCCAAAGGCGATCGCAGTTTATACTCTCTCTCAAGCGGCTACTTTTCCTTTTGCTGAGTCTTGTCAGATTTTAGGCAGTGGGATTGATTTGGATTTGTATCAATTTTGTCCGCAACCGGGAGAATGTTTGGCTTGGTTGGGTAGAATTGCACCGGAGAAAGCCCTTGAGGATGCGGTTGCAGCCGCGAAAATTACTGGAATTCCCCTACGAATTTTTGGCAAAATGCAGGATCGAGATTATTGGGAACAAATTTGTCAAGATTATCCTGATGCCCCTGTGGAATATGGCGGATTTTTGTCTACTGTAGAGTTACAACGGGAATTAGGTCAATGTCGGGCGATGTTGATGACTCCTCGTTGGGTGGAGGCTTTTGGGAATGTGGCGATTGAAGCTTTGGCTTGTGGTGTTCCGGTAATTGCCTATCGTCTCGGTGGACCCGCCGAAATTGTTCGCGATGGCAAAACTGGCTTTTTGGTGGAACCGGGCAGTGTTACGGGGCTAGTAGAGGCGATACAGCGTATAAATGAAATTGAGCGGTATGCTTGTCGTCAACAAGCTGAGGCAGAATATTCTTTAGCCGCGTTGGGCGATCGCTTTGAAGTTTGGTTTAATCAAGTTAAACAAAGTTAGCCCACAGAATCATAATCTGGGGCTATTTTGATTTTGCTTAAGTGAGCGCTAAACTAGAAATTTCAGTTTAGTCAAATAAATTCTGTACCTTATCTATTAAGCTTTCGCCAGCATCTTCAGCGCGATCTTCAGCACGATCGAGAGAGTTTTCAATCTTGTCTCCGGTGCGATCGAGTTTAATTTTAGCATCGCCAGCAGCTTGTTGTGCTTTACCTTGAGCTTCTTTTAATGCGCCTTCAACTTGATTGGTAGTTGCACCAAAGTTTCTCTGGGCTTTACCTGCGGCTTCGTTAGCTTTACCTTGAGCTTTGTCGCCAATACCTTCCAAGATACCATCGAAAGCGATTAAAGTGCGATCGCCAACCATGTTAGAATTTGCAGAAGCTGAAGGTACGCTAACTCCTACAAATAATAAGCAGACTAAGCACACTGGTAAAACAGCACGGACAATTTTCTTAATCATATTAAGTCTGAAATGTTTGTTATTGAGAATACAAAAATTACTTTTTTTAGTGACTTTCGTATTTTCGCGCCTAACCTAGGGAATTTTAATGTATCTAGAGACAGATTCATTCGCTGCTTGTCTCATCCTCTTGAGATAGATTTATTTAAACTGAATTTTGAGCCAAAACTAAATTTAGATCCTCTCAATAAGCATCGTTAACAATCAGTCAGCCGAAATATCTTCAACCATTTTTACTATAAGTTAAGTTATCGAACTAGATGCAACAGCAACTTTTTTTCACTATGCAACGCTTGGCAATTTATAAACAAAAATATTTGCAAATTTTAGCAACCAATAAAAATGCTAACATAAAAGAGTTACTTGAAATTAGTAATCCAAACTTATGAAATCATTATTATCTCGCTTACTAGCAATTGTTCTCAGCTTCACTCTCCTATTTATAACAGGTTGTCAAACTAATTCTGCAACTGACAGCGAGATAATTAAGATTACTATGTGGCATGGAATTAACCCACCAGCAAATCGAGACGTTTTCAATCAATTAGTTACTAAATTTAATCAAAATCATCCTCAGATAGAATTAGAAGCATTATATATCGGTCAACCTGACGGGCAATTACCAAAAATTCTCACAGCAGTAGTAGGAAATGTGCCACCAGATATTCTTTGGTTTACACCACAATTAACAGGACAATTAGTAGAATTACAAGCAATTAAACCTTTAGAATCTTGGTTAAATAATTCTCCTCTCAAACAAGAAATAGATTCAGTTTTGTTGGAATCAATGGAATTAGATAATCATTTTTGGTCAATTCCTTTAGCTACGAATAATACAGCCATATTTTACCGTCCATCTTTATTTAAAAAAGTAGGAATTTCTGAATTACCGCAAACTTGGCAACAACTGCGAGAAACAGCAGAAAAATTAACTCAAGATTTCAATAAAGATGGTTTAATCGATCAATACGGATTATTTTTATCTTTAGGAAAAGGAGAATGGACTGTCTTTGCATGGCTACCCTTTGTCTTTAGTGCTGGTGGCGAATTAACTTTAGGAAATCAGCCAAATTTAGTAAATAAAGGAACGATTGCAGCATTGGAATTTGGTGCTGATTTAGTCGCCGATAAGTTAGCAATTTTATCAGCACCAGAAAGAGGTTATGAAATGGATAATTTTATTAGTGGGAAAGCCGCAATGCAAATAACAGGACCTTGGACTTTAGGACAGTTACAACAAAGTAATCTTGATTATGGTGTATTTCCGATTCCAGCGCAAAAAGAACGTGCCGCAGTTGTTGGTGGAGAAAACTTATTTGTGTTTAAAACTACTCCAGAAAGAGAACAAGCAGCAATTGAGTTTTTGAGTTATGTCTTGAGTGAAGAATTCCAAACCGCTTGGGCTTTGGGTACAGGATATTTACCGATTAATAAAAAAGCGCAAACAAGTACAGAATATCAAAAATTTGTGCAAGAAAATCCGATGTTAAATATATTTTTACAGCAAATGGAGTGGGCGCGATCGCGTCCCATCATTCCCGGATACTCTCGTCTTTCAGAAAACTTCGGACGTGCAATAGAAGCTTCTCTGTTAGGGAAACAAAGCCCGGAAGAAGCTTTAGCAGCCTCTCAAAAACGTTTAGAATTAATTTTTCAAGATAAATATTAATTGACAAAAATAATAATTTGTGTATTAATGTGAGCTAGGAAAAAGTTACACTAAGTTCAAAATCTGTTATTTGACTCGAAAAACAGAGCTAGAATTCTCAACGCTAAAGTAAATATCTAGCGTTGAGATTTATAGCCCTTTCAGCTAAAAAAGATTAAAACGCCGCAGCAAAGTTGAGAGCAAAGGTGGTAAAGTTTTAGTTAACTCACTTGCTGTCGTAAAAGATAATTGTTGCTGGTTGGGTAAATCAAAGGGATATTGCCCCTCCCAGCCTGGACGTTCCATTTTCGCCAGCAAAACTTGTCCGGTGCGCTTGCTTTGCATTGCGTAGCCAGTTTCCACACAAACATTGGGGCTAGGAAGCAGTCTAGTAGTTTCCTCTTCGTCGGTGAGACGTGCTACAGGCGTTGCATCGGCGACAAATAACAAACATTTGCGGATTTGTCGTAGATGAGCGCTACTAAGTCGCAGAGGAGCTTCACTCGGACGGGGAGATTCTTGTAAAATTAAAGGAACACGCGATCGCTGCGCCGACCTAGCGGTACGCCCGTTTAACTCTTCAATCGTCTCTAACAAAACTTCCCGCAACTGGTTACTCGCACTCGGATATTCTCTTTGCCAGCAGAAAAAGATCGTCGGCTCTAACATGGCGGCGATCTCCCGTTTGGTAAAATAAATCTCTCGTGCTGTTAAATCTATATTCGAGATGGCGTAACCGCCACTACCCTCAAGATAAAACTCAACCGTCTCTCCTTCCAAATAACGCCCAAACCACTCGGCAGTTTTTACGTCTTCAATCTCGTCTAAAAAATCTGCTCGCAATCCTGACTTGAGCAAGCTATTACGATTCAAACGCAAATCGTGAGGGCGTTTGATCGTTTCCCTAATTGGTTCGTACTCTGGTAGATACCAAGCTTTCAGCGCGATAATCGCCATTCTCTGCTATCTCTGGGCAAGATTTTCCTTGCTTAATACAAATGTTTACCAGAGAAATCTTAACAAAAGGCGCTGATATCTTCACCGCATTCGTCTGCTAAATAAGATAAAGCTCGGAAACGCAGCATCATCAATTCCTCATAGATAGGATTGAGTTTACACATTGGGGGAATATGTAAGATAGTACGACCAAACAGTTTTACTTCTCGCTCAAAAGGACATTGGGAAGGAATTAGTTTGCAAAGGCGACGTGCAAATTCAGGATTATTGACTTTCAGGTTATCCAGCCATTGCCGCAATGGTTTCAACGGCGCAAACTCCTTTTTGACAGTTTTCTTGCTGGAGGTGGATTGATTGTCGTCAGTCCAGATCCAACTTGCTAAGACAATATTTTTTACTGTATACTGGGTTACATCATTCATCGCTCGACTCTGTTCCACCTAATTAAACAGACTTTTCTAAATTTAAGCTACCAATGCCGGATTGCTGTTTCCGGATCGTTATCTATTTAAATGGTGACTAACTGATAAGCTGATTGGCGTGAGCAATATCGCGGAATTTTTGTGATTTGGCTTCGTCTTCTCAGTGACTTCACTTACAGTCGAACTCACCTCACTATGTTGAACAGAAGTTTTGACTACAAAAGACAATAAATGTATCAAATTTTACGAAAAACTTGGATAGAGTTTGGCATAACTGAGTTTTAGCTAATTACTTGAGCCAATTTAGCAATAAGCTAGTAGGTAATTTTTCAGATTTAGTAAAGCGATAAATATTGAGCAAATCTGAGCGCTACTCATTTAGATATCAGGTTAGGGAAAAAGTGTAACCATGAGTTGATAATTCAGGAATAATCTAAAACAATTAGAATATAATTGGTAAACAATATACTATTAAGCAAAAGCGCCAAGTAGAAATATGACTTCGTTTTTGGCTACTGACAATTATTCTCCATTCATAGTTTTATTAATAGGAATTGCTACCTTTATCGGTCTATTAGGAATTGGCTTACTTTTTCTGCATATAGCACGTTTAAAAATGCCTAGTCCTTGGCGACAAGTTGTTGGTGTCTTGCTAGGAATTCAAATTTTAAGTTTAACAGTTCAAATAGTAGGTATGATTGGCATTGCCATCCCGCCAGTTTTGATCGGTATCTGGATAATTTTAGTTGCTGTGGGAGGATTAAGCTGTTATCGGTTAGCCTATCCATTACAGCCGCCAAAGACTCAGATAATTCCTCGTGGTTGGAGAATATTGCCTTTAATCATAGGTATAGTTGCCCTAACTGTAAATTTATTAGTAGCGATCGCGCCTTCGACTAAAATTGATGAATTACATTATCATATGCTTCTTCCTAGTCGGATTGTTAGCGATCGGGCTTTAAACTTCTATCAAGAACCATTAGAAGGTGCAATCATGCCACATATGCACTTTCAAATCGCCTTAACCCCGCTTCACTCCCTCGGCTTTCCCGACGCAGGTAATGTAATTAGTTGGAGTTTAAGTCTAACTTTAGTTTGGTTTGGTTGGTATTTAATTAGCCAAAGTATCCAAGAATCAGCTTTCGGCTACTTTTGTGTAACACCAATTGTCGTTGGCATTTATCCAGTAGTTTGGTATGTCACTGGAGGCGCTCATGCAATGGGCGATTTAGCAACAGCTTCAGTCGTAGTAGCTTTATTCACCAAAGAAAATTTACTCAAACAAGTAAATTATCAAACCTATGGATTTATCTGTTCGTTTCTAGTTTTAGCTGCTGGTACTTCTAAAATAACTTTATTACCATTAGGGGCAGCTATTCTCTGCTTATCAATTATTTATTTGTGGAAATATCTAACCACTTGGCAAGAAAAATTAAATTTTTTCCTGATCCTTTCACTACCTTGGTTAGTTTTTTACCTACCCTTATTAATCTGGACTTTTTTGCAATCCGGCTCTCCTTACGGCCCAATTTTGAGCAACTTATTTCCTGAATCTGTTTATCGAAGCGACCTTACCAAAGAATATAATTATCTTCAAGATGTAAAAGTTTATGCAAGTGATGGTTGGCGAAATACATTTAGGACTACTTTATTAGGCTATTCACCCCTAGTTTGGTTATTAACTTGTGCAATTGTTTTAGCGAAAAAAATTAGCTTTCCAAAAAGAGTTTCAATTGTTGCCTTACTCTTATTCCAAATTACAATAATTATCTTTCTCTTGACCAACGAAGCTAGATACTTAGGCGGACTTCAGTATGGAATAATAATTTTGTTTGGGATGAATATATC